>JAILJC010000060.1 GCA_024694965.1 Lachnospiraceae bacterium
TTTTATCGAAGGCTTTTTGGGAGCGTTTGAAAAAGCCGCATTGGAATTCTTAAGTAAAGAGTATATACGCGATGTCAGCATATTAAGCAAGCCGGCCAAAGAACAGATAGATCGTTTCAATGAAACCGATTTTGATATTACTCCGGTTGCCTGCCACAAATTATTTGAGGAGCAGGTAAAGCTGCACCCCGAAAAAACAGCTGTGATCGCAAACAGGGAAAGACTGACTTATGCGCAGCTTAATGAGCACGCTGACAAAATAGCGGGCGCGCTTATTAAACGTGGGTTAAACCTTGACGAAACGGTAGGTATACTGCTTCCAAGGTCAGTTGATGCGGTTGCGGCGGAGTATGGAATAATGAAAGCAGGCGGAGCCTTCCTTCCGATGCTGCCCGACTATCCGGACGACAGGATAGAATACTGCATGACTGATTCTGGAAGCCGATTTGTGATAACAACGGATGAGCTTATAAATGAACGTAAACGGCTGTGTGACGTACCTTCTTTTGAGGTATTAAGCTTAACCGGGATATACTCGGAGGATAACACAGCAATGATAAGGCCTGAGGTATCGCCGGATAATATGGCTTACTGCATATATACATCCGGTTCCACAGGAAAGCCCAAAGGGGTAATGATAGAACATCGTAACCTGTGCAACTTTGTAAATGCAAACGAAAAGAATGATGAATCAAGGAATTATGTAACACTCGGAAAAACAGGTTTGTCCGTAGCCGCGCTTTCGTTTGATTTTTCAATAATGGAGATACATCTTCCGCTTTTAAACGGAATGACTCTTTGTATAGCAACACAAGAGGAGATATATAATCCGCTTAAACTTGCGGAGCTCATTAAGGAAAACAGTGTTGATGTGATAGCCGGTACTCCTTCTTTTTTGTCGGGTCTGCTTGATATACCCGAATCCGCACAGGCGCTTAAGGAAGTAAAAATGTACGATCTGGGAGCGGAAGCCTTCCCGCCGGCATTGTTCGATAAATTAAGGACTGCGAGCCCCGAAGCGGTGATAGTAAACGGATACGGACCGACGGAAGCTACAATAAGCTGTATATCCAAGGTGGTAAACGAAGGCGGAAATATCACCATAGGCAGGCCGGCTTCAAATGTAAAGGCATGGGTGGTCGACCGGTTCATGAACATACTTCCTCCCGGTGCAAAGGGAGAACTGGTGATAGGCGGTATGGGAGTTGGAAGGGGTTATATGAACCTTCCCGAAAAAACCGCGGAAGCCTTTACAACATTATGCGGTATGAGAGCATACAGGACAGGTGATGTGGTTTGTCTTAATACCGGATCGGAACTTGCTTTTTACGGCAGGAAAGATAATCAGATCAAGCTGCGCGGATTACGTATAGAACTGGATGAAATAGAAAATGTAATGAATACTTATCCCGGGCTTAATCAGAGCGTTGTTCTTGTCATAGAACCGGATAAGGGCGATCCTTTCCTGTGCGGATATTTTACGGCTGATAATGAGGTGGATCAGGGAGACCTAAAGACACACATTTCGGGAAGCCTTGCCAAATACATGATACCTTCCGCCTTTGTTCAGCTTGACGCTTTCCCCAAAACGGCTAACGGTAAGATCGATAAGAAGTCCCTGCCTGTACCTGAAAGAAAAGCGGATGAGATAAAGCCGCCGGTGAATGAAGAACAGCAGAAGATCTTTGATCTGGCAGCTTCGGTGATCGGACATACGCAGTTCGGTGTAACAACGGATCTGTATGAGGCCGGCCTGTCATCGCTCGGAGCGATAAGGCTGATAGTTCTTCTGTCAAAGGCCTTTGATGCTGCGATGTCAGTCCATGACATTAAAGATAATCCGACAATAGAATCTATCGAGAAGTTTGTTTCGGGAAAGGACGGGCAGGAGACTTTCGAAATATTAAAGGATTATCCTGCGACTAAAACGCAGGAGGGAGTTTTCTTTGAATCACAGACTCATCCCGATGCTACGGTATACAATATCCCGATCCTTATAAAGATCGATGATTCCATCGATACAGCCCGCCTTAAAAAGGCTGTGGCCGATGCGGTAAACGCTCATTCATACTTAATGACACGCTTATTCCTTAATGAGGAAGGACAGCTGCGTCAGCGCCGTGATCCGGATGCCGTATTCACACCGGATGATGTTGCATCGGCACGTTTAAAGGATAAGGAAGCGGTCATAAATGAGTTGCTTAAACCTTTCGACCTCCTAAATGACAGGCTCATACGTACCTGTATCGCCGAGACGGAAGATGGCATGCTTTGGTTCTGGCTCGATGCACATCATTGTGTGTTTGACGGTGAATCCGGAGTGATCCTGCTTGATGATATAGAACGGGCTTATGCGGGTGAAACTCTTAAAGCCGAGATATTTACAGGCTTCGAAGCATCGCTTGTTGAACAGAAACTTCGCGACGGAAGCCGGTACGAAGAGGCTAAGGCATACTACACCGGGCGGTTTGGCGGCATGGATGAGGAATACACTCCTTTGCCGGACTCGGCCGACAGGGAAACGACTGAAAGCGGATTTATAAAATTGCAAAGTGAGGAAGTTAACATGGATAATGTCCGCGACTTCCTCAATAAAAAAGGCATTGGCGAAAATGCTCTGTTCAGCGCGGCCTTCGGCCTTGTGACAGCACGCTACCGCTGCAGTGACGAGAGCGTATTTGTAACTATCAACAACGGCCGCGGTGATTCCCGCTTTGCGGACTGCACCGGCATGTTCGTGCGTACTTTCCCGGTGCTTTGCAAAACCGGAGAGGGAAGTATTGATGATTACTTAAAGGAAACAGATCGTCAGTTAAAGGACAGCCTTTACTACACCGCTTATTCCTTTGAAGAGATAAGAAGCGAGATCGGTATCCGTCAGGATCTGGCCTTTGCTTATCAGGGTGACGTTATAGAACTGAGAGGATCATTCTGCGGCGCTGCGTGCAGCGAGGAGGAAGTATCCTCTGATCAGGCAAAAGCAGCCCTGATGCTGCAGGTATTTTTACGAAACGGAAAACCCGAATATCAATGCGAATATTACAAAAACAGCTATACCGAGGACTTCGTTAAAACCTTTATAAGGGCCTACGATCACTGTGTCGCTGAACTCATAAAACGAAAGGACATTAGGGAAGTGGGCCTCTGTTCCGCAGAAGAGCTCAAGGTGCTTGACAGCTATAATCATCCATGGGACCTTGACTACAATAAGGCTGATACCGCAGTTACGGCCTTTAGGCGGAATGCAAAGGAACAGCCGGATAAAACGGCTGCAATCTTTAAGGATAAGAAGTATACCTATCGTGAGCTTGATGAACTTACGGACGCACTCTCAGCAAAGCTTTACAAATATGCATGTCAGGTTACCGGGAAGACAGACCTTGCCGAGGAAGTGGTCGCTATCATTACTTCAAGGAATGAGAATGTGTTCATTCTTCCGCTGGCTGTGATCAAAGCGGGGATGGCTTACGAACCGCTGGATCCCGGATATCCTAAGGAACGCCTTAATTTCATGGTAAATGATGCCGGGGCCTGCATTCTTTTGGCGGAGGAGAACCTGGCCGGCCTGGTGGATGAGTACACCGGCACTGTACTGACGGTGCGTGAACTTTATGATATGGATGAAGTAAAGAACATTCCAAAAGGCCCTTCGCCGGAGGATATGTTCATTATCCTTTATACATCCGGTTCAACGGGAACCCCGAAGGGATGTCAGATCGAGCACAGGAATGTAGTTGCTTACGCGCACGGCATACATACCTTTTTCTGCATGAAGGATGATATCATAGGTGCGTATGCTTCCTTCGGATTTGACGTTAATATGGGTGATACCTTCTGCACACTTTTAAACGGCGGTACAGTGTGCCTTATCCCGGAAGAGGCACGTCTTGATATGAGTGCACTTGCCGATTGCTTTGATGAAAACGGTGTTACGGCTCTGTTATTGACAACTCAGGTGGGCGTGCAATTTATACACAATTATCCGCAGCTTAAGACTTTACGGATGCTCATTATGGGTGGCGAAAAGCTCCCTGCAGTGGATCCTTCAAGTATCAGTTATACAATAGCAAACGGATACGGTCCCACGGAGAATTGCTGCGGAGTCAGCTTTTTCCCTATCCATGAATGGGAGGCTAACATTCCTATCGGAAAACCCTTCTCGACCATCCACGGTTATGTTCTTGACAAAAACGGGCACAGGCTTCCGCCGGGAGCGGCAGGTGAATTCTGTGTGTCCGGACCTCAGGTTACAAGGGGCTACCTTAACCGCCCCGACAAGACGGCAGAAGCATATGAAGCCTGTCCTTTTAATGATTTCAGGATGTATCACACCGGAGATATTGTGCGGTATCGAACGGATGGTAATGTGGAATTCGTGGGCCGCAGGGACGGTCAGGTTAAGATACGTGGTTTCCGTGTTGAGCTTACCGAAGTGGAGACGGTCATCCGTGATTATGAAGGGATAAGCGACGCTACCGTTGCAGCATTTGACAATCCCGACGGTAACGGTAAATTCCTTGCCGCTTATGTGGTTTCTGAAGATAAGGAAGAAAAGATTGACATACAGAAGCTTATTGATTTCATTAAGGCAAGGAAACCGAATTATATGGTTCCCGCAGCCATTATGCAGATAGAAAAGATACCCCTTAACCAGAATCAGAAGGTCGATAAAAGGGCGCTTCCCGCACCCGAGTTCCATACGCCGGGGAAGGAAAGATCCGATCTTGAAGCAGCTCCTCTTAATGTGCTTGAGACTGAGATCATGGCTATCGCATCGGAGATCCTTGGTACAGACAGGTTCGGTATAACCGACAGCTTCCGGGATATGGGTCTTACATCCATATCCGGTATCCGTCTTACGATGGGCCTGTACAAGAGATTTGGCGTACAGATAAATGTACAGGAGATACTTAAGGACGGATGTATCCAGAGTGTCGAAAACGAGATACTCAAAGGTCTGTTAAACAAAGAACCTGATAAGATCACTACACAGGAGGAAGTAAATGCAAAGGATCCTGTGAAGCGATCATGCCGTTTGAGTTTTCCTCAGCAGGGCGTCTATACCGAGTGCAGGGCTAACCCCGACACCGTACAGTACAACATGCCGTTCGCGGTCAGGTTCCCGGACGGCGTAAGCGCAGGTTTGGTTGAATCCGCCATCCGTAAGGTGATCGATTCACATCCTTATATACTGTGCCGGTTTGTTCCCGACTCAAACGGGGATATCATACAGGAACCGATACCTGACTTTAAGCTTGATATACCGGTGCTTGAGCTTTCCGAAAAGGAGCTTGATTCTTACAAAAAAGAATTCGTACGGCCGTTTGATCTTACAAAAGGTCCCGCAGTCAGGTTTGAGATCGTAAAATCCGATTCACTGATACTGCTTGCTGATATCCATCATCTTGTAAGCGACGGTGCGTCTGTGGATATCTTCTTTGAACAGCTGTGCCTTGCTATTGACGGTAAAGAGGTTACTAGGGAAGAGTACAGCTACTACGATTATGTGTCCGAGGAACAGATCGCCGCGGAAGATGAGGACTTCTTTAAGACGCAGATGTCTGCGATGGAAGAAGCTACCCAGCTTATCCCGGATGTTTTTGAGGAAGATGTTCCTCACAGGGAAAAGACTGTGACCGCTCCGACGGATATTGCTTCGGTTACCGGCTTTGCGAAAAAGGAAGGCGTTACTCCGGCAGCCGTATATCTTGCTGCATCCTTCTTAACCTTCGGGCGGTATGTCTGTGAGGATACCGTTACTATCGCCACCATATCCAACGGAAGGAGTAATTTAAAGATCGGTAATACCATGGGCATGTTTGTAAATACCCTGCCTTTGGTCATGAAGCTTGAGAATAATGAAAAAACCGTGGATTACCTGCAAAGAGTTGCGAAGGTTTTCTCGGATACGATAACTCATGAGCATTATCCTTTTGCCCGTATTGCCTCTGATTATGATTTCCATCCGGAGTTATCCTATACCTACCAGATCGGAGTTATGAATGGTTATCGTATAAAGGCCGGGGAGCTTGTAATGGAGAGCCTTGACCTTGACATTCCAAAGCTGCCTGTTGCGGTATACATAGAAGGTACGGATGAGGAGGCTGTGATCCGTGTCGACTATGACTGTGCATTATACAGCGAAGAGATGATGCTTGGACTTGCAAAGAGCATTGGGAATGCGGTCCGCGGTATTATGAGCGCAGAAAACCTGGCTGATATCGGTATTACCGGTGAAGAGGAATGGAAGGTCCTTGACGGATTCAACAGGGAATGGGACCTTGACTATGACAGGTCGGATACCGCCGTGACTGCTTTTAAGAAAAACGTTAAAGAGCAGCCCGATAAGACGGCCGCTGTATTTAAGGAAAAATCATTCACCTATCGTGAACTTGATGAACTTACGGACCGTCTTGCAGCCAAGCTGTATGCTAAGGCCTGTGCGGTGACAGGTAAGAGTGAACTTAAGGAAGAAGTGGTATCTATCCTTATACACAGGGATGAGAACGTCTTCATTCTTCCGCTTGCCGCAATAAAGGCGGGACTTGCCTATGAGCCGCTCGATCCTGGTTATCCGAAAGACCGTCTGAACTTTATGGTTAAGGACGCCGGTGCCTGCCTGCTTTTGGCACATGAAGACCTTACGGGACTTTTGGATGAATATGAAGGAGAAGTACTGACGGTACGTGAGCTTTATGAAATGGAAGATGCGCCGGCACCTAATATAGGGCCTAAGCCGGAAGATCTTTTCATAATGCTGTATACCTCCGGCTCCACCGGCAAGCCAAAGGGATGCCAGATCGAACACAGGAATCTCATCGCATATGCCTACGGAGTGCACAATGATTTCTATATGCGAAATGACAGGATCGCAGCTTATGCCTCCTTTGGGTTTGATGTTAACATGTCCGATATTTTCTGCACGCTTATAAACGGCGGGACGGTATACCTGATCCCTGAGGAGATCCGCATGGACTTGGGAGCGCTGGCGGCATATTTTAATGAGGCAAAGATCACGGCACTGCTTCTGACAACACAGGTGGGTGTGCAGTTCCTGCAGAATCATCCTAAGCTTGAGAGCCTGCGCATGCTGGTAATGGGCGGTGAAAAACTCCCTGCTGTAGATCCTTCGAAGCTTTCCTATACTATCGTGAACGGCTACGGTCCGACCGAGAACTGCTGCGGAGTCAGCCTGTTCCCCATAGTATCATGGGAGAAAAATATCCCTATCGGAAAGCCTATGAGTACGATCCACGGCTATATTCTTGACAAAACAGGTCACAGGCTCCCGGCAGGAGCGGCCGGTGAGTACTGCCTGTCAGGACCGCAGGTCAGCAGAGGATACTTAAATAACCCGGAAAAGACGGCCGAGGCTTACGAGGCATGTCCGTTTAATGATTTCCGAATGTACCATACCGGAGATATCGTCCGCTACCGTCAAAACGGTGATGTTGAATTTGTCGGCCGTAAAGACGGTCAGGTAAAGATCAGGGGATTCAGGATCGAGACCAAGGAAGTTGAGTCGGTGATCCGTGAATATGACGGGATACATGATGTGACTGTGCAGGCATATGATTACGAAGGAGGAGGTAAGTATCTTGCGGCATATGTGGTAAGTGATCAGGGGACAGACATTGACAAGCTCCGTGATTTTATTAAGGAGCGCAAGCCGGCTTACATGGTACCTGCCGCAATAATGCAGATAGATAAGATACCGTTGACGGTCAACCAGAAGGTGGACAAAAAAGCGCTGCCCAAGCCGAAACTCCAAAGGGCTGAATATGTTGGGCCCGTGGGAAAAGCAGAAGAGGATTTCTGCAATATATTCGGCAGCGTACTGGGTATCGAGCATGTGAGCGCGGAAGCCGATTTCTTCGAATCGGGCGGCAGCTCGATCCTTGCGATGAAAGTGGTCATAGCAGCGGATAAGGCTGGTTACGGTATTGTATATAATGATGTGTTTAAATATACGACTCCGAGAGCTCTTTCACATTTTGCAGTCGGTGAAGAATTAGGATCCGAAACCGAGAATGGGGAACCGACACAGGAAAGGGAAGGTGCCGCTTTGATCACCGAAAAGGGCAGTGACGGCTACGATTACAGTGCGATCCATGATCTGCTTGCGAAAAACACTGCAGAAGCATTCTTAAAAGGTGAGCGTCAGTTACTTGGAACCGTTCTGCTGCTTGGTGGAACTGGCTATCTTGGATGCCATGTGCTAAAGGAACTTATACTTGATCACGACTGCAGGCTTTACTGTCTTATAAGGCCGGGCAAAAATGAAAGCGGTGAAGACAGGCTTAAAGCAGCTTTAAAGGCATATTTCGGAGATGATTTTTCGAAGCTTTTCGGTAACCGCATAACCGTGATCGAAGGTGATGCTACAGATCCCGGTGTACTAAAAGGCTTTAAGGCACCCCTCTCCGGTATGACCGTTATAAATTGCGCCGCAAGCGTCAAACATTTTGCAAAGGGAGATGAGATCGAACGTGTAAATGTGGGTTCGGTAAAAAACCTTACTGCCTGGTGTGAAGAAAACGATGCCCGCCTTGTACATATTTCCACGGGAAGTGTAGCTGGCGGCAGGACAGGTAATATGTCTCTTGAGGACTGCCATTTTGATGAACACCTTCTGTATTTAGGGCAGGAGATTGAGAGTAACCAATACGTACGCTCAAAGTTTATGGCTGAACGTCATATTTATGAGGAGATACTAAATAACGGTCTTAACGCAAAAGTGCTCAGGGTGGGTAATCTTGCACCCAGAGAAGAAGACGGAGAATTCCAGCTTAATTTCAGGACAAATAATTATATGAACAGTCTTCGTGCTTTTGCGGCTATGGGAGCGATCGGATTCGATGCACTTAATGAGCAGACTGAGTTTTCCCCGATCGATCAGGTGGCAAAGGCTGTGCTTGCACTTGCGGTAACTCCAAAGGAATGCACATGCTTTATAGCCATGAATCCACACCGTCCACTTATGGGTGATGTGATACATGAAATGAATGAACTTGGACTTTCTGTTATCGGAAAGGAAGAAGATGAATTTGTAAACATCCTGAATGAAGCGCTTACAGATAATGAAAAGGCTGAAGAGGTTAGCTGTCTTATCGCATACGACAGTAAAGACGATGTAAAGGTGATCGGTCTTGAGAGTATCGATCATACATATACCGTAAGCATACTTAACCGTCTCGGATTTTCATGGCCTGAAACAGGCACAGAGTATATCCGGCGTTTTCTTGAAAGGCTTAAGCAAAAAGGATTTTTTGAAAGAGTTGAGGTATGACTATGCTGATTCATGAAACCGTGGCAGATTATGCTGCGAAAACTCCCGAAAAGACTGCTGTTTGTGATCCGCGGGGGAAGTATAGCTATAAAGAGCTGTGGGCATTAAGTGCAAATGCCTCACGAAAGATCGTTTCATCGGGTGCGGGTGAAGGTAATGCAGTGGCGGTTTATGTCCCGTTTTCAAAGGATATCGTGCTCGGAGCCTTTTGTGCGTGGCGGGCAGGATGCATTTTTCTTCCCTTTGATTCTGCCTATCCGGAAGAACGTCTGAATTATATGCTTGAGAATTCAGAGGCAGCGATCATCCTGACAGTCCATGAGATTTGGGATATAAAGCCTCTTGAATTTGGGCTTGATAAAGTCATCTTCATGGATGATCTTAAACCCGATGATACCCCGTTTGACTGTCCGTACTTACTTACCGATGATTCTCCGGCAATGCTGCTTTATACCTCAGGGACCACAGGGCGGCCCAAGGGTGTCCTTCACAGACATGCCATGCTTGCCAATCTTCTTGATTTCATGGACGTTAATGAAGGGAACCAGGTGGATGAAAACTCATACGGCGGAGTCGCTACCGGTTTTACATTTGTGGCTACTCAGGTGTTTATGTTCGGCACGCTTTCAAAAGGCGGGACCGTATGTATAGCTCCGGAAGAGGCCCGCAGGGACCTTGGCTTTCTTAACAGGTTTTTAAAAGAGAGTAAGATCACGCACATTTTCCTGCCGTCAAGCCTTGGGGCAGTATTGGCTGAGGATTACGATATACGGGGTGTATATGTTATGGTCGGCGGAGAAAAACTGCGGCCGTTTACCGCATATATCCCGGGAAACTGCCTCTATCTCGGATACGGGTGTACCGAGACGGGCGGCATCATGGTAAAAAAGGTATTCGGAAACGAAGAGAGGCTCCTTATAGGGAAGCCGTCAAAGTCAACGAGTGCCCGGATAATTGATGATGAACTTAAAACCGTACCGACGGGGGAAGTCGGTGAATTGATCATATCAAGTCCTTTTATATCTCAGGGGTACTTTAAGCTGCCCGAGCTTACTGCGGAAAAGTGGATAAAGCTTGATGGTGCGGTATGGTTCCGCACAGGAGACAGATGCAGGTGCACGAAGGATGGTGATCATGATATTCTCGGACGGTCTGACAATATGGTTAAGCTCCGTGGATTCAGGATCGAAATCGGTGAAGTGGAGGTACAGGCGGCAAATGCCGCGATAAGTATAGGACGCGGAGATGTAAAAACATTTGTAGTGACTCTAAAGACGGTCGGCGGAATGGATCATCTTGTCTGCTACTATGAATCGGACAGAGAACTGGATCAGAGTGCGGTAATAAAAGAAGCGTCCAAATACCTTGCGGAGTACATGGTGCCGGATATCTGGATGAGAATGGATACCCTGCCGAGAAACGTAAACGGAAAGGTAATGCGATCGGAACTTCCGCAGCCTGAACGGAACAGGGGGCAGATAATATACGGGGCGCTCGACAGTGAAGTTCTTGCGCGATTTGTATATACATTACAGGATATAGTTGGAACGGAAGTTTCTTTCGGTCCCGACGACCGTTTTACGGATCTCGGAGGAACTTCGCTTACGGCGATGAGGTATACAACGCTTCTTAGGGAACAGGGAATAAAAGTAAGCAGTGAGCAGGTGCTTAAGCTTAATACCATAAGGAAAATTGCTGAAGCGGCAGATGTCATCTATGAACAGCTTTGGACAAGAGATGAATACGAAGGGATCCGCAGTGATTTTGCTTTAAGGAACGAGC
Organism: Lachnospiraceae bacterium; assembly: GCA_024694965.1. Taxonomy (GTDB): domain Bacteria; phylum Bacillota; class Clostridia; order Lachnospirales; family Lachnospiraceae; genus UBA2868. Next base: position 11,072 of record JAILJC010000060.1, read on the forward strand.
ATATACAAAAAGTTCTTCCGATAACTCCCGAACAGGACGATATGCTGTTCAAGCAGATCATATATCCGGACAGGTTCAATTTCAAAAATACCGTATTTCTTCAGGTTGACAGTCCGCTTAAGGAGGCGGAACTCAGAAAAGCGCTCGACACGGTAGCAGGAGAATACGAGGAACTGCGTGCTGCCATTGTTTTTCACGATGTACCAACCATACAGCAGGTCATAACCGATCGTAAGATCCCGCTGGAATTTATCCATTCCGGGATATTCGGACCGGATGAGATGCGCGAACTGAGGAACAGGCTTCTTTATATGCCCATGGATCCACAGCGCGACAGCCTGATGAGAGTAGTATATCTTCAGACAGGCAGCATAAATATGCTTTGTATTGTCACTCATAGTATTGCCTTTAGCAGTGATAAGCGGAATGCTTATGTTGCACGTCTGATGCGTCTGCTTGAGGATGATCATCCTAAGGATGAGGCGATCAGGGGATGGCGGGAGCTTTTGGAAGAAAGCCTTAATGAAGATAATAATGATCAAAACACGGCTGCTGCCGACAAGGGGACAGGGATCAGCGATAAAATCCCTCCCGAGATGTGTGTTTATTCGGAAAACGCAGGACCGAAGGTCGTATTTGTTCATACCGGGAACACAGGCAGTGCGGCATACTACAGACTTGCCGCGAGGATAGGGGATAAGGTTTCGTTCTCCGTGATCGAGCCTTTTAACCTTTATCATCCTGATGAAGCCGGCTACGGCATTAAACAGATCGCAAAAAAATACATTGAGATACTGAAACGTCACCAGCCCGAAGGGCCTTATATCCTCGGAGGATGGTGTTATGGCGGCATCGTGGCACACGAGATGGCCTGTCAGCTGGAAAATACAGGTGAGAAAGTAGGTTATCTGTTTATGCTGGATTCACATACATCCAAAGATGCCAGGGCCAGAAAGATATTAAGCGGAATGAACGCTGATGTTAACAGGTCATATTTTGAAACCTCCCCCCTGTTCAGTGAACTGAGGGAATCAGGTATGCTTGAGAGCATTATCGTTAATTCGGAGCATGTAAAAAAAGATATTCTGGATCACAACCCGGATTTCTTTCATGGTAATACAATATATTTTAAGCCCGACAGTATTCCCGCAGGTATATCGGAAGAAAGCAAGAGGTACTGGAAGAAGATGATGGAATATGAAGCGGGAAATTATGAAAATTATTGCGATAGGGATAAACTAAAGATCGTCCATACGCCGCACGAGCATGATCTGATGATGGATGACCAGTCACTTGATATCATAGTCCCCGAATTGATGAAGGCCATCAGTAAATGTGAATAAGTTAAAGATTTATTTTGTTGACAAGCGCGGTAAGTGATGTTATAAATACTATAAACCGTTGAGGAAGAGTGAGTAGGCAATGCCTCTTTCCATACAGAGAGCCGCAGGCGGTGAGATTGCGGCAGGAAATGCATCGGCTGAATGGACTTCTGAGGGCTGACGGAAATGAACTTATAGTTCAGAGTATATAAGACGGACCGATCCACCGTTACAGGGATCAGCGTATGATAGTACGTACAGAGTGGATGCAATGCATCAAGCGGGGTGGCACCGCAGGAAACGATTATCCTGTCCCTGCAATTAGTCTAAATGATTAATTGCAGGGTTTTTTTGTACATACAGAAAAGTCGGGGAGAATAATTTCGAGGTTATCCGGAGGAAGCGAATATGATACTTGATAAAATTGTGGAAGACAAAAAGGTTCGTCTGGTTGAACATAAAGCTCGTCTTTCTTTTGAAGATGTAAGGGCTGAGGCAGAGGAAGTCATTAAGGAAGGAACAAGGAGCGAGAACCTGTTTTACAACAACCTTAAGAAAGACGGTATATCGATAATAGGTGAATTTAAGAAGGCTTCTCCGAGCCTTGGTGATATAACCGAGAAGATCGACCTTATTGACAGGATTGGCGAATATAATGCTTCCGTTGATGCGATCTCATGCCTTACCGAGGAAGATCATTTTAAAGGAAACACAGACTATCTTAAGACGATACGGACAAAGTCACAGCTTCCGATACTGCGAAAGGACTTTATGATTGATGAGTATCAGTTTTATGAAGCAAAAGCGATACAGGCTGATGCGGTACTGCTCATAGTTGCTATCCTTGATGATGCAAAGCTTAAGGATTTTTATGATCTTTCACGGGAACTTAAGCTGGATGTGCTTGTTGAGACGCACGATGAATATGAGATAGAACGGGCACTTAAGATAGAGCCCCGTATCATCGGAGTCAATAACAGAAACCTTAAGGATTTCACGATCGATCTAAAGTCAACGGGGCGCTTAAGGAAGTACGTTCCGGATGATAAGGTGTTTGTTTCGGAAAGCGGTATCATGGGAGATGATGATGTTAAGTATCTTCGCGAAACAGGTGTGGATGCCTTCCTTATTGGCAGGGCATTTATGGAAAGCGAAAACCCAAGGGAACTTGCATCAAGGTGGAAGGCATTATGAGTAAGGTACCGAGGATAAAAATATGCGGCCTTACAAGGCCTGAAGAAACCGAATATCTTAATGAGTGCAAGGTTGATTATGCGGGCTTTGTATTCTATGAAAAGAGCAAAAGAAACGTGACTTTTAAACAGGCCGGCATTATCAGCGGAAAGCTTGATAAAAGTATCAAAAAGGTGGCGGTCGCGGTTTCGCCGGATATCACGATGGTTGAGAAGATAAATGAAGCCGGATTTGATATCATACAGATTCACGGAGAGCTTGATATGGATGTACTTAAAGTTATAAAGATACCCATCTGGCGGGCAGTGAACATAGTGGATCTAAGTGAGGCGGATAAGCTTCTTGATCCCGTTCTAAAGGCAGACGGGGATGCTGATCATAAGATCAGGGGAATCCTTATGGATGCACCCGATTTCGGAAGCGGAAAAACCTTCAACTGGCATAAGAGCCGGAGGCTGTTAAAGGCCGGAGACAGATCATCCCCTTTTTACGGAAGGGATCTTATCTTTGCAGGCGGCCTTAACGATGAGAATGTTAAGGAAGGCATAGAACTGTTTGATCCCGATATTGTGGATGTGAGTTCCTCGGTAGAAGGAGAAAACGGTAAATCGAGAGATAAGATACAAAAGTTTGTAAATGCGGTGAGATCATAGGCACTTAACAAGGAGAAACGAAATGAATAAGAAAGCATATTACGGTGAATACGGAGGACAGTTTGTGTCCGAGTCGTTAATGAATTCTCTTAACGAGATCGATGAGGCTTTTGAGGCGGCTATAAAGGATCCTGAATTCATAAAGGAATATCATTATTATCTGCGTCAGTATGTAGGCCGCGAAACACCTTTATATCTTGCCGGAAGGCTGAGTGAAAAGTACGGTACAAAGATATATTTAAAGCGCGAGGACTTAAATCACACAGGTGCGCATAAGATAAATAACGTGCTCGGTCAGATACTTCTTGCAAGGCGTATGGGAAAGACCAAAGTCATCGCCGAGACCGGCGCGGGTCAGCACGGTGTTGCTACGGCTACGGGTGCCGCGCTCTTTAACATGGAATGCACCGTTTACATGGGCAAGGAAGACGTTGAACGTCAGGCGCTCAATGTGATGAGGATGGAGATGCTTGGCGCAAAGGTGGTTTCGGTTGAGTCGGGCAGCAATACCTTAAAGGATGCGACCAATGAAGCGATAAGGACATGGGCCAAGACCGCTGAGGATACATTTTACATAATCGGTTCGGCTATAGGTCCCTATCCGTATCCGAAGATGGTAAAGGAATTCCAGGCATGCATCAGCCGTGAAGCCAAAAAGCAGCATATGGAAGCGGAAGGAAGGCTCCCCGATGTTGTCATGGCATGCGTCGGAGGCGGTTCGAATTCTATCGGTATGTTCGCTGATTTTATCGATGATAAGGAGGTTGAACTTATCGGCGTTGAGGCGGCCGGCAAAGGAATAGATACAAATGAACATGCGGCTTCGATGGCCAAGGGAAGACCCGGTGTCCTGCATGGAACAAGGTCATATCTCCTGCAGGATGATGACGGAAACATACAGCTTGCACATTCTATTTCAGCCGGGCTTGATTATCCGGGTGTAGGACCCGAGCACGCATACCTGCATGATTCGGGAAGGGCAAAATATGTTCCGATAACCGATGAAGAAGCGAT
>JAILJC010000067.1 GCA_024694965.1 Lachnospiraceae bacterium
ATGGAGCTTAATTCCTTTATCCTTTCTGCCGAGGTTGAAAACTTCAGGATGCGGCAGAAGCTTGAAAAATTAAGCACTGTCGACCTGTTGACCGGAGTGCTCAATCGCAATGCCATGAACTCGAAGATGCAGGAACTTGAACGTGATGCGGACAGCATCGGGCACGGACTCGGCGCGGTATTTGTCGATCTTAACGGTCTTAAGGTGGCAAACGACTCAAGGGGGCACGACGAAGGCGATGAGATGTTAAGGAGCATTGCCGACAAGCTTAAATCCGTTTACGGGGACAGGGATGTGTACCGTGTCGGCGGTGATGAATTCCTGGTGATTAAGGACGATATGGATCGTGAGGAATTTTTTGAGTATTTCAAAAGGTTAGAATCACTCTCCAGGGTTCCCGGCGAGCCCACTTTCGCACTCGGTGCTCATTATGATGATAAGGAAAAAGACATAGGAAAGATAATACATATCGCCGATCAGAATATGTATAAAAATAAAGCACAGTTTTATGAAACCAATCCCGAATATGACAGAAGGGAAGTTTAAGCAGGATCCTGATAGCGTCGATGCTTATCTGCACCATGCAGGGGAGTGTCGTTGCGGCCTCCACAGAGCTTGCGGATGTCGTGGATGAGTCAGTGGGGACGGTTCCCGGTGACTCATTTTTGGCGGATGCTGACGGTGAAGCCGGTCCTTTGGGAAGTGGCTCGTTTTTGAAAGATGCGAACGAGGATGAGCCGGACGTGATTGCCACCGAGGGCGTATTGATCGATTCGGATCCGGAGAGCAGTGTGTTTGAGGCGGACGTAAAGGATGGAGATTGGGCGGTTACGTACGAAGACAGCGAAACAGTTGATTTGCAGGCGCTATATATGACTCTTAAGATGTTGGCATCCGTATCAGAGGGAAAGCTTGTATCGCAGGATGAATTGAGTCAGTTAATTTATACTGTTAATGCGGATGAAGATGCAGCCGGAAAGCCCGATGTTGTCATCGAACTTGAAGGCAGTATAGACCCGGTATCAATATCGAGTGCGACTATCTTTCGCCATCCCGGAGCTACGGTTTCGGGTGATGTTTATACGGTAAGTGCAGGCGGCGATGCTCCTTACAGCGAGCTTAAATTCACGTTCTATAACACGGTATTTTGGTATCATGCCGCAACATATGCCGATGGCTCGGTTTCTCAACCCGGGTATGGCGGATTTAAGACGGTAAGCGGCAGTATTGTCAATGATTGGGATCCTGCATTTGTAATAAGCGGGCATAAGCTGTCTGAAGCAATATCGGAATTTCCGAAGGTTGTTAAAACCGGTTATACCTTAAAATACTGGGGTATATCCGGCGATTTGGAAACAGACCCCGAGGAGATTACATTAAGCACCAACATAACCAAACCCTTTGTGCTCGCAACGGCTGTTTGGGAAGAGGAAAAGATTCCTCACATCCACGAGTGGGAATTTGATAAAGTATCAGCTAATGTTGTGTGGACAGGTAATGATACTGACGGTTATACAAAGGCGACCATTAAAAAAACCTGTAAGAGTGTAAGCCATAACGTAGCCGATGACGGGCCGGTTAAAGTTGACGTAAGCTCGGATAAAATAACCGTAAGTAACAATGGTGCAAAGTGCGGCGAACAGCTGATCACTTACTATACGGCTACATTTGATCATGATGTTGATGAAGCCATTCCCGTAAATGAGCCGTTCTCATTTGTAAAAACCGTCAGCGGTCAGACCTTGAGCCATAACTGGACAGTATCTTCCGTAAGTTCGAACGGAAGCTACGAAATTGCACCGACTACAGCTTCATTGAATATCGTATGTGAGCGTGACAAAACGCATACAGAGATCGTGACAGTAAGCGGCTCGGGTATTGAGCTTGTAAGCAGTAATGAGCTTAAGAAGATCTATAAGTATACCGGAACAGCAAGTGATGGGCAGACGGTAAGTGCAAACGAGGAGTTTTTAGGCCACACCGAACACAAGTGGACTGTAAGCTTTAACTGGATAAGCATTTCCAGCAACAAGGCAGATACAAATGTGACCGCGGAGGCTACATGTAAAGTTGGAGGCGAAAAGAAATCGCTGGAAGTGACTCTTGATGATAAGCAGGTAGGAAGTAAAATCGAGTATACAGCTAAGGCGACGGTCCGGCCGGAAAAGTATGGACCAGCAAAAAGAATTTTGATCCCAAGACATGCGAGGTAAAAGACGGCCCTGCAGGCACTCCTACCGCGAACACCGACATCGTCATCATCGGCGTGGAAGAGACCTATCCGTACACCGGAAGCAAGATCAGGCCCGCT
>JAILJC010000072.1 GCA_024694965.1 Lachnospiraceae bacterium
CGAGACCAAGGCAAATTACGAAAGCTGCGTAAGCTACGGTATCCCCATGCGTTCTTCGGTAAAGGATGATGAGTATACGCTCATAATAGACGCTATTTTCGGCATAGGATTGAACCGTAAGCTTGAGCGGGATACGGCCGCTTTCATAGAAGGGATAAATTCCTTTAAGGAAAACGGAGCCAAGATCGTATCCGTTGACATTCCGTCTGGAGTTAATGCAACTACGGGTCAGATAATGGGCGCGGCAATAAAAGCGGATATGACCGTGACTTTTGCATATTACAAGAAGGGGCTTATGCTTTACCCCGGTATCGAATGTGTGGGTAAGCTGGTGCTTGCGAATATCGGAGTTACCGATGAATCGTTTGCGGGAAGGCTTCCTGTGCTAAAGTGTCTTAGCAAAAAGGATTTTGCAGCCAACAAGCTGTTTAAACGTCCCAATGACTCAAATAAGGCTACCTTCGGTAAGGCTCTTATAATCGCGGGTAATGAGAATATGGGCGGATGTGCGCTGCTTGCAGCCATGAGCTGCATGAAAGCTGGTGCAGGAATGGTCAGGGTATTTACTCATAAGGATAACAAGCAGCTGATACTCGATAAACTGCCTGAAGCAATTGTGGATACCTATGATGAGAAGATTGACAGGAACAAGCTGGCGGATGCGATAAAATGGTCAGACACTACCGCTATCGGACCCGGCATAGGAAGGGACGCAAGGGCGAAGGAACTGTTTGAGTTTGCTTTCTTTAAGTCAAACCGGTCACTTGTGATCGATGCGGATGCTCTTTACATTCTCAAGCGTTATAAGCTGACTCTTAACAAGGAGCAGGACAGGGATATAATAATAACTCCGCATCTTAAGGAGTTTGCATCCTTTACCGAAAGGGATAAGGATGAAGTTAAGAACGATATTGTAGCCCATACCACGGAAATAGCCAAGACGTATCATCTTACATGCGTGACCAAGGATTCAAGGACGGTCATATCCTCAAAGACCGGTGAATGCTTTATAAATACGACCGGCAATAATGGAATGGCGACGGCGGGAACGGGCGACTGCCTGTTTGGCATAATCTCCGCATTGCTTGCACGCGGTTTAAGTCCTTTTGACGCAGCCGTATACGGATGTTACATGCACGGATATGCGGGAGATCTTGCAGCCGCTAAAACAGGCAAATCAGGCCTGCTTGCGGGCAATCTCATTAATGAATTAAAGTCATGCCTGGAGGAAGCTGATGAGTAAGAAGAGGGTTGTCGCAGAGGTATCCCTTGAAGCTATAGAGAATAACATAAACAATATGGCCGGCATCATAAAAGAGGGAACGGGGATACTGGCGGTAATTAAGGCCGACGGATACGGACACGGAGCTCTTCAGATCGCGGTAAGGCTTGAACAGATCGACAGGGTTTTCGGTTATGCCACAGCAACGGCCGAGGAGGCTTTCAAGTTAAGGAACGGAGGCATAAGAAAGCCCATACTGGTCCTCGGATATACCTTTCCCGATAACTATGAGGAAATGATAAGGCTTGATATAAGGCCGACAGTTTTCAAGGTTGAAACCGCACGTCAGTTAAGTGAGGCCGCAAGGAACGTAGGGAAAACCTGCAGGATACATATAAAGGTCGACTCAGGCATGTCAAGGATAGGCGTTCCCTGCAATGATGAAGGCGTAAATACCGCGCTTGAGATCGCAGGCACCGAAAGGCTTGAAACGGAAGGTATCTTTACACATTTTGCAAGGGCAGATGAAGATGACAAGTCACATGCATTGCTCCAGCTTGACAGGTTTAACGATTTTACATCAAAATGCGAGGAACGAGGCCTGATTCCGCGCTTTAAGCATTGTTCGAACAGTGCCGCGATACTTCAGATGCCACAGGCCAATATGGATCTTGTAAGGGCCGGGATAACCATGTACGGCTTATGGCCTTCGGGAGAGGAGCTTAAAGATTCGATAAGGCTGGAACCGGCTATGTCCTTAAAGAGCAGTATCGTATATATAAAAACACTTCCGAAAGGAGCACAGATAAGCTACGGAGGCATCTATGTTACGAAAAAGGAAACAAGAGTTGCCACAGTTCCCGTAGGCTATGCTGACGGGTATCCAAGGTCGCTTTCAAATAAGGGATATGTGCTTATAAGAGGGCGCAGGGCAAACATTCTTGGAAGGGTGTGCATGGATCAGCTGATGGTAGATGTTACGGATATCCCGGATGCGTGTGAGTATGATGAGGTCGTGCTGCTTGGTAACTCCGGAGGGCTTAATATAACGGCCGAAGAGCTCGGAAGCCTTTCAGGGAGGTTTAACTACGAACTGGTATGTGAGATTTCGGACAGGGTTCCAAGGAAGTATGTGTAGTCGGTTGCTGATTTGTTAAAACAATGTTATGATTATATGGTTGTGTAAAAATGGTTTAATGAGGTAACAATATGTCAGGACATTCAAAATTTGCGAACATCAAACACAAAAAGGAAAAGAATGATGCCGCTAAGGGCAAGATATTTACGATAATAGGCCGCGAGATAGCGGTTGCGGTCAAAGAGGGAGGCCCCGATCCCAATAATAACAGCAAGTTAAGGGATGTTATCGCCAAAGCCAAGGCAAACAATATGCCGAATGATACCATTGACAGGGGTATCAAGAAGGCTGCCGGTGATGCAAACAGTGTAAACTACGAATACGTATCTTATGAAGGCTACGGCCCCAACGGTATTGCCATAATAGTTGATGCTCTTACGGATAACAAGAATCGTACGGCAGCTAATGTAAGGAGTGCTTTTACAAAGGGCTACGGCAATGTTGGTACTCCGGGATGCGTTTCGTTCATGTTCGATAAAAAGGGGCAGATAATCATCGATAAGGAAGAGTGTGACATGGATCCCGATGAACTCATGCTGCTTGCTCTTGATGCGGGAGCGGAGGATTTCTCCGATGAAGAGGACAGCTTCGAGATACTGACCGATCCCGACAGTTTCTCGGATGTAAGGCAGTCGCTTGAAGAGCAGGGAATAAGCATGGCAAGTGCAGAGGTTACGATGATACCTCAGACCTGGGTGACTCTTACGGATGAGACCGCAATAAAGAACATACAGAAAACACTTGATCTGTTAGATGAAGACGATGACGTCCAGGCCGTATACCATAATTGGGATGAGTAATTCGTTACAGCACCCGTATGGATATAAAAACGACCGTCAAGCTTGCTTGTAAGGTCGGATTTATATCCATACGGGTATTGGAACAATACCGTACCACGAGGAATGCGAAGCAATCCGAGTCGGGACGGTGCTGTGAATAAATACAGAAAAGGAAAACATCATGACCGATATTAATACAGAACTTGCATCAATGCTCTTTGACAACCGCCCCATGATGAAGCGGTTCAACAAAGATCATTATGCTGATGCTTTTGACGAATACTGTGAAAGCTTTAAGGAACTGTTTGATGAGATAGATAAAGGTTACGCCGAAGCACCCGACAGGGATGCATATATAAATGATCTTGCCGTATATTTTAGGGATCAGGCACTTGAAAAATACGAAAGCATACCCAAGAAGGGCGACAGGGAGCGATTCATCATCGACTATAATCCCGTACTGACCGTATTTGTGCTTCCTTCACTTAACGGTAAAGGGAATGAGGGCTGCAAGGCTCTTGCAAAGGCGATCGTCGGGCTTTGGAATGAGACGTTTAAAAGATATACCATAAGTATAGGAACATTTGAGGAAATAGACAGCGGCTTTAAGAGGAAACTCTGCTATATCACGACTGCGGTCTGCAAGAGCCTTGGAAAGCCGGATGACTGTTATGAACTTAAAATGCTGAGGGATTATCGTGATTCTTACCTTCTTAAAAGGGAGAAGGGGCGCGGGATCGTGGATGACTATTACAATGTTGCACCCACAATAGTCAACAGGATAAACCGCAGGGAGGATCGCAACAGGATATACAGGGATATCTTTGACAGATATATAAATCCATGCATTAAGCTTATTGAAGACGGAAAAGAAGAGGAATGCAGGAAGCTGTATTCCGATATGGTTTATAACCTTGAAGAGGAATACATGTTTTGCGGCCGATAATAAGTAATGCCTGCAGAATACAAACTTGTTTATGAATTCTAATGACAGGGACTTACAGACAAAGATCATAAGTATCGTTTCTTTGGTCGTACTGGGATATATTTTTTTTATATCCGTTTATAACCAGATCATAGTACAGGGCGGCGGTTTGTTTTTCGTGATAATATTCAGCGGCATCCTCGTTCTTGCCTTCGTAATGCTGAGTCTGGTGACCAAACTGATCGAGATTTCAAGGGATATCAAGGATAACTTCATGTGGAGTTTCGTTGAAATTCTTTTGCTATGCCATTTGGCCTTTCTGTTTCTGATATACAGATTATCATATTCGACAACCTTGCCGGCCGATGAGACTGTGATCTATCGGGCGGCGGAGCTTATGAAAGAGGGCACGCTTGCCACTGCCGGCATGGATATGTTCAGGCATCTTATAGTTTTTCCCTCCGAATACACATTTGCGGTTATTTTTTCGGTTTTCTTAAAGGTAACGGGAAAAGGACCGGAATCACTTGTTATATTTAATTCAATAATACTTATCCTCATTGCATTTGTAATCGACAGGATAGTCAGGAAAGTGGCGGGAAGGACCTGCGGGATAGTTGCTGCGCTTTGCACACTTTTTGTTCCTTCACAGTCGTTTGCCATCTATACATACAGCAGCGAGTTCCTTTTCTGCCTTTTGCTTGTGTTTTCGCTCGATCTTTTCCTGATCCTGTTAAAAGCTGATGAAAGCAACAAAAACAGGGTCACGGCTTATTCGGCGCTTTTTGGAGTGACTCTTGCTTTTCTGTTATTCACCGAACCACTTTCATTAATTATATTGATAATCTACTTCGTATATTTTATCATGTATAAGAAGAAGGAAGAATTGAATCCCGTAAAGACTGTCGCCATAGCTTTGGGATGCATGGCTTTCATATTCGTGATCCTTACATTTGTAAAGTCAAATGCATTGGAGACCGATATAGGTGAAGTCATTTCAGGCTCGATGACCAGGTTTAAGCTTTCGCAGAACCCGGAAACCGGTGATAAATTCACTTTCGGTGAAGTTTTTTCGGAATTCCATTCAAACCTCGACAATAAGAATTCAAGTGTTGCTGACAATTATAATTTTTTGGTGAATAAGGAAGGAGAATCATACACGCAGACGCATAATGCATGGTTCTCGCTGGGTACGCAGATGAGTTATATGTTCGTTATAGTAATGTCAATATCCTGTGCTTTTTACATATTCAGAAATAAATTCAGGGAGGCGATCCC
>JAILJC010000080.1 GCA_024694965.1 Lachnospiraceae bacterium
ACTCATCATGATCCTTATATGGAGGCGCGTTACCTCACGTAAGGCGGCATACAGGCTTTTGATAGTCATGCTCATACTTTGGGTCCTTATCATAAGTTCGTATGTGGGTTACAGTGCATATAACGAATACAACATAAGCATAAACAGCATGTGTGTCTCGATAGACAGGGCTGCAAAGGCAGATCTTGTAAAGGTACATGACCAGGGAATAGCTGATGATAATATAACGGGATTTGCCGCATACCTTAAACGTTATGCCGATAATATCCCGGAGATCGAATCCGTAAACTTTAAAGAAGGAAAGGACGGCTGTGATTACGAACTGTCAAAGTCATACCTTCGCAAGGTGACGATCGATTATGTTTTGCAGACATTGCTTTTCCTTGCATTCTCGGCGATGATCCTTACGGAGTATCAGCTGTTCATGTCCGGTATAGGTATTAAGGAATGGGAGGAGGATGATCGCCATGAATGAGCTCAAACGTCTGAATCCCTATATGAGGCTTGTCTTTCTGTTTGCGTTTTTTGCACTTTCCATAGGAGATGCCTTTAATGTCCTTTTCATTAAGGAAATGGCGGAAAGCTTTGCCCCGCCGGGTAAACTTGAACTCTACACCAGTATCCCCGTCACCGCCATGTCGGCGATGATGATCGTGGGGGTCTGCGTTTCCAATTACATAGCAAGGCATAAGGACAGCTTCTCGGATTTCCTTCGTATAGCGGTCGTCCTTACGATCATCGGTATGGCGGTAAGGGGACTGGCGTTCCATTACGTGATAATGCTGTTGGGATTCATGGCAGTAGGCTTTGGCTACGGATGTTTTTATATCGGTATCCGTTATTATGCGTACCTGTTTGAGGATGAAAAGGACAGGATGGAGACGATGGCATTCATCAGCGGAGGGTCTTTTGCCGGACAGTGTATGGGAACCGTGCTCGGCGGTATCATGGCGGGACAGATGGCATATCGTACCGTATACCTGCTCGCGGTCCTTTTACTGATCCCTGCGTATATACTTAGCAGGCGGTATAAGGTAGAAGTAAAGATAGGTGCGGGAAAGATAAGTGATTCCCTTAAGCTTTTTAGGAATCCCAAAACGGTCATATATCTGATACTGATGGTGATCCCGATGTTTGCGTGCACAGTATTTACATCATATACCGTGCCGCTTGAGATAGACGGGTTCGGTTATTCGTCAACCCTGATCTCCGCACTGCTTTTGGGTGCGTATCTTATAGCGGCTTATGCGGGACCGTATATGACCGGACTTGTCACATCGGTCATGAAGCCGCTTGGGGGAACATATATCTACTGCCTCGGCGTTGCTTTTCTTATCGCCGTGTTCGCACTTGGAAAGACATTTCCCCTGCTTGTGCTCGTGGTCCTTATGCTTGGTTTCATGGATTCGTTCGGCCCCAGTGTCATGACGGGTGCATATACCAATATAAATGACGGTGACAAAACAGGCGGCAGCGGATCGCTGCTTGTTTACATACTGGTTACAAGGATAGGAATGACAATAGCTCCGACCATAATACTGGTGTTCGGTACTTCGCTCGCCCTGTCGGGATTTGTTATCATAGGAATGGCGCTGTTCATGGTACTCGGAATCGTGATAAACATGGTGGCCGAAAAAGGAGAGAAGCAATGAGAAGAGCTGTGGTTGAGGACGCGGCGGCAATAGAGCAGCTAACCTGTGAATGCTTCGGTGATGCGTATACATCCCTTGAGGAAGTAAGGGGTTTTATAGAAGATGAGCGCAACAGGTTATATGTGGAGTGCGATGAAAAAGGGCTTGCAGGTGCGATCCTGTTCCTTTGTGAAAGCAAGGATGATTTTATGGAGAACATGGAAGTCAAGTCCGAAGACTATGATAAGATAAGCGGCGGCAAGGGCGTGCTGCATCATAAGTTCAGCGTCATCCGTGATGACTTAAGAGGCAGGGGACTTATGACGAAAATGCTTGATGATTCTCTTAAAGACCTTAAGGAAGAGGGCGTCTATGGGGCGCTTTTCACACAGGGCTGGATAAAGCAGGATACCATCCCAATGGAGGGGATATTCAACAGGGCAGGATATGTGCAGTATAAGCGCCAGATAAGGCCGTGGTGGAAGTATTACGACCGTACCTGCAATATCTGCGGCGGACGCTGCAAATGCGATTCTATGGTGTATTACAGAGAGATATAGTTTACGGTTGACTTTTATTGCGTTATGGGGTAAAATGGTTACATAGTATAATAAATGTGACTGTTTCCATAAGGAGATAATATGAGAGTTGGAGCTGTGGGAGTAAATCCGTATATCTACAATACGAATGCGGTAAGCTCTAAAAGTCTTAATAAGATCAGTGGGATAGGAAGCGATGTTACTGCATCAAAGTCTGATTTTTCAGGGCTTACGAGCGAGGCCGTGAATGAGAACCCGCTTAAGATGGGCGAAACAAAGAACTTCGTAGACATTGTGGGAATGCAGATGCAGATGGGCAGGATGAATGCATCAAGGGTCATGGATGTAAATCCTTTTGAAGACCAGCAGTAAAGTTAAAAATTTAAAAAAATTTAGGGCCGGACATTTTGTCCGGCCCTTTTGTTGTCCTGTTTGTTTGAACCTTACTGCTCACTGTCATCAAGCCTGAAGAATTCGATAGCAGCACTCATGTCTTCGTTTATGTTGCGCATTTCGGCAGTTGAATTCTGCGTATCCGAGCATGCGCTTGTAACCGTCTGACAGGATGCCGCAACTTCCTCGGCAGATGCACCGAGTTCCTCGGATATGGCACCGAGTTCTGTTGTCGTGTTGGAAAGCTCGGTCTTGATGCTGTCGAGCCTGCCTGTCATATCCCTGATGGTTTCGATCTCGGAGATGGAAGCCTCGACCGACTCGGAAAGCACATTGAACTTCTCCTGAGCCATTTCGATATCCGACTGCTCCTTGGTGATAACTTCAAATACCCTGTTGGATATATCAACCGTTCCGTTCGAAAGTACAATAACGTTTTCAACGATCTGCTTAATCTCCTTGGCTGATTCTGCCGAGGAATCGGCAAGGGTCCTTATCTCATCGGCAACAACCGCAAATCCGCGTCCGGCTTCGCCCGCACGGGCTGCCTCTATCGAAGCGTTTAAGGACAGGAGGTTCGTCTGAGCCGCGATGGATTCGATAGCCTGTACAGCGGTGCTGATCTCTGAGATGGCTGAGTTGGTCTCGGCGATCTTGTCATTGATGCTCTGCATTGCCTGTACTGACTCGTTAGCGCCCTGGTAAACGGACCTCATACACTCGGTAGCGTCATTGTTTGCATCCTTTATGGTCTGTGACGCATCATGAAGTGTATGAACGTTATCGTTAAGGATCTCTATGTTGTTACCGAGATCGATAGCCTTTTCGGCCATGATCTGGGCATTTTCGGCAACACTCTGGGAAGTTTCGGCAACTTCGTTGATGGCGGTGTTGATCTGCGATACGGATTCAACGTTGTCGCCGGTCATGCCGTCGACATTGACGATCGCGTTATTAAGCACGAAGGCCGAATTCTTAACCGACCGCATTGACGTGGAAAGCGCATTCTTAAGATCCTTGTAGGCACGGATGATGCTGACGGTTTCCCTGATATGTGACTGTGCCTTGCATTCTGCGGTAACATCGCCGGTGCTGAGCTTATCAAGTGATTCCGATATCTGGATGAGCGGAACGGATATAAGCCTTTCCACGAAAAGGGCGATGATCGAGAATATGATTATACATGCAAGACAAATGAATATCGTATATTTTTTCAGGGCGCCCAACCCCGAAAGGACATCGCTTTCATCTGCCGTGAGGACCGCGATATAATGCTCATCCTCGCCTACGTAATAACCTGCGTATTTTATCTTGCCCTTGTATTCGTATTCGATGATGTCGGGTTCGGGATGTTCGCCTGCCTGAAGCTTGGCAACCAGGCTCTTAACGGCTGAATTT
>JAILJC010000093.1 GCA_024694965.1 Lachnospiraceae bacterium
TTTGACCTGCCGGCGGATGCCGCTGCAGTTCATATATGGATGCCTGCAGAGGATTATTTGACGGATGGAACGGTAAGTACCGATTATCTTTTAAGTTATACCGGACAGAACGGTAGAGCATATTATCATAACAGTGCATACAGGACCTGCGATCGACGGTATGTGGCTTTTTCCGTACTTGTCACGGATGATATGAATGATGTAAAAGTGACTCTGATCGGCAAGTGATCGGAGCGAAGGTGGGGCGGTATATTATTTAGCCTGATGGAGGGGGCGGAAAAGGAGAGGTATATGGCTGGAGGATTAAAACACTTAAAACAGGTTTTGACGGTAGCGCTGAGTGCGGCGATGATACTTACATCCGTGCCGCAGGGTATCATGGCGGCGGAACTTGATAAAGAGGCTGTGGCTGACCGGGAGATAGCGGCTGCGCTTGATCAGGTCCCGGAGGTTGTGGCCGATGAGACCGATCCGGTTCCCACGCTTGAAGATGGGGGATTGCAGGATACGCTTATTTCTGACGAGGGATCGGATTTTTCCGTTGACGGGGAAGCCGATACGGTTTCGGAAGATGTAGTGATTAAGTTTGATATCTCTCCCGAAGTTACCGAGATAAGGTACATGGAGTTTGACAGGTACGGATCGAAAGCGGTCGGAAGTGAAGTCGTATTAAGCGGAGAATCACTCACAGGTGAATGTAAGATAAAGAGGGGTGACAGGATCGATATAATCGGTATTACCTGTGGTGATCCTGAGGCTGATTTGACATACTTTAAGACAGTAACACTTCCTAACGGTGAGCATTTCTGGGTAAATTCGGTAAGTCCATTTAACGCGATTGAGACAAAAGCAATAGATGAGGATGCGACCATTGAAATCCGGGTGGCCAGGCTTCCCATATCCGATATTGAGTTCGTATGCGACAGCGTGGACGGTGTGACAGCGCAAATGGAAATATATCCGGCTTATATTACAGAAGAC
Organism: Lachnospiraceae bacterium; assembly: GCA_024694965.1. Taxonomy (GTDB): domain Bacteria; phylum Bacillota; class Clostridia; order Lachnospirales; family Lachnospiraceae; genus UBA2868. The sequence continues at coordinate 982 of JAILJC010000093.1, forward strand.
GGCGGTGTCCGGTATGTGGATGCTTCAACAGTAGAAATGGTCAGTAATATAGCCATGACTATAGGAGTCAATGATGAAGATAAAGCTAATATATTCAGGGTTAAAGGTGTCCTGCAATACGAGATCGCAGGCAAAAGCAAAGGTGAACTGAGCGTGCTCTCGGATGCCAGGAGGCAGTTCTTCAACATACCTGCAACGGTATTGATCGATGCAGCGGAGGCGGGAGCAAAGATTATAGTCAGGGCAGAGATTGAGAAGCTTGGTTACAGGCGTGAGGCTGTCAGGGTATTCAGGGGCTCTGATACCGATAAAAAGCCGGAAGGAGTGGTCGTAAAGGCGGGAAGCGACATCCTTACATGGCATAACAATAATTACGAGACCGATTACGGTTATTGGTCGGCATACGGCGAGGATGTTTCTGTGGTCGTTAACTCGCGTGACGGCTACACCTTACGTAAGGTATGTTATCTGACGGAGGCGGCATATAAGGCCATGTCGGGAACCGATGATGAAAAGTACGCTGCTATAACAGCGGCAGAATCACTCGCGGGGGTAACCGTGGTAACACCGGAAAACGGTTTGGCGCGTTTTACCATAAACGGAATAGACGACAGTTACCGTGTATTTGTGGTTGAAGACGGAGATTACATCGTAAAAGTTAACGAAAATGAGCTGGCTTTCGGGGAAACCGTGAATGTAGCCTATAACATCGATGAAGCGATCAGGCCTGTAGTATCCGTATTAAAAGACGGAAAACCTCAGGACTTATCGCTTGCCAAACTGAGCGCTAATGTTGTATCGGAAGGCGGAACGGCAGTTGACGTTACGGCTGATGTATTTGGCACAGTATCGGAAGGCGATCAGTCTGTGACATTTGATCCAAGCTCCGATAAGGTACGCGGAAAGTCGGTTAATGTAAGTATTACAAAGGGAGCATCCGGTACCGATGACGGATATGCCCTTGCTTTTGTATTTGCGGTAGGCGGACCTATATCACCGGAAACCGTAAGCTTTGAAAGTGACGTGGAAAATATACTGGGAACGGAAACCACCGTGACCTTAAAGGCAGGCAGTGATTACGTGCCGGGTACCTTGGGTGTTGAAGTTACGGGAGCGGATGATCTGCCGGTTGCGGCCTGGATGACCGCAGATGGAACAGGTGTTACCGTAAAGTCAAGAGTCACGGGTGAGGACACGACAGCTGTAAAGAGCCTCCTTTCAAGTAACAGCCTGGGGCTTAAGCTTTATGATTTGAATGATCCTTCAAAGGCGGCGATAAATGAGTGCTCGTTAAACGTAACCGCAGCACAGGTAACAGATACAGCCTTGAGCGGGAATATCATAATTACGACGGATAATGATACTGTGAATTTTGACTTTGCCGGGGTTCAGATGGATTGCAAGGAGGCTGATGGGCTTTATTATGAGATCAGTCTTGTACGAAAAGGAGAATCCGACAGTTTGGTGGAGGAGGCCACTAGGATAGAGCCGGCAACGGTAAAAGGATGCGGGATTATTCTTGCGAAGACAGATGATTCTTACGAACCAGAGTCCATCGCATATGATGTTAAGGTAAGGCTCATACAGTCTACAAACCCCGATATATACTTTTTTGACACCGTGGTCGAAGAGGATATCGTTGCCTGCTCGAACAAATACTTAAATGAAGAGGCAAAAACGGTTCCCGGCGGAACATTCCCGATAGGTATAAGCTTTGTACAGACAAAGGACAAGGCCGTTTTGGGAAGGCTTTATGATACGCTGGACGAGGAGGTTAAGATCGGTACCGTTGTTTTTGATAAGATAGGGAAAGAATACCCGACGGTACAGAGGATCAATTACATATATATCGACGGCATAATAAATATGGAGGCTGCATATTTCCAAAAGGGGCCCGAGATATATGTTAATCCGGCAAAGGCGGGTGCGGGTAAACATACTGTTTATATATACGCCGTTGAACCTGCCGGATGTTCGGTTTATACGAGCTTTGAGTTTACCGTAAACAAGGGCATCCAGAGCATATATATCGATGCACCCTATGATGTGTATAAGCCTGCGGGTAAAAAGGTTACGGTAAATGTCAAAGCCAATTGTTATGATAAGAAAAGTTATTACATACCTGCAGCCGATGTGAAGCTTTCATGGTCACTGGCTTCCGATAAGAAAGGAACGCCCCTTGAGTATCCGGGCGTAAGTATAAAGGACGGAGTCATCACTTTTGAAAAAGACTTTGTTATCCCGGAGGACGGCTTTAAGATGTTTGTATTTGCAAAAGCCGCCGACTATGTAGGGAACGAAACAACAGGATATTTCCCGTTTTATGATGAATACCCCGATATGACTGTCCATGCCACGGCTGACCCGATAGAACATATCACCCTCGGCAATCGTGAGCTTATTGACGGTGCAAGTTATACGACAGCTCAGTTTCTTGGAAACTTTGCGGCGTATGATTCTTCCATGAGGTCCATCAGCAATGTCAGATTTACGGTAAAGGGGCTTAAGAGCAAGAAGAATTCAAGTGGAACGTATTATCTTGTTGACAAACCGAACATAAAGAAGGTAACGGTAACGGCCGAAAGGACGGACGGATCCGGACTTAAGAAGAGTGTTACCGTCAACATAAAGGGCAATGCCAATATTCAGGGGATCATCTATGATGACAGCCATTTGTACATCGCAGCGGGGAGCAACAATACCTCGGTCAAGGCAGAAAACAGGCTTAGCGCCGGACGGACCATGTATCTTTATGTTACGAGCATCGGCAACGGCATTTTCGACCATTCCGTCAAGGTGACCGGAGCAAAGAAAAAACTGTCGCCGGAAGAAAGCGGAACGGGTACTGTTCGTTTGCAGGTGCCGGTATACGCGATCACGCCTACTGCACCCGTCACGACGATCAAATTGACCGAGAAGGCTACGGGTGAGTATGCCGAATTCACGATAAATAATACAATGATAAACGGTGCGAAGGCTTCGACGAGCGTAAAGGGCTCCAATAAGGTTGATTTCTCTTACGGTTCGGGGAAAATCAAATCAAAGGATAATAAGGGCAACATATACAATGCTCTGTATTTTGCCAATGCGGCCGCATATGAATCAATGGGAAGCTGTAACAGGGTTACCTATACCGTTAAGTGCGGCAAGGGCGCAGATGCAAAAAAGGTGCGCTTAAGAGTTGACGACTGGAGACTAACGGACGTATTTAGTAAAAATGCGGGATTGACAAGGGTTTCGGACGGGGAGTATGAAGTGCCCCTTACTAACGGTCAGTTTGTCATAGATTACGCATTCAAGCTCCAGGGCAACGGTAATCCGGAAGGTGCGACCTTCTATGTTCCGGCAGGAAAATACTCATTTGATGTTACTCCGCTTGATGAAAACGGAGTTGTGGTAGGAAAGAGGACAACGGTTAAGTTTAAGGCTGCGCCCGCACCGGCTTTCAATGTGGTCATTAATGGCAAGCCATTAAAAAACTTCGTTTCACAGTGTGATATTCAACTTGAGAAAGCGGCTAATGTGGCAATTAAAAACGGTGAGCCGTGCGTTGAATTCACGAGAGTTTACGGCATTAATCAAAAGGGTAAGATAAGCAGCTTTAAGAGTACCTTCGCCGTAAGCGGCAATAAGCTTACCTGTATAAAACCGGTCAGAGCTGATGAAGAAAAATCCATAACCGGATGTATCATGGGCAAGGTGACGGGTATTGACGGTAAAGAGACGCCGTCACAGGTCGTGGTTACCATTAAGCCGCCCAAGGGCGGAAAGATAACACCGACCGAAACACCTTAACCTCATTGTTATTTGACTGTGAATCATGTATAATCAGTTTATATAAATAATCACTGAGGTGAGACTGAAAGGAGATGTGTAGTATGAAGTATGTATGTCAGGTTTGTGGTTACGTGTATGAAGGAAATGAGCCCCCGGCTGAGTGCCCGGTATGTCATGCAAGCTCGGATAAGTTTAAGGCCGTAGAAGGCGAATTAAAGCTTGCTGCCGAGCATGAATTCGGCATCTATGGCAAGATGGTTAAAAATAATCCCGATATCACGGATGAGGATAAGAAATATATTTTCGAGCAGCTTAAGGCTAACTTCACGGGCGAGTGCTCTGAGGTTGGTATGTACCTTTGCATGGCGCGTGTGGCGCACCGCGAGGGCTATCCCGAGATTGGTCTTTACTGGGAGAAGGCTGCTTACGAGGAAGCCGAGCATGCAGCTAAGTTCGCTGAGCTCCTCGGCGAGGACCTTGAAGCCAACATGAAGGCATCCACCAAGGAGAACCTTAAGTGGCGTGTTGACTGCGAGTTCGGCGCTACACAGGGTAAGTTCGACCTTGC
>JAILJC010000124.1 GCA_024694965.1 Lachnospiraceae bacterium
ATGATCTTTTCGGGAGGCCTTGTATCCACATATATGATCAACACCCAGGTGCTTCACTTGAAGAACAGCTATCTTGCGCTCATACTTCCGGGACTTTGTTCAACATGGTATCTTATGCTGATGCGCAATTATTTCATGTTAAACGTTCCGGATTCCCTTGTTGAATCGGCCAAGCTTGACGGAGCGCTTCCATTTCAGACCCTGATGATGATAGTCCTTCCGATATGCCGGCCGATCGTGATGACGGTCGCGGTTTTTCAGATATTTGCTTACTGGAACAGCTGGTATCCGGCGCTTCTGTATATCGATACCAACCACACGGAGCTGTATCCGCTGCAGTATGTGCTTGTGAACATTGACAGGAGCATACAGGCGATGATCCTTGATGCGCAGTACATGTCGGGCATGGCCGTAAGTTATACGCCTCCTTCCATAACCCTGCGCATGGCAATGGTGGTAGTTGCGATAGCTCCGATCATGATCCTTTTCCCGTTTTTCAATAAGTTTTTAAAGACCGGCCTTACCGTGGGCGCGGTGAAAGGTTAGGTGGCGGCATGAGGTTTTTGGGGACATTAAAGTTCATATGCGCCGCCGTGATCCTTACCCTTCTTTTAAGCGGCTGCGGGCGGGAGTCCCGGGAAGGGGACGGGCTTATCCACTTAAGGTGGGTCACATATGAAACATCCGTTCCGTCGGACATTAAGGAGGTCATAGCTGCGGCAAATGCCTATTCAGCCGAAAAGACAGGCGTCGTTGTCGACCTTGAACTCCAGCCGGCAGAGATGATCAACCTGATAATGGCTTCGGGAGAGTATTACGACATAATGTTTACAAGCGAGTGGCTTAACAGGTATGACACGAATGCCGCAAAGGGCATGTATTATGATATCACCGACCTTGTAAAGGAGGAAACGCCTGCGCTTTACGATGTGATAGGTGAGTACTGGGAGGCGGCGGAGCTTGACGGCCGCCTGTATGGAGTTCCGACTTTAAAGGACATGGGATCCGAGATGATGTTCCGGTTTAATTCGGATTACTTTGAGGGCGAAAAGGGGATGGAGATTCCCGAGATGATGGAGTTTAAGGATGTCGAACCCTTCCTTAAGGCATACAAGGAGGATCATCCGAACAAGTATCCGCTTGCAATGGATAAGTCCGGTATCCCGGGATTCACAAACTTCCTTGACCGTGTCATAAGCACTTTTATCTTCATACCCTACGGGGATGATGAGCCAAAGGCGATCCCGCTGTGGGAGAGTGAAGAGCTCATGGAAAGGTACCGGCTTTTGCATAAATGGTACAAGCTCGGCTATATAGATCCGGATGCTTCCGCGATAGAATCAACAGCGGCGGATAAGTCGATCCCCGTGCGATTCGGAGTGGCATGGCGCGGCTATCAGGGGTATTCAAATCCGGATGACTGGGGTTTTAACGTTAAAACTTCGATATATGACGGACCGTATATGTCAAGGGCGACCGAACAGGGAGCGCTTCTTTCGATATGCTCCGCCTGCAGCAGGGAAAAGGCTGTGGCTGCGCTTAAATATATCGAACTTCTTAATACCGACCGCAGGTTCCGTGATATCTTAGGCTACGGGATCGAGGGAAGGCACTTTGAATATCTTGAGAATCATACGGTTTTAAGGACGCAGACGGGACATGAACGGTACAATGTCCATCTGTATCCGTTCGGATCGGTTGTGAATGCTTCGGTAGAGTCAATAAGCCGTGATCTTCCGGCAGATCCCGACCAGTGGGAAAAGGTTTATGAGGGATACCGCGAGTATGCGATAAAGAGCAAAACAAAGGGGTTTGTGTATGACCAGACAAGGAAGGCGGATATAATAGCCGCGGTAACGGCGATATATACAAACTATTCAACCGACTTAATGACCGGGACTTCCGATCCCGATACGGTGATACCGAAGATGCGCGCGCAGATGGAGGCGGCGGGCATAAACGAACTGCTGGATGATATAAACGGACAGCTGAAACAACACTTAAACAGCAGGTAAAAAGTGTTGTATCAAAGCCCTGTTTTTTGTTACAATGGTGATGCTATGGGAAACGAAAAAAATACGATCTTCAGGGAAAAATCCATACAGAGGATATCTTCTCCGGACCAGCTCAATGATTATATCAGGCTTTCCGAACCCGGAGTGTGGCTGGTGCTTGCGGCACTGACTCTCATACTTGTGGGAGCCGTTGTTTTCGGGGTCGTCGGGCATATCGATTCGACAGTGCCGGGTGTCGGCATTTCCGAAGGCGGACATATGACCTGTCTTGTAAAGAAGGAATATGCGGACAGGTTTGAAAGCAGCATGACGGTTAAGATCGATGACGGGATTTATCCCGTTACGGTAAGGGATGGCGGTCCCGTAACGGTACTTAAGGACACAGATCCCTATGCGCTCTCGGTCGGAGGTCTGCAGCCCGGGGAATGGGTTTATGAGCTGGATGTTGAGGGGACCTTCAGTGACGGGGCATATCAGGCAAGCGTCATTACGGAGAGGATAAGTCCGCTTTCTTTCCTGACGCGCAAACAGTGAGATGATGAAAAACAAAGATAAGACGGTACAACCGGTCACAAGGGGTGTTGCAAAGGTGCCCTTCATCATGCAGATGGAGGCGCTCGAATGCGGCGCGGCATGCCTTGCGATGGTTTTGGCATATTTTAATAAATGGATACCCCTTGAGCAGGTAAGGCGCGACTGCGGCGTATCAAGGGACGGTTCCAATGCGATGAACATACTTCTTGCCGCGCGCAATTACGGCTTTGAAGCGCAGGGATACAGGTTTGAACCCGATGCCCTGGCAAAAGAAGGCGCCTTTCCCTGCATAGCGCATTGGGAGTTCAATCATTTCATTGTTGTATGCGGTTTTAAGAATAACAAAGTTTATATAAACGACCCCGCCAGAGGTACGGTGACGATACCGGTCGAGGAGTTTGACCGTAAGTTCACGGGAATATGCATCATGCTGTCTCCCTCCGAAGGTTTTGAGCCTTCGGGAAAGAAAAGGTCAACGATAGACTTTGCGAAGAAAAGGCTTACGGGATGCGCTGTTGCGGTGGCGTTTGTCGTTATAACAAATATGCTCGCATCCATGATAGGTGTGATCGACCCCGTCTTTTCACGTATATTCATGGACAGGCTGCTTACGGGAAGGGATCCGTCGTGGCACATCCCGTTCATAATAGTGATGTCCGTCTTCGGTTTCATTCAGATAATCCTGCAGCTGATCACAGTCATCTTTTCCAAGAAGATAGAAGGAAGGATGGCCGTATACGGGACCACTTCATATATGTGGAAGGTGCTTAACCTTCCGATGGAATTCTATTCACAGCGTTATACGATGGATCTGATATCGCGCAGGGATGAGAACGCCAATGTATCTAACTCCCTTATCAATACTTTCGCGCCTCTTGTGATCCAATCGTTCATGATGGCGTTTTATCTTGTCGTCATGCTTAAGAACAGCGTGATCCTGACTCTTGTAGGCATATCGTCCATAGTCATAGACATGTTTGTTTCAAACCTCATTTCCGCCAGGCGTGTAAACATATCAAGGATAATGATGCGTGATTCCGGTAAGCTTAACAGCACGACCACCAGCGGTATCGAGATGATCGAGACGATAAAGGCAAGCGGCGCCGAGGAGGGATTCTTCAAAAAGTGGGCGGGCTATCAGGCAAGCGTCAATACGCAGAACGTAAAGTTCGTAAAGCTTAACCAGTATCTGGGAAGCATTCCCTCGCTTGTTTCGGCCTTTACCAACACGGTCGTTGTCATGATCGGCGTATACCTTACCATTCAGGGGAAGTTTACGCTCGGTATGATCACGGCGTTCCAGGGATTTCTGGCATCCTTCACCGCACCCGCGACCACGTTCATTTCGGCGGGACAGTCGTTGCAGGAATTGCGGACCGGAATGGAGCGGATAGAGGATGTCATGGAGTACCCGTCCGATGAAAACGGTGCCGATACCGGGGCTTTGGAAACGGAGGATTACGGCAAATTAAGCGGCCGTCTTGAGCTTAAGGATATCTCGTTCGGATACTCGCGGCTTGCGCCGCCGCTCATATCGGGCTTCAACCTTTCCTTAAAGCCCGGAAGCAGTGTGGCATTTGTAGGTGAGAGCGGATGCGGAAAGTCAACGCTTTCGAAGCTTATATCGGGTCTGTATCAGCCATGGGAGGGTGAATTGCTTTTTGACGGCAAACCCATTAAGGATATAGACAGGAACGTGTTCAAGGGTTCGCTTGCGGTCGTTGACCAGGATATCATAATGTTTGAAGACACCATATCAGAGAACATCAGGATGTGGGACAGGACCATAGAGGATTTCGAAGTCATAATGGCGGCGCGTGACGCGCAGATCCACAATGATATCATCCAGAGGGAGAACGGTTACAGCCACAGGATGATAGAGGGCGGCAATGACTTTTCGGGCGGACAGCGGCAGAGGATGGAGATAGCACGGGTCCTTGCCCAGGATCCAACGATAGTTATCCTGGATGAAGCCACATCGGCGCTTGATGCAAAGACGGAATATGAAGTGGTGAATGCGATCAGGAACAGGGGCATTACCACCATAGTTATAGCGCACAGGTTAAGTACCATCCGCGACTGCGATGAGATAATAGTACTTGATCACGGAAAGGTTATTGAGAGGGGAACGCATGACGAGCTTTACGCAAAGGGCGGAAAGTATACGGAATTGGTAGCGAACGAGTGATATGGGTTGGTTTGACGAACAGATAAGGACCAGAAAACAGAATGACAGCAAGGCCTTTGAGGGTGCCTTTCTGCGTATCGCCGCGGCGGTGACGGGGGACAGGTCCGTCCTTGAAATGGCGGATGAGGACGAACGTTTCAAAAATGCGATAGGCGATATCTTAAAGTACTATCATGTAAAGCAGCGTGAGATACCCGAAAAGGTTACTTCCATAGAAGACAGGCTGGAATATGTCCTTCATCCTGCGGGAGTAATGTACCGCGAGGTGGAGCTGGCGGAAGGGTGGAGTACCAATGCGTACGGCGCCATGCTCGGCTTTTTCAAGGAAGATCACAGACCGGTAGCCCTTCTTCCGTTCGGGTTCATGCATTACCGCTATTATGATAATGAGAGCGGCGGATACGTGATCATAACCGGGAAGAATGAGGGACTGTTTGAAAGCATGGCATATGCCTTTTACAGGCCGTTTCCGCTTAAAGAGCTGGGCATAAAGGACCTGCTCGTTTATATTGCAGGGACACTGGAACTGTCGGATTATATGATGGCAGTGATCGCAACGGCGATCGTGACTCTGGCAGGAATGCTCGGACCAAGGATAAGCCTTTTTCTGTTCCGGGAAGTCGTGCAGTATAAGGAGATGTCGCTCCTTATATCGACGGGTATGTTCCTGTTGTGCGCTTCGCTCGGAACGCTGCTGTTTGGCGCGGCAAGGGCACTCATAACAAACCGCATAGAAACGAAGCTTGACATATGCGTCGAGGCGGCAACGATGATGAGGGTGCTTTCTTTACCTGCGGGTTTCTTTAAGAATTACAGCTCGGGTGAGCTTTCATCAAGGGCTAACCAGGTTAACTCATTGTGCAGTACCCTGGTTTCGGTCATATTGAACACGGGCCTCGGTTCCGTTTTCTCGCTGGTATATATTACTCAGATATTCGCATTTGCGCCGGGGCTTGTGGTGCCTTCGCTGTGCATAACGCTCATCACGGTTATCTTTTCGGTGCTGTCATCCCTTATACAGATGAAGATAACCAAGCAGCGTATGCTGCTTGTTAGCAAGGACAGCGGAATGAGCTATGCCCTTGTTTCGGGCATACAGAAGATCAGGCTTTCCGGTGCCGAGATGCGAGCTTTTGCAAGATGGGGCGAGCTGTATGCAAAGGATGCGGAACTTACATACAATCCGCCCATTTTTTTGAAGGTCAATGCCGTGATAAGCTCGGCGATATCCATAATCGGTACCATTGTCCTTTACAATACCGCGATCCTGACCCATGTTTCGACGGCGGAATACTACGCCTTCAATACGGCTTACGGTATGGTGTCCGGGGCTTTTATGGCGCTGTTTTCCGTGGCGCTTACGGCAGCAAACATCAAGCCCACGTTTGACATGGCGGAACCGATCCTTAAGGCGGAGCCCGAGATAGCTCAGGAGAAGGAAACGGTCGACAGGATATCCGGCGGCCTTGAGATAAATCATTTAAGCTTTAAGTACGGGGAAAATGAGCCGCTGGTGCTCGATGACCTGTCTTTTAAGGTGAAGCCGGGACAGTATGTCGCGATCGTGGGAAAGACGGGCTGCGGCAAGTCAACCCTTGTAAGGCTGCTGCTCGGATTTGAAAAGCCTTTAAAGGGCGCGATCTACTACGACGGTAAGGACATGTCATCGCTTGACCTTAAGTCGCTTCGGAAGAACATAGGTGTCGTTACCCAGAACGGAAAGCTGTTCCAGGGTGATATATATTCGAATATTGTGATCGCGGCACCGCATCTTACACCGGATGATGCCTGGGAGGCGGCGAGGATCGCAGGTATCGCCGACGATATTGAAAACATGCCGATGGGCATGCACACATTGATCTCCGAGGGCAGCGGAGGTATTTCCGGAGGCCAGCGGCAGCGCATAATGATCGCAAGGGCGGTTGCGCCCCGGCCGAAGCTCCTTATATTCGATGAAGCAACCTCGGCTCTCGACAACATCACTCAGCGCAAGGTATCTGAGGCGCTTGATAAGATGAAGTGCACCAGGATCGTGATAGCTCACAGGCTGTCTACGATCAGGCAGTGCGACCGCATACTCGTGTTTGACGGCGGTCATATAGTGGAGGACGGAACCTACGACGAACTGATAGAAGCAAACGGCTATTTTTCCGACCTGGTGTCCCGCCAGAGGGTGGATACCGGGAAAAACGACGCGAAAACTGACGGCTAAAGAAAAGGACGAGGGTTATGAGATCAAATTCTACCAAACTTATAAGAGTCACGCTGATCGTATATTTTGTCATACTTGTTCTTTTTGTATGCCATGTTTATCTGCGTACGGACTTGAGGGAATTCCTGCATGAGAGCAAAAAGGAAGCCGGACGTGACTATGCGGACGGCTGGATGCTTGATTCGGGAGAATATATTGATGTTGACGAGGTAAGCGCCGGGAGTCTCGGCGGACGGATGGTGATATCCAAGGTCCTTCCGGAGTCCATGTCCGAGACGGATGCCATATACTTTTCCACGAGCAACCTTAAGTTTAAAGTGTATGTTGATAAACAGCTTATCTATTCCTATGACACTGCGGAGAACATCACGGGTACGGGTGACGGTATTTCCTACCATATGATAGGACTCGGAACAAAGGACGAAGGCGATGAGGTACTTATAGAGGCTGAGACGGTCTTTGCCACCGGGACCGGCGGACGCATAAACGAGATGCAGTTCGGGCCCGAGGAGCTGTACCGCTATTCCCTGATGAGGCGCAGTCTCTTTGGGTTTAACATGTCCATCCTTATGGTCATATTCGGAGTGGTGATCATTGCATTCTATTTCGGGATGTCTAAAAAGAGCGTGATGATGCGCTCACTGTGGGCTTTGGGGCTGTCGGTCATCCTCTTTGGGTTCTGGAGCCTGTGCGATACCGGCATTCCGCAGTTTTTGACGGGCACTACATATGCCGCAAGGGAAACCGTATACGGGATCCTGCATATGGCAGGATTTCCTCTGATCTATTTTGTAAGCACCAAAACAAAGCAGAAGAAGCAGATCTATATATGCCTCTCCTTCATTGCCACACTCTTAAGCTGCTCCTGGCTTCTTATCTCAAGATATGTGTTCGGAACGGATATGCATACCATGGTCGCGGTTATCTATATTTCATATGGCGTGCAGTTATTGCTGCTGATCGTAATGCTTGCCGATAACGAATTCTATTGCCGAAGGATAGGCGTATCATCTTTTATGAAATATTTCTACATAGGCGCCGGTTTATTTGTTGCCACTTCATTTGTGGACATGCTCAGGTATGTGCTGGGAGACCGGAAGGGTTCCATACTGCACGGCAGCTGGTTCAGGGTTGGGCTGGTCACCTTCTTTCTGTTTATGGGATTCCAGATATTTGACTGGTGGGCAAGGGAAAAATCATCCCTTGAACGGGACCGTTTTGTCAACAGGCTGCTCCAGTACATAATGGATTCAACGGATCCGGAAGATAAGATCAACAAGGTGCTTGAGTATCTGTGTGAAGAACTTCATGCGGACCGCGCATATATATTTGAGGACAAAAATGTCGGGACCTTTGACAATACATACGAGTACTGCGCATCAGGCGTCACCCCCGAGATAGACAACTTAAAGGGGCTGAAATACGAAGGCGTCATAGATGTCTGGTATGAGGAATACAAAAAAGGCGGCCATGTGCTCATATATGATCTTGAGAAATACCGCAGCGTCAGTGAAAACATGTATAAGGTATTAAAGCCGCAGGGGATTCACACACTGGTGACCGGTCCGCTTATCTTGGAAGGCGAATATATAGGCTTCTTCGGCGTTGACAATCCTCCCGTTGCGATGATGGAGGAGATATCCGAGATCATAAGGCTCCTTATGTTCTTCTTATCCGAGCTCGTCGCGCATAGGGATTATCACAGGCGTCTTATGGAATACAGCTATCAGGATGCCCTTACGGGTGTGGGCAACAGGCGGGCCATTAAGGAGTTTGAAAATGAAGGCCTCGATACGTCGCGGCCTTACGGCTTTATCATGTGCGATATCAATGGGCTCAAGTCGGTCAACGATAAGGACGGGCATGAAGCGGGTGACGAACTCATAAAGAGTGTGGCATCCTGTCTTACGGAGATATTCGGGCGCGGGAACGTATACCGTATGGGCGGTGACGAATTTGCCGTATATGTATACGAGGACAGCAGGCAGACATTCGAAAGCAAGATAGACCGGATAAAGGAGATCATAAAGGAAAAGGGTCATTATGTGGCAATGGGCTATTCTTATGCGACGGACGGCGACCCGGATTACCGGTCCCGCAAGGTTGCGGCAGACAATAAGATGTATGATGAAAAACGGAAGTTCTACCATTCCGATAAAGACAGGCGCAGGCCAAACAGTCAGGCCGGGGAGAGTCAATAGGACCACAGGATATAATACACCGGGATATTCAGAGAATATACATATATAAAGGAGGTCATCATGAAGTTAAGAAAAAGTATTTTGGCAATTTTACTGGCAGTTTCAATGACTGTCACGGGAAGCGGAGTTGTTTATGGAGCTGAAACGGTTTCATCTGAAACATCGGAAGCTTATGTGCCGGAAAACGGTATATCGGAAAATGAAGCAGTAGCCGAAGATACTGCAGTTTTGGAGGACTTAACACCGGAAGTTGAGGCTGAGGAATCGGTTTCGGGAAACATTGCGGACTCCGTGTTTAAGGGTATGCCCGACGGATTTGAGTTGAGTGGGGCAGAGCTTCTCGGTAAGAAAAGGATCACCGAACATAATGTGGTTTCAGAGCTTGAAGGACTGACACCCGGCGTGGATTATGTTGAGGATGAGGTCATCTTTTACTGTAAAGATCCGGAATACGCAAAGCTGGTGGCAGAAGCCTATAACGGAACTCTGGATTCCTGTGAACTTGGAGTTGCGGTAATAAAGCTTGATACGACCAGGGTCAGCGTTAAGGATGCCGTGGCAGCGGGTGCGGATCCCGGTACACTTCTGCCTCCGGTTGATTTAAATTACAAAAACTACCTGACGGATCCGGTAAAGGATACTTCCTCGGTGATTACGGATAACGGTTTTACGGGAGCGGCCCTTGCCTCAAAAAAGAATGCCATTGACGGAAGGGACTGGACATATTGGACAAATAAATATAATGACGAAGCATTAAGACCCGATTTTACATTTAATGATCCGTATGACAGTAATAACTTAAAAAACGGATATCAGTGGATGCATGATGCCGTGGGTACTTATAAAGCCTGGGGAGTGACAAGGGGAGCCGGTGTGACGGTTGCGGTCATTGATACCGGAGTCTATGCAGGGCATGAGGACCTCGGGGGCAGGGTGAATGATGATGCCAAGAATTTAGAGAGTTTTAAGAACATGGTTGATACGGGCGGTCATGGAACGCATGTGGCCGGAATAATCGGCGCACAGGCAAATAACATTCATGGCGGAGCCGGAATAGCTCCGGAGGTAAATATGTTGAATGTTCCCGTATTTGTTGGCAGTTATTATACTAGTGAGGATCTTTTAAGAGGGATCGATTATGTGACAAATGACGGGAACCCGCGTGCGGATATAATAAATATGAGCCTTGGAGGACCTGTTTATACGGAAATTGAGCAGCAGGCTGTTTCGGCGGCTCATGATGCGGGGATCACGATCTGTGTTGCAGTGGGTAATGATCAATCCAATAATATGGCATATCCGGCATCGTATGATGATGTGATAGCTGTTGCTGCAATGGATGAAAGTGGGCAGAGATCGGAATTTTCAACCTATGGTCCATGGACGGATGTTGCAGCTCCGGGCTCGGATGTTTTTTCGGCCTGGAACGGGCATAATGAGAATAATACAACCATCGACTATAATTATTATTCATCCTGGGACGGTACCTCAATGGCAACGCCGGTCGTAGCAGGTGTATGTGCTCTTTATATAAGTGCCGCAAAGGCGGCAGGCATTAAGACGGATCCTGATATGGTGGAGGAAGCATTAAAAAAGAGTGCAACCAAGGTTTCAAGTTCCTATCAGATCGGTGCGGGAATGGTTAATGCAGCAAATATGCTTTCGCTGCTTGAGGACACAAGCGCTCCGGCCATAATATCACCGGCAGAGCTTTCGCCCGACAGTTCCATAACCTTGAGCGATAATAAAGCATCAGGAGGCACTCTCGGATATATTTATACCATTAACGGAAAGAAGCCCGGCGTGGATAAAGGAAATGTCAAGGAAGGATTTTATAAGGAAGCAACCGACGGTGCCGCGGAATTAACGGTTTCGGAGCTTATAGAAAACGGACTTATGGCAGATGACCCCGTCTCACTACAGGTTGTCAGGATCACGGGAATTGGAACAGTCACCGGGATAGCAAGTGAAGTTATTACGGTAAATTCTTCGTCTGTTCCCGGAGTTTCGATATCGGGACCCGGAAAGCTTGCAAGGGGTAAAAGCGCGGTATACACTCTTGAACCTTCATTTCCCAAGGGAAAGGTCAAGTGGAGTATTGAAGGCGGCAGCGGAGTTACGGTTAATGAAAAAACCGGAAAGGTGACGGTGAATAAATCTTCAAGCGGATCCTTTACGGTTAAGGCTGAAGCAGAGGGAAAGACTGCAGCATTAGAGGTTGAGCCGGTAGATCCCGCTTCATTTATCACACTTAAGGCTGAAGGTGCCGATATGGATATTAATATACCGGTTACTGCAAAGAACGGAAACATCAGATCCGCAAGGATGTTTAATGTGGATATTGGGGGAACTGCCGGGCAGGAGAATATTCTTAAGCTTACAGGAACGGCAGATAATGAAACAGATGTTGCCTTTACAAGCTCCATGCCCTCTGTTGCCGAAGTTGATAAGGATGGAAAGATCACTGCGAAAAAGGCGGGTACAACAAAGATCACCTGCATGGCAACAGATGGATCCGGTAAAAAATCGACGGCTGTGATCAATGTAATAGTTCCGGTTTCCAGGCTTGATCTTTGGATAGATAAAGGTCAGAAAGGTGTGGCTTTCGGTAAGAGCATGAAGCTCAGGCCTGCTTTTGGTTCGGCTTATGGAGAGCCCTCGGTAAAGAAGGTTAGCTGGGATGAGCAGCCGGTAAAGGTTATCGCGTTAGGCTCGGACGAAAAGTATGATGTTACATCATATGTAAATGAACGAAAATATATAAAAATCAAAAACGGAAAGCTGACAGTTGATAAAAAAATATCTCAAATGGGCTATTATGCATTTGCCTGCACGGTCAGAGCAAAGGCAGCAGATGGATCCGGGATCACATGTGATAAGGATTTTTATGTGACTACTCCTACGACCTACATAAAAGTTCATGACTATGGACGGGTAGTAGAGGATGGAATACCTTTATTTGTTATAGAATTTAAGACGAATTCCCCTTATAGACCCGCTGTTACAAGCAGTAATCCCGAGATTGGTTCTATAAAAATATATGAATATAAAAATGGGATCGCAGGCTGTGCTATCCCCTTGGTGAATAATAAAAAAGGAACGGTGACCTTTACAATGAAAGCCGTTGACGGAACAGGAAAGAGTGCAAAATTCAGGTTAAAGTTATAACCCCTTTAAATATGGAAAAGGAGAAATATTATGAAACTGGGTATAGTCGGTTTGCCAAATGTAGGTAAATCCACATTATTTAATTCGCTGACAAAAGCGGGAGCTGAATCAGCTAATTATCCTTTCTGCACGATCGATCCGAATGTCGGAGTCGTTCCGGTGCCTGATGAAAGGATAGTAAAACTGGGAGAGTTGTATCATACGAAGAAGGTTACGCCCGCCGTGATCGAATTTGTGGATATCGCCGGCCTTGTAAAGGGCGCGAGCAAGGGCGAGGGCCTTGGAAACCAGTTCCTTGCGAACATCCGTGAAGTGGATGCCATCGTGCATGTTGTGCGTTGCTTTGAGGATGCGAACGTGGTGCATGTGGACGGTTCGATCGATCCGTTAAGGGATATTGAGACTATAGATCTCGAGCTTATCTTCGCCGATATCGAGGTGCTCGAACGCCGTATTGCAAAGCAGGGCAGGGCGGCAAACAACGATAAGAAGATTGCCAAGGAAGTTGAGATGCTAAAGAGCCTTATGGCCCATCTTGAAGCCGGCAGCAAGGCAATGACATTTGAAGTCCCCGATGAGGAGGACCTGCAGAAGGCATTCAGGGAATACAACCTCCTTACGGCCAAGCCCGTTATATATGCGGCCAATGTATCGGAGGAAGATCTTGCCGATGACGGCGCAAACAACGAATATGTTAAAAAGGTTAGGGAACATGCGAAGGAAGAGGGCAGTGAGGTATTCGTGATCTGTGCCCAGATAGAGCAGGAGATCGCCGAGCTTGACGATGATGAAAAGGCAATGTTCCTTGAGGATTTAGGCCTTAAGGAATCGGGCCTTGAAAAGCTGATAGCCGCAAGCTATAAGCTGCTCGGCCTTATGAGTTTTTTGACCGCAGGTGAGGATGAGTGCCGCGCCTGGACCATTAAGATAGGAACAAAGGCGCCTCAGGCAGCAGGAAAGATCCATACGGATTTCGAGCGGGGCTTTATCAAGGCCGAAGTCGTAAACTATAAAGATCTTCTTGAGCAGGGCAGCCTGGCCGCCGCGAGGGAAAAAGGCCTCGTCGGGATGGAAGGCAAGGATTATGTTGTTAAAGATGGGGATGTTATACTGTTTAGGTTTAATGTGTGACAACAATTCATAGCAGCACAGAAATTCCGAAACATGAACCGTCATGCTTGCATGTAAGGGGCATGTTTTGGAAATTTCTGTATTGGATGGATCTACATCAACGAAAAATGCGAAGCATTTTGAGTCTGCTATGAATTGTTATATGAATTGTTATAAGAGATAAAAAATTGCAAAAAAGAGTACCAAGACCATATATTGTGTCTTTGGTACTCTTTTTTATTGCGCCCGCCACAATATCTTGTATCACATTCTCCCTCCACTTCCCTCCACCATGCGAATTTTCGGCATTTTTTCGGGATTTTTTGGGTTAAATGGGGTTGACTTTTTTGCCGCGGGCGGGTTATTATTGACACGTAAGTGGTGAAAAGTGGTAGAAAGTGGTAGAAAGTAGAGAGTAACCTTTATGTTCATGGGGGAATACAACCACACAATCGATGCTAAGGGGCGTCTGATAGTTCCGGCAAAGTTTCGCGAAGAGCTTGGGGAAGCCTTCGTAATAACAAACGGAAACGATGGTTGTCTCAATATCTACACCGAAGAGGCCTGGGAAACCTTTTTGGAAAAGCTTAAGCTTCTGCCAAACAACAGGGATAAGAGGGAGATCGTCCGTATGTTTGTGGCCAAGGCCAATCAGGTCGAGGTCGACAAGCAGGGAAGGATACTTGTCCCGCCCGCATTAAGGGAACATGCGGGACTTGAAAAGGATGTCGTGCTAGCCGGTGCTATCGACAAGATCGAGGTCTGGAATAAGGCCAAGTGGGATGTCGAAGCGGACGTGACCGAGATTGACGACATCGCTGAACGCCTGGCGGATCTGGGACTCAGTATTTAAACGAAGAGGGAGAAGGGCCTTGGAATTTAAACACAAACCGGTTCTGCTTAACGAAACCATCGAAAATCTGTGTATCAAGCCTGAAGGGACCTACGTGGACGGCACGTTAGGAGGCGGAGGACACGCATACGAGGTTTTGAGGCGGCTGTCACCACAGGGGAGATTTATCGGTATAGATCAAGATGCCGACGCAATCCGCGCGGCGGGGCAGAAGTTAGCGGAATTTGGCAATGTTACATTAATAAGGAGTAACTATTGCAACATCAGGGAAGAACTCATGGGGAACCACGTTGAGGGCGTGGATGGGATCTTACTTGACCTGGGAGTATCCTCATATCAGCTGGATACGCCCGAAAGAGGGTTTTCCTATATGGCGGATGCACCGCTTGACATGAGGATGGATGAGCGGGGCGACCTTACGGCGGGGGACATAATAAACGGCTACAGCGAAGCTGAGCTTTACCGTGTGATAAGGGACTACGGTGAGGATAAGTTCGCAAAGAACATAGCCAAACATATTGTGGCCGCAAGGGCAAAAAAGGAGATCCTTACAACATTCGAACTGGTCGATGTGATCAGGGCGGCAATCCCCATGAAGGTACAGAAGACCATGGGGCATCCTGCAAAGCAGACGTTTCAGGCGATACGTATCGAATTAAACCGTGAACTTGATGTATTAAGGGATACGCTGGATACGATGATCGATCTGTTAAACCCGGGCGGCAGGATATGTATCATCACCTTCCATTCACTGGAAGACAGGATAGTAAAGACAGGCTTTAAACGGAACGAGGATCCGTGCACCTGCCCGCCTGATTTTCCGGTATGCGTGTGCGGTAAGGTCAGCAAGGGCCGGGTCATAACAAAAAAGCCCATCCTGCCGTGTGAAGAGGAGATGGAAGAAAATCCACGCAGCAAGAGTGCAAAACTGAGGGTATTTGAAAAAGTATCGGGGAGTATTTGATGTCTCATAAAAGGAACAGGAAAGCGCCCGCCTACAGGGGCAGGGTCGTAAGCGACGAATTCATATACGGCAATACCGCAAGGGAACTTAAGGAGTTGGGAAGCGACGGAAGCGCATCGGCACTTAAGTTAAGTCACCAGACAAGAAGGAACCGTGAACGTGCGGGCCATATGAATCCTGCATACATCCTTTTCCTTACAGCAGCAATGGTATGTACCGTGGCCATATGCATCCAGTATCTTATGATGCGGGCCCAGATGACGAACATGGTAAAGGAATTATCCGCGCTTGAGATCACATTAAATGAACTTCGTGCGGAGAATGACGACACAGAAAACCGTATCAAGGGTGCCGTTGATCTTGAAGAGATCAAGTACAGAGCAATGAACGAACTGGGAATGCAGTATGCAAACGAAGACCAGATCGTTTCATATGAGTGCGAAGATACGGATTATGTAAGACAACTTGTTGACATAGAGTAGAAAATAATTCATAATATGCAAGATGTTTAGCTACTGCCCGAACACCACGGGCAGTCTTATTTTATTACAGTCCGGAAGCCGATATGGGAAGAAAGCGCAGGAATACCAACATTCAAAAGTTCACGGGAAGTATGCAGAAGAAGCTCACGGTTCTTTTTTTTCTGATACTTGCCGCTTTTTTGGGTCTTACCATAAGGCTTTATGCTATAAACCGTGATAACGGCGAAGAGTATAAAAAACAGGTACTTTCGCAGCAGGAATACGACAGCATCGCGCTTCCCGCAAAGAGGGGAGAGATCATAGACAGGAACGGAACCAAGATAGCTGTGAGCCAGAAGGTTTACAACGTTATCGTTGATTCCAAATCCTTAAACGATAAGGAAGGCCAGTTCCTTGAACCGACGCTCAACATCCTTTTTGATACGGATATTGATTTTCTGTATACCCGGGAGGAGCTTAAGGATTTCATATTGTCAAATCCCACATCCCAGTACAGGATAGTTGCAAAAAAGCAGGAATACGAAACCATAAGCCCTCTTATGGAAAAGCTTGGGAACAAGGCCGAATACCCCAATCTTAAGGGAGTATGGCTTGAGAATACATATCAGAGAGAGTATCCGTACGGTTCGCTGGCCTGCGACGTCATAGGCTTTGTGCAGGGCGATAATGAGGGTGCATACGGTCTTGAGGAATACTACAATACAACCCTGGTCGGCACTGACGGACGAGAGTACGGCTATCTTAACGATGACGAGAACTTAGAGCGTACCATCAAATCACCGGATAACGGAAAAACACTGGTCACAAGCATAGATGTAAATATCCAAAGCATTGTGGAAAAGCATATCCTGGCCTTTAATGAGGAGCATGAGAATGAATACCGCGAGGGAGCAGGCTCCAAAAATACGGGCGTCATAATTATGAATCCAAACACGGGTGAGATCCTTGCCATGGCAAGCTATCCCGTATATGACCTTAATAATCCCAGGGATATCACCGGACTCGACATTCAGGTCAGTGAAGAGTACACCACACAGGGAAATATCGATATTGACGTAAACGATGAAAAAGAGCCGGAAGAAGAGGCCTCGGAGGGCGTAGAACAGGTAATCGATGAGGATAATTCGCCTGTATCCGGCAATACGGTTACGGCTCCGGCAGGCAGTGATATTGAGGAAGTCGATATAGCTCCGGAAAAGCCCAAGACCTATGAGGAGGCTTATGAGGACGCCAAGATGGAGGCGCTCAACGCACTCTGGAAGAATTTCTGCATAACCACAACCTACGAGCCGGGTTCCACATATAAGCCGTTTACGATGGCGGCCGGCATTGAGGAGGGCATCTTTACCGGAAACGAGACCTTTAACTGTACGGGTGTTAAGGAAGTGGGCGATCATGAGATCCACTGTAACAACAGGCTCGGACACGGTCAGCTTACTTTTTCGGGTGCACTTGAACAGTCGTGCAACGTCGCCTTCATGGATATGGGCGCAAGGATAGGCAAAACACTGTTCATGAAATATAACAGGCTTTATAACTTCGGGCTTAAGACGAATGTAGATTTGACCGGCGAGGCGCTTACAAACACCCTCGTATTCGATGTTAACCGCATGGTACCCACCGACCTTGCGATAAGTTCGTTCGGACAGGGCTTTAACGTCACCATGATACAGATGATATCGGGCTTCTGCTCGCTTATAAACGGCGGTTACTACTACCAGCCCCATATCGTGACGAGGATAATAAACGATGACGGAGCCACCGTTAAGAATATCGAACCCAGGGTGATCAAGCAGACGGTATCCGCTGAGACATCTGAAAAGATGGTGGAGCTTTGCAACAACGTTGTTTCGGAAGGTACAGGTAAGACTGCAAGGCCTGCAGGCTACCGTATCGGAGGAAAAACGGGTACCGCCGAGAAATATCCCCGTAAGACAGGTAATTACGTGGTCTCGTTCATGGGATACGCGCCCGCGGACGATCCCCAGATAGTCATATATACGGTAATAGATACTCCCAATGTGGAGAGTCAGCCACATGCGAGATATGCGACTCTCCTTACACGTGATATACTCACAGAGGTGCTTCCATATATGCATGTTTTCATGACTGAGGAGCTTACGGATGAGGAGAAGGCGGAGCTTGACGCGGCCGCTCTTACCTTTGCGCAGTCTTCAAATAAGACCTTGAGTGAGAATACAGTTTCCGAAAACAGTGTGGAAGAGGAGAAACCTGATGATTCCGTCATCGTATTTGAGGACGAGAAACCCGAGGAGAAAAAGCCCGAGTACTCACTCGATCCCGCAACCGGTTATCCTATAGATCCGGCAACCGGAGCGGTGCTTGATCCTTCGACGGGACAGCCTATCGACCCTACGGTATCGGATCTTGAGTAGATGAGCTTCCGTATTTTAAAAATGACAAAAATGATATATACTATTTAGGACAAGGAGTTGCATTGTATGGATACAAGAGTTTTTTGGGCGTTCATTACAGCGTTTGCCCTTACGGCCGCCATGGGCCCTTTCGTCATACCGTTTCTTCACAAGATCAAGGTGGGACAGACGGTAAGGGATGACGGACCGGAGAGTCACCTTAAGAAGATGGGTACACCCACCATGGGCGGGGTGATGATCATAATCGGCATGATGCTGCCCACTCTGTTTTTCGTAAGATCATATCCCGATGTCATCCCGGTACTCATGATGACCGTCGGCTTTGCCCTTATAGGTTTCATAGATGATTACATCAAGGTCGTTTTAAAAAGGGCCATGGGCCTTCGCGCCTGGGAAAAGCTGTCAATGCAGTTTGTTGTTACGGCTGCGTTTGCTTTTTATATGACAAAGGTTTCGGGCGTGAGCCTTGACATCATCATTCCGTTTACGGGCGGAATGACGGTATCGCCCGGTATCTTTTCAATCCCGCTTTTGTTCCTTGCGGTACTGGGTACCGTCAACGGAGCCAATTTCACGGACGGGCTTGACGGCCTGGCTTCGAGTGTCACTGCCGTTATCGCGGCATTTTTCGGAATTATAGCATTCATGGAAGTACAGGGGGTCACTCCGGCTGCATTTGCAATGGTAGGGGCTCTGCTTGCGTTTTTACTCTATAATGTTCATCCGGCAAGCGTATTTATGGGAGATACGGGTTCCCTGGCACTTGGCGGATTTGTCGTTTCGACCGCATATATGCTCAATATGCCGGTGTTTATCCTTATTGTGGCATTCATTTACCTTGCCGAGGTGATGTCGGTCATCATCCAGGTAAGCTATTTTAAGGTTTCCGGAGGGAAGCGGGTGTTCAAGATGGCACCCATACATCATCATTTCGAACTGTGCGGCTGGTCCGAGACAAGGGTCGTGGGAGTGTTTACCATAATCACGATCATATTGTCGGTTATAGGATTTATGGCATATTAAGGAGACGTGATCATATATGGACAGGAATAAGATACTGGTTGTCGGAACCGGTTTAAGCGGCATAAGCGCCTGCGACCTTCTTAAGGAGAAGGGCGAGGCCTGCGTGCTGTTTGATTCTAACGATAAGCTTGATAAGCAGGCCGTATTTGATAAGCTTGCCAAAAAGGAAGGCGTAGAACTGTATCTTGGGACCCTTCCCGATGAAGTGAAAAAGGAGCTTAAGCTTGCCGTGTTAAGCCCCGGCGTACCGGTTGATTCTGCGTTTGTCATTGATTTAAAAGAAGCGGGCATCCCGATCATCGGAGAGGTTGAGCTTGCATATAAGTACGACCGCGGAACGGTCATCGCTATAACGGGTACAAACGGCAAAACAACAACGACCGCCCTTACCGGTAAGATAATGAGCGATCATTATGATAAGGTTTTCGTGGTTGGCAATATCGGCAATCCCTACACGGGTGAGGTTAAAAAATCGGATGAGTCATCTATATCCGTTGCCGAGATAAGCAGCTTCCAGCTTGAAACGATAGTGGATTTTAAGCCTTTTGTGAGCGCGATCTTAAACATCACGCCCGATCATCTTAACAGGCATCATACCATAGAAAAGTATATTGAGGCCAAGGAGGCCATATGCTTAAACCAGACTGCCGATGAATATGTGGTATTAAACTACGCGGATGAGGAGCTTAGGGAGTTTGCGAAAAGGACTGCCGCTTCGGTCGTGTTCTTTTCTTCGGCGGGAAAGCTTGATGACGGATTCTTTTTTGAAGACGGCGCCATATATAAGGCAGTCTCCGGGAAGGCGGAGCGTCTTATAGAAGCGGATGAGATGAACATAATCGGTATGCACAACATGGAGAATGCAATGGCAGCCATTGCGATCGCCGATGTTTACGGGGTGCCGATGGAGGATATACTTAAGTCGGTCAGGGAATTCAAGGCGGTTGAGCACAGGATCGAATTTGTGGCTGAGAAGAACGGGGTCAGGTATTACAACGACTCCAAGGGTACCAATGTCGATGCTGCGATCAAGGGCATTAAGGCCATGAACCGTCCGACACTGCTTATCGGCGGCGGATACGACAAGGGTTCGGAATATGATGAATGGATCGAGGCTTTCGACGGCAAAGTCAAAAAGTTGGTGCTCATAGGTGCGACCAGGAATGCGATAGCAGAGTGCGCAAAGAAGCATGGTTTCAATGATTACGTATTTGCGGATTCCTTTAAGGAGGCCTTCGATATATGTGTAAGCAGCGCCGAAAACGGTGACTGTGTCCTTCTCTCGCCGGCATGTGCCAGCTGGGGGATGTTTGAAAACTATGAGCAGAGGGGCAATATTTTTAAGGAGTATGTAAACAGTCTATGAGCGAACCGGAAAGAAGGCGCAAACCGAATAAGGATAAAGCGTTTTTCGATTATACAATGCTGTTTATCGTTCTTTTCCTTTTGTGCTTCGGACTCGTAATGCTCTACAGCGTCAGTTCTTACGAATCATCGCTTGATTTCGGCGATTCCGCCTATTACCTTAAAAAGCAGGCGCAGGCTACCCTTGTGGGAGTTGTGTTCATGTTTATCGTTATGATGATCGATTATCATTTCTGGCGCAGGTTTGCGGTCCCGGCATATTTAGTGTCGGTCGTGCTTGTGCTCTTGGTCCTTACTCCCTTGGGATATGAGGTAAACGGTGCCAAAAGGTGGCTTAACATCGGTATTTCCGTTCAGCCCGCGGAGGCTGCCAAGGTCGGAATGATCATTTTTTTCGCGGCGTATGTCTGCCGCATAGGCAAAAACGTCCAGACACTTAAGGGTGTCGTAAGGACGCTTCTTTTAGGTGTTCCCATATCGGCATTCGTGCTTTTCATAACCGAGAACTTAAGTACGGCCATCATCATTTTCGGCATCATCTTTATGATGGTGTTCGTCGCAACCCCAAACTACAAGGAATACTTCCTTCTTGGCCTGGGGATCGTGGCCGTGGCGGCGGTGTTTGTAGTCCTGGTACAAAAAGGAGTACTTACTTCGGAGCAGTCCTACAGGTTCGGGCGTATCGAGGCGTGGCTGAACCCCGAGGCCTATTCGGGAACAACGGGCTTTCAGACACTTCAGGCATTGTATGCTATAGGCTCGGGAGAGATATTCGGCAAGGGACTCGGGCAGAGCATGCAGAAACTGGGATTCGTGCCCGAAGCCCAGAATGATATGGTGTTCTCGATAATATGTGAGGAACTGGGGCTGTTCGGTGCTTTCATGGTACTCCTCATGTTCATTCTGCTGATATGGCGGTTCCTTGTGGTTGCAAACAACGCGGAGGATATGTTCGGCGCACTCATTGTTGTGGGCGTCATGGCGCACATTTCCCTGCAGGTCATATTAAATGTTGCCGTAGTCACCAATACCATACCGAATACCGGTATCACACTTCCCTTTATCAGCTACGGAGGTTCCGCGGTAGTGTTTCTGCTAATCGAGATAGGACTTGTATTTTCTGTTTCGCGAAGGATACGCCTTAAGAATCCCGGGAATGAGGGGTAATATATGGCTGTCGATTATTCTGCCGAACCTAAGAAAAAGAGCGGAACGGGGCTGTTCTTAGGCCTTATGATAGCGGTACTTTTAGCCTGCGTTGGCATACTTGTGATAAAATCGGAATTTACGATCACATCGGTCGATATCACCGGAAATGAGCATTACAGTGCCGACGAGATCGAGGATTATGTCCTTGCGGGCAAATACGGCCACAATTCGATCTTTCTTTACTTAAAGTGCAGGTTTGGAAAGACGGAAGCGGTTCCCTTCATCGAGAAGATGGACGTCGAACTGTTGTCGCCTACTGAGGTTAAGATCAGGGTATACGAGAAAGCCGTTGCCGGCTATGTCGAGTATCTGGGGCATTATCTTTACTTTGACAAGGACGGCATAGTTGTTGAGAGCTCCACCCGCCGTGTCGACGGGATCCCCTTTGTTACGGGACTTGAATTCAATTACATAACGCTGCATGAAAAGCTCCCGGTGAAGAAGGAGGAGGTATTCAGGACGATACTTGATATCACGCAGCTTCTGACAAAGTATAAGATAAGCATAGACAGGATATATTTTGACAAGGACTACAACATAACCCTGTATTTTGGTGATATCAGGGTATATTTAGGTTCGAGTGAGCATATAGACGAAAAGATCAACAGGCTCCGTTTCATCCTTCCGGACCTGCCGAATGAGCCGGGAGTGCTCCATATGGAAAACTATGCGGGCGACGGGGACAAGTTTACATTTACCAAGGACCAGCAACCGAAAAACACGGAAAACTCGGAAATGTAAGAAAAAAACTATTGATAATTTAAAAAAAAGATTATATTATTGTAGATGAGTGTGGAGCAATCTATAAAAAGGGAGGGGCAACGTCTTGCTGGAAATTAAAACAGATATAACGGAAGCTGCAGCCAAGATTCTCGTCGTAGGGGTTGGCGGAGCCGGCAATAATGCAGTAAATCGAATGATTGAGGAACAGATCGCAGGTGTGGAGTTCCTGGGTGTTAATACGGATAAGCAGGCATTGCAGTTATGCAAGTCTCCCAGGCTGCTCCAGATAGGCGATAAGCTTACACAGGGACTCGGATGCGGCGCACAGCCCGATATAGGCGAGAAGGCGGCCGAGGAGAGTGCCGAAGATATAGCAAATGCGATCCGCGGAGCACACATGGTTTTCGTGACCTGCGGTATGGGCGGCGGAACAGGAACTGGAGCCGCACCGGTAATCGCAAGGCTTGCAAAGGAACAGGGTGCACTTACCGTAGGTGTGGTAACGAAGCCCTTCAGGTTTGAAGCAAAAACACGTATGCAGAATGCTCTCGGCGGTATCGAGAAGCTTAAACAGAACGTTGACACACTTATAGTGATCCCCAATGATAAGCTTTTGGAGCTTGTGGACCGCAGGACTACGATGCCGGAGGCACTTAAGCTGGCAGATGAGGTTCTCCAGCAGTCGGTAAGGGGTATAACGGATCTTATTAATGTTCCCTCACTTATCAATCTGGACTTTGCCGATGTTAAGACGGTAATGGAAAATAAGGGTGTAGCCCATATCGGTATCGGTGTTGCCAAGGGCGATGACAAGGCGGTTGAAGCTGTTAAGCTTGCCGTTAACAGTCCTCTGCTTGAAACCACGATCCAGGGTGCTACCCATGTTATAGTAAATGTATCCGGTGACATTACTCTGCTTGATGCAAACGATGCGGTTTCTTTCGTAAGCGATCTTACCGGAGACGATGTGAATGTAATATTCGGTGCGACCTTTGATGATCGCGAGTCCGATACATGTACGATAACGGTTATTGCGACCGGAATTGATGAGAACAGGATACCCAGGCAGGATGTAAGGCCGGCAGCGGCAGGCATTTCCGCAGGCGGTATGAGGAACTTTACCGGTTCCAAGGCTTATCAGCCCAGGCAGTTCGCATCACCCAATGCCGGAGTGGGAGTTCAGCCTACGGTTAATCCCGCACTTACAGGTAATATCGGACTTAATAACGGAATGGCATTACAGCAGACTGGCTCGCTCACAGCTCCTATCGGTAATCAGATGGGCGGCATGCAGGGCGGAATGGGTATGAATACCCAGGGCCAGTTTGGTGCTCAGGGCAACGCCCCCGCATATAACTTCCAGAATCCCCAGATGAACGTGGGAGCAGGAATGAATACGCAGGCAGGCGGAATGCAGGTTCAGCCGATCCCGGGCGTTACACAGAACACGGCGCCTTCACCCGAACCCACAACGTTCGGCGGCGGTTTGAGGGGAGTATCTCCTCTTACGAGCAGGGTTGAAGCAAGACAGATAAAGATCCCTGATTTCCTTAAAAAATAGTATTTGAACTGATTTCCATATAAGATCGAGCGGGGTATCCTGCTCGATCTTCTTTTTACGGGAGGGACTATGATAGACCATAACACCATATTACCGTTTAACCATTATAAAAAGGGCAAGCCGTTTACGGGAAGCCTTGACGGGACAAGGTACCGTATAATCAAGGAAGCGGCAAAAGATGAGGATGATACGGATAAGTTCAGGGTGGATGTCTGGCCGGAGCCCCTCTGCTATGAGGCGACCGATCCCGAAAAGATCACTACACAGTACTTTTCTTTCAGTGAAGGCGGCTATAATGACGTGATAGATTATCTTAACGACGTCTTGACATAATTCTTCGTGATACGGTATATTTAGTATGATGTCCGGCGTCAGCGCCACAACATATATGAAAAGAGGGGAGCAAGTATATGAAATGTCCATTTTGCGGTTATGAGAACACGAGGGTTATCGACAGCCGTCCGGCGGAGAATGATAACTCGATAAGGAGGCGCAGGGTCTGTGATGAGTGCGACAAGCGCTTCACAACCTATGAAAAGATCGAGACGATACCGCTTATCGTCATTAAGAAGGACAACAACAGGGAAGCATATGACCGCACGAAGATCGAGGCCGGAGTACTGCGGGCCTGTCATAAGCGCCCGGTGGCAGCAGCGGACATTTCTAAGCTGGTCGACGAGGTTGAGACCGAGGTCTTCAATTATGAGGACAAGGAGATACCAAGCGACGTTATCGGCGAACTGGTAATGAACAAGCTTAAGGACCTTGATGCCGTGGCTTACGTAAGGTTTGCATCCGTATACCGCGAGTTCAAGGATATCAATACATTTATGGATGAGTTAAAGAAGGTGCTTAATTGACCTTGTAAGGAGGTTGTTAAAGTTCACAAAAACTGAATATATCTAAAGAAGAGGAGATAACACGATGAGAAAAATGATTGTTTTAGTTCTTTCGGTGTTACTGACACTGACTATTGCACTGAGCGGATGCTCAGGCAGAAAGACAGGTGATTCTTCCAAGATAGTTGTTGGAATACCACAAGATCTTGAGGATAGTCTTGACCCACACAAAGCAGCTGCGGCAGGAACCAGAGAGGTATTGTTCAACGTTTTTGAGGGCTTGTTAAAGCCTGATGTGAACGGTGATCTTATCCCTGCCGTTGCCAAGGAGTACACTGTTTCCGATGATGGACTTACATATTCGTTCATTCTTCGGGACGGAATCAAGTTTCATGACGGAAACCCCGTAACGGCGCAGGATGTTAAATACAGCATTGAAAAAAGTGCCGGTATGACGGGAGATGCTTCCCTCATAGCGGCATTTTCAAATATCGATAAGGTAAATGCGGTATCGGACAGCCAGGTGGATATCGTGCTTAAGGAAAGGGATGTCGATTTTCCGGCGTACCTTGCTTCCGTAAATGCTTCGATCATCCCGATGTCCAATGCGGCATCCGATACTACGCCCATAGGAACGGGTCCTTACAAATATGTTTCACGCTCACCCCAGGAGAACGTGATAATGGAGCGTTTTGACGACTATTGGGGCGAGAAGGCTGACATTAAGGATGTCGAGTTCAAGATCGAAGTCGGCGATGCAATGATAATGGACTTAAAGGGCGGCTCTGTTGATATGAGTGCGCGTCTGTCCGTAACACAGGTAAAGCAGCTGGGCGATGAATTCGAAATACTCGAAGGCAGCATGAACCTGGTACAGGCCCTGTATCTTAACAATAAGGTAAAGCCTTTTGATGATGTAAAGGTACGCCAGGCAATGTGCTACGCAACTGATACGCAGGAGATACTTGATCTTGCATTTGACGGTCACGGTGCTCCCATAGGTTCGTCTGTATTCCCGGCATTTGGCAAATACTTCATTCCGGAGCTTGCGGATAAGTATCCGAGGGATGTCAATAAGGCAAAGGATCTTTTGAAGGAAGCGGGTTATCCCGACGGGTTTGATATGACCATTACGGTACCGTCAAATTATATCCCGCATGTCGATACGGCCCAGGTCCTTGTCGAGCAGCTTAAGGAGGCCGGCATCAGGGCTACGATCAACCAGGTTGAGTGGAACACATGGTTAAGCGATGTTTACGCGGGCCGCAGCTATGAATCAACCGTTATCGGCGTTGATGCATCTTCGATGACGGCGGAAGCCCTGCTCGGAAGGTTCTACAGCAAGGCCGACAACAATTTCGCCAATTACTCGAATGCGGAATATGACAGGCTTTATGAAGAGTCACGGGTAACATTTGATGATGTGAAACGTACGGAGCTGTTCAAGGATATGGAAAAGATCCTTGCGGATGATGCGGCAAATGTCTATATACAGGACATGGCGGAATTCGTGGCTCTTAACAAGAAGTTTGAAGGGTATGAGTTTTACCCGCTTTATGTGCTTGATATAGCTAAGTTGAAAGTTAAGGAATAGGCGAAGGGAGGCAGGCGTGAAATATATAGGCAGAAAAGCATTGATCATGCTTGTCACGGTCCTTATAGTGACCATGCTTGTCTTTCTGGCTTTCAGGGTTATACCGGGCGATCCGGTGCTCAATATGCTGGGCACCAGTGCGACGCCCGAGAAAGTTGAACAATTACGGGAGCAGATGGGACTGAACCGTCCGCTCCCCGTAAGATATTTTGAGTGGCTGCGTGACTTTTTCTTTGGGGACATGGGAAAGTCATATACCTACGGCATCCCCGTAAGGTCGATGCTTGCAGATAAGGTTCCCATTACGATAACGCTTACTCTTATGGCCTTTGTTTTCGTAGTGGCGATATCCATTCCTCTTGGCATATTTACCGCCAAGCATGAGGACAAGTGGTATTCAAAGGCCATAGATGTTTTAAATCAGATAACCATGTCGATCCCATCGTTTTTCGTGGGAATGCTCATCACATATCTGTTCGGCTTAATACTTAAGTGGTTTAGGCCGGGCGGATTTGTAAATTACAAGTCAAGCCTCGTAGGTTTTATACTGTATCTTATTTATCCGGCGATAGCCATAGCGCTGCCCAAGGCGGCCATGACTGTCAAGCTCCTTAAAAGCTCCGTGCTTAAGGAGGGAAAGCTGGATTATGTAAGGACGGCTTACAGCAGGGGAAATTCAACGGACGAAGTGTTATACAAGCATGTGTTTAAGAATGCGCTCATACCGGTCATCACCTTCCTTGGGATGACTCTTGCCGATATGGTCGCAGGCTCCATTATAGTTGAGCAGGTATTTTCGATCCCGGGACTTGGAAGGCTCCTTATCACGTCCATCTCCACCAGGGATTATCCCGTTGCGCAGTCGATAATAGCGATCATTGCCTGTCTTGTCATCTTCATCAACTTCCTGGTTGATGTTTTATATAAGACAGTGGATCCGAGGATAAGATAGTATATGAAAGCTCGTTTTATGAAAAACAAAAGGCTGTATATAGGCGCCGTCATATCGGCTGTCATGGTCCTGTTTGCGGTAACGGGCATGTTCTTTACGCCTTATGATCCGAATGCCATGGATACATCGGCAAAGCTTGCCGGAATATCATTAAAGCATCTCATGGGCTGCGATAACTTCGGCCGCGACATACTAAGCCGCGTGCTTTCGGGGCTGGGTACCACCATGCTTGTTGCATTGGGTACGGTGTTCATCGGCATTTTCTTCGGAACACTGATCGGCGCCTTTACCGGATACTACGGAGGGGTGGCGGATGAGATACTCATGAGGTTCAATGATGCCGTACTGGCATTTCCTTCGCTGCTCCTTGCACTGGTCTTCATAAGTGTTATGGGGTCCGGAAAGCTTAATGTCACCATCGCGTTGGGCATACTGTTCATACCGAGCTACGCAAGGATCATGCGGGGCGAGTTCTTAAGGTGTAAAAACCTGGATTATGTACGCAGTGCGCGGCTTATGGGCGCTTCGGATATCCGGATAATGTTTGTGCATATACTGCCGAACACGCTGCAGGTTATGCTCTCTACAATAGCTATAGGTTTTAACAATGCGGTGCTTGCCGAGGCTTCGATGAGTTACCTTGGGATAGGAGTCCAGCCGCCCGATTCAAGTCTTGGAAGGATGCTTTCGGAAGCCCAGTCTTATCTGTTCATAAGGCCCGGCTATGCTATCTGTACGGGTACCGCCATTGCGCTGCTGATACTTGGATTTGCCATGCTGAGTGAGGGGCTTGAAAAGAATGCTTGATGTAATAGATCTTAACATAGAATTTCATGATCATTTGACCCCAGAAACCGTGGTGTATGATTTTGACCTCCATCTTGAGGAGGGCGAGATCGTCGGGATAGTGGGAGAGTCAGGCTCGGGCAAGTCTATGTCCGCGCTTGCGATCGCAGGCCTTCTTTCCCGTAAGCAGATGAAAAAGCGGGGGAAGATACTGTTTGACGGTGTCGATCTGCTGACCTGTTCGAGGAACGTGTTAAGGAAATATCAGGGCAACGATATATGCATGGTGTTCCAGGAGCCGATGACATCTCTTAATCCCGTAAAGCGGATAGGCTGGCAGGTGGGAGAGAGCTTGAGGATCCACACATCCCTTACCGAGGATGAGATAAGGGAAAAGGTGCTTAAGATCCTTAAAGATGTTGAGCTTGACGATCCGGAAGGAGTGTATGATAAGTATCCGCACGAACTGTCGGGCGGAATGCGGCAGAGGGTGATGATAGCGGCTGCCCTTGTATGCGATCCCAAGATACTCATAGCCGACGAGCCCACCACGGCGCTTGATGTTACGGTCCAGGCGCAGATAATCAGGCTGCTTAAGCATATAAACAAAAAGAGGGGCACTGCGATATTGTTCATATCCCACGACTTAAGTGTCGTGAGGAAGCT
Source organism: Lachnospiraceae bacterium (assembly GCA_024694965.1). GTDB lineage: Bacteria > Bacillota > Clostridia > Lachnospirales > Lachnospiraceae > UBA2868. The sequence goes on from JAILJC010000124.1 coordinate 28,842, forward strand.
GTGCAGCAGGGTGCTTGTGATGTATCAGGGCAGGATAGTAGAGTCGGGTGAAGTAAACGAGGTGTTTGACTCTCCGAAGAAAGAATACACGAAGCGGCTTATTAGCGCCATCCCCAAAATGGAGAAGCTTGAATATGAGCGATAAAATACTCACGGTATCACACCTTAATTCATATTATAACGATAAAACAGGAAAGTTCGGCTCCGGCACGGTCAAAAGGCAGATATTGAAGGATGTTTCCCTTGATATCGGAAAGGGCGAGATCGTGGGCCTTGTGGGGGAGAGCGGCTGCGGCAAGTCGACCCTTGCCAAATGCATCTTAGGCATAGTTAAGGACTGTGACGGCGAGATCATCCACGGGAGCAAAAGGCCGCAGATGGTATTCCAGGATCCGTATGGTTCGCTTAATCCGGCAAGGACGATAGGATGGATACTTGAGGAGCCTTTAAGGATAAAGGGTGAGCTTAAGGATCCCGAAAGAAACAAGAAGGTATCTGAAATGATACATCTGGTCGGGCTTGACGACGGTTATCTTGCAAGGAAACCGGGCGAACTGTCGGGCGGACAGCGCCAAAGGATATGCATAGCGCTCGCGCTCATGATGGAACCGGAGCTTATAATTGCCGACGAACCCGTTTCGGCACTTGATGTCACGGTCCAGGACCAGATACTTAAGCTGCTACTTAAGCTTAACAGGGAGATGGGGATAGCGTTTCTGTTCATATCACATGACCTTAAGGTGGTATACTCTATATGCAGCAGGGTCATGGTCATGAAAGCCGGCGAGATAGTCGAGCAGGGCAGTGACGAAGAGATATACAAGGCACCGAAGCATCCGTATACGAAGCAGCTTTTATCGGCGGTGCTGAATGATTGAGGAAGGTAAGGGTTTATGAGTCTTTTTTCAACTCTGTATCCTGACAAATGCATAGATTCCGCGTATTCCATAGATTACGAGGGCCTGTTTGGTGAAGGCTACCGGGGTATAATCTACGATATCGACAATACCCTTGTACCCGACAACGCGCCCGCGGATGAGCGGTCAATAGAGCTTATTTCCCGCTTAAAGGATATGGGTTATAAATGCCTCATCCTGTCAAACAATGATATAGGAAGAGTCAAAAGCTTTTCGGACATGGTAGGGGCTGAGTATATTTTTAAGGCGGGCAAGCCCTCAAGGGCAGGCTACTTAAAAGCCATGGAAATGATGGGAACGGATGTTAAAACGACCTTTTTTGTAGGCGACCAGCTGTTTACCGATATTTGGGGTGCCAACAGGGCAGGGATCAGGAATTTTCTTGTCGGCAGGATAGACAAAAGGGAGCGTACGCATATAATCTTTAAAAGGATGCTAGAGAAGCCCATAATGTTCTTTTACAGGCTGAGCTTAAAAAAGAAGGGCATCCCGGAGGATAAATGATAAACATTAACGGACATACCTCTGTATACGGGATAATAGGAAATCCGATAACCCACACGATGTCGCCGGCCATCCACAATACGATATCACGGGCGATGGGCATCGATTCGGTCTATGTGCCGTTTGTGGCAAACGATGATCTTAAGAGCATAGTCAGGGGACTGTATTCCCTTGGCGTTAAAGGGATCAACGTGACCGTTCCGTATAAGACAGACATAATCTATGAGCTTTGCGGGCTCGAACCTCTTGCGATGGAGATAGGGGCGGTTAATACCCTTCAGTACACCGAGCACGGATATTACGGTTTTAACACGGATATCCTCGGACTTAAGCGTGAACTTGAGGATGAAAAGATATCCCTTCAGGGACGTGATGCCGTGATCCTCGGAGCCGGTGGCGCGGCGAGGGCGGTCGCTTTTCTTTGTGCATCGCAGGAAGCTTCATCTATAACGATAATAAACCGTTCCCTTAACAAGGCACTTGAAATACGTGCCGATGTGGCGGCATATGCCGCAAAGAACGGCTTGCAGCAGCTTTCACAGAACGTAAATGCTCTTACCCTAAAGGAGGCGGGCAGGGCGGTAACTGACGGCTGTATCGCTTTTCAGTGCACCAATGTGGGGCTTTCTCCCAATGACGATACATGCGTCGTACATGACGGAAGCTTTTACCGCAGGGTTGCGGTCGGCGTGGACCTTATCTACAAACCTGCGGAGACCATGTTTATGAAATATGTTCAGAGCGCCGGAGGCGCGGCATACAACGGACTTAAGATGCTCGTCTACCAGGCCGTCAGCGCCTACGAGATATGGCATGGGGTCAAGGTTCCGGATGTTGTCGTTTATGACGTCGAAAGGAGCTTAAGGTAATGGGGACACCGAATGACAGTATATGTCTCATCGGATATATGGGCTGCGGCAAGTCAAGCGTCGGTAAATATGTGGCCGGGCAGCTTGGGATGGCCTTTAAGGATACCGATGCGATGATAGAGGAAAGCGAAGGCAGGACCATCCCCGAGATATTTAAGGAAAGCGGAGAATCATTCTTCAGGGAGCTTGAACATAAGCTCTTAACGGAACTGTCAGGTGAAAAGGCCTTACGACGCAACGTGTTTTCGACAGGCGGCGGCATAGTGATGGATGAGCGCAACAGGGAGCTTATAAAGGGGCTCGGTACGGTGTTTTACCTAAGGGCCAAGCCCGGTACGCTTTATAAGCGGGTAGGCACGGGAGACGGAAGGCCCCTGCTTGAGACCGATGATATGTACAAAAAGATATGTGATATGCTCACCGTAAGGGGACCCGTATATGAGGAATGTGCAGATCATATAATCGATACCGATGAGCTTGATATGGAGGGGACGGCAAAAAAAGTCCTTGAAATATGGCGGACTATAGTATAAACTGTTTGAGGAATTATTACATACGCGTACTTTTAAGGAGGATTTATTTATGATATCGGCAGGCGATTTCAGGAATGGCTTAACTGTTGAGATGGACAACGGTATTTTCCAGATTATAGAGTTCCAGCATGTTAAACCCGGTAAGGGAGCGGCATTTGTCAGGACTAAGTTAAAGAATATCATTAACGGCGGTGTTGTAGAGAAATCTTTCAGGCCTACTGAGAAGTTTCCTCAGGCGCGTATCGACAGGAAGGATATGCAGTATCTGTATTCCGACGGCGATCTGTTCAATTTCATGGATGTTGAGTCTTATGAGCAGATAGCACTTAACAGCGATACCATAGGTGATGCCCTTAAGTTCGTTAAGGAGAACGAGATGGTTAAGATCTGTTCCCATAACGGCAATGTATTTGCGGTTGAGCCTCCGCTGTTTGTTGAACTTGAGATCACGGAGACGGAACCCGGCTTCAAGGGTGATACGGCTACGGGTGCTACAAAGCCCGCGGTAGTTGAGACCGGAGCCACCGTATACGTTCCTCTTTTTGTTGAGCTTGGTGACAAGATCAAGATAGATACAAGGACCGGTGAATATCTGTCCAGGGTATAATGATTCTTACTTAAGATGATGACAAGGCTTCTCCTTTCGGGAGGAGCCTTTTTTGTGTAGAGCACTTAATGAGGTCTTTTCGAATTTAGTGCGAACCAGTCATCGAACCTTAGCGAGGTTTTGTCGAGCTTAGTTGAGATGACATCCTATATTGCTTGTTTGATATCTGTTTAAAAAGGAGGTTTTATGACAGATATCATTGGATTTGATGAGTTTACCGATGAACTTAAGCATGAGGTCAGTGCGCGTTATCCTGACAGCTGCGTGGAGATAAGACGTGTGACCAAAAATAACGGGGTCATTTACACGGGACTTATGATAAAAAACGAGGATGAACAGATATACCCGACCGTTTACCTTGAGGGCTTTTACGATGAGGCCCCCGGAGGAAGGCTTACAGATGAGCTTGTGGACAGGATATGCGATGTATACGAAAGCCGCAGGCTCGGCAGGATGGACCTGCCCGCATCGCTTCGTGATTATGAGTGCGCCAGGGGGAACTTAAGGTGCAAGCTTATAAACAGTGCATCCAACGAGGATTATCTTAAGGATGTGCTCCACAGGGAGTTTCTGGATCTTTCGATAGTTCCCTACTATCTGTTTGATGCGGGCGACCTGAATCTTTCCTGCTCTTCCGATGCGAGCTTCGTAATAAGGCAGGCAAACCTTGATATGTGGGGCGTTAAGGAGGATGATGTGATGGAGGAGAGCATAAGAAACACGCTTGATAATGATAACGTGAGCATAAGGGGGATGTATGACCTTCTTACGGAGCTTAATCCATCGTTTGCCTCTGTTTCCCCCGATGAGCTTAAGGCATGTCCAATGTATGTGATGACCACGGGAACATGCAACGGTGCCGTGTCGATGCTTAATGAAGAGAAGCTCAGTGAATTCTGTGAACGGATAGGGAGCGATGTATATGTCATTCCAAGCAGCATAAACGAGGTGATCCTCGTACCCAGGGAGGATACGTCCTCAAGCAGGATGTTTGATGAGATGATATGTGAGATCAATGAGACACAGCTTGATGCGGTGGATGTTCTGTCCGATCATGTGTACTGCTATGACCGCGTCGGAGGCTATAAGGCGCTTGATAGTTATTGATATTTTTTATCCCCTGTGTTATGATAAATCAGTATGATTGTAACTGTAGGGACGATTTGAAGTTACGATGTTTGGCAGGCACTCGTAGCTCAGGGGATAGAGCAACGGATTCCGGTTCCGTGTGTCGGGGGTTCGAATCCTCTCGAGTGCAATTTATCATAAGGGGGACCGCGAAGCGGGGGATGCCTTATGATGGCAGGCCGAGAGCTAACGGATGGCCAAAAGGGGTATTCAGTAACATCGGGAGGAGTAAGGGTATAAATGAATAAGATCAAGGAATTTATCAGGGAATATTTAGTATACGTTATAATAGGCGCCGTTTTTCTGGTGCTGGTGATAGGGCTCATTATCTTTCTGACAACGCACAAGGGAGGCGGAAATGACGACGGGGTCGACACCTCGGCATTCCCGACAAGCAGTGTGGAGGTGCCCAAGGATAAGTACGAGGTAAACGCTTATCCCGAGGTCACACGCCTTATGGAAAGTTATTATTCGGCCGTTATGGACGGTAAGGCTGATGCGGCGGCTGCACTTTGTGATGTACTTCCCGACCAGGAGCGTTACAGGATCGAGGAAATGGCACAGTACTATCAGTCATTTTCGGATTTCAACGTATACACCAAGAAGGGCTACCAGCCCGATTCATATGTTGTTATAGTAACATTCGACATTTCATTCGTCGGTGTTTCAACACCTGCTCCGTCGCTTGAGTCGACATATGTGTGCACAAATGACTCCGGATCGTTGTATATCAACAAGTCCGAGCTTACCGATGATGAGCAGGCTTATTTCCTTGAAATGTCATCCCAGCCCGATGTTGAGGAGCTGACTACCAAGATAAGCGTTAAGTACAACGAGGCAGTGGAATCGGATCCTCAGCTTGAGGCAATGCTTAAGCAGATCGAATCCGAAGTAAACTCGGCTGTTAAAGCACGTCTTACCGAGCAGCAGCAGGCTCAGCAGCAGGAGGAAGCGGATAAGGAAGCCCAGGCCCAGAAGGCGGAACAGGCTGCTAATGCGGTTACCGTAAGGGCTACGGATGTAGTTAACATCAGGGCATCGGCCAGTACGGATGCGGATTCGCTCGGAAAGGCTCAGATAGGCGATACCTATAAGCGCTACGAGAAGATGGATAACGGCTGGAGCAAGATCGACTACAACGGCAAGGAAGCTTATATCAAGTCGGACTATCTTGAAGTGGTTGAGTCGGGTGATTCTTCAGGCGATTCATCATCATCTTCTGACAGCGGTGACAGCGGCACTGCAGCAGGCGGTCAGGTTACCGTTAAGGAGAACGTTAACGTGCGTGAAGGTGCAAGTGAAACGGCCAAGAAGCTGGGAGTTGCCTACCGTGGCGAGAAGTTTGAGCTCATTGAGAAGTCAAACGGATGGTGTAAGATCAAGTATAACGGTAAAGAGGCTTATGTTAAGGCTGATTTTGTTGAATAAAAGTGCTTGCAATATTCTGAAAATAGTAATATAATCTCTTTCGGACAAAGGCGTCAAGGAAGCATAACTATGCTTCTTTGACGTTTTATTTTATAGTTTATCTTAAAGGAGGATCAGAAAATGTCATACGTTGATGAAGTGCTTGAGAAGATTAAGAAGAGGGATGCGGACCAGCCGGAGTTCATCCAGGCGGTAACAGAGGTGCTTGATTCGTTAAGGCCGGTTATCGATAAGGACGAGCAGAAGTATCGTGATCTTGCTATCCTTGAGAGGATCACGGAGCCTGACCGTCAGATCATGTTCAGGGTACCCTGGGTAGATGATAACGGCAAGGTTCAGGTTAACCGCGGTTTCCGTGTTCAGTTTAACAATGCTATAGGTCCCTACAAGGGCGGTTTAAGGCTTCACCCTTCGGTAAACCTTGGAATCATCAAGTTCTTAGGTTTTGAGCAGATCTTCAAGAATTCGCTTACAACTCTTCCCATCGGCGGCGGCAAGGGCGGATCTGATTTTGATCCCAAGGGTAAATCCGACAATGAGATTATGAAGTTCTGCCAGAGCTTTATGACAGAGCTTTCAAAATATATCGGTGCTGACGAGGACGTTCCCGCAGGTGATATCGGAACGGGCGCACGCGAGATCGGCTTCATGTTCGGTCAGTACAAGAGGATAAAGGGCCTTTACGAAGGCGTTCTTACGGGCAAGGGCCTTACTTACGGCGGTTCACTTGCACGTACCGAGGCTACGGGTTACGGTCTTCTCTATCTTACCGAGGAGATGGTTAAGTGCCACGGCGATAAGATGGAAGGCAAGGTAGTTGCTATTTCCGGTTCGGGTAATGTTGCTATCTATGCATGCCAGAAAGCACAGCAGCTTGGCGCAAAGGTTGTTACCGTATCTGATTCTACAGGCTGGATCTATGATCCCGAAGGAATCGATGTAGAACTCCTTAAGGAGGTCAAGGAAGTTAAGCGTGCACGTCTTACAGAGTACGCAAGTGCACGTAAGTCAGCCGAGTATCATGAGAAGAAGAACGGCGAGCACGGTGTATGGCAGTACAAGGTAGATATCGCACTTCCCTGCGCTACACAGAATGAGCTTGATCTTGAAGATGCAAAGATGCTTGTTGCAAACGGCGTTAAGTATGTAGCTGAAGGTGCTAACATGCCTACCACGCTTGATGCAACCAAGTACTTCCTTGATAATAAAGTACCTTTCGTAGGCGGCAAGGCTGCAAATGCAGGCGGTGTTGCTACATCTGCTCTTGAGATGAGCCAGAACTCAGAGAGGCTCTCATGGAGCTTTGAGGAAGTTGACAGCAAGCTTAAGAACATCATGGTAGGCATCTACCACAATATCGATGATGCCGCTAAGGAATACGGCATGGAAGGCAACTATGTTGCAGGTGCAAACATCGCAGGATTTAAGAAAGTTGTTGAGGCTATGATAGCTCAGGGCGTTTGCTGATAATGTATGAACTTAAGGGCGCTGCTTAAGCAGCGCCCTCAGACTGTAGACAAAGTGGTAGTGGAACTTCGAGTTCCACTCCCGTTTTCTGCTTTAAAAGGATTTTTCATCATGCAGCCATCGGACAACCAGATAATTGATCGTATGGCGGTCCTATTATCCCCTTTCTTTGAAGCATCTTTGCTAACTTCTTTAGATTT
>JAILJC010000127.1 GCA_024694965.1 Lachnospiraceae bacterium
AGCCAGCTTATCCCAGTTGGCTCCCGTTTTTTTGAACATCCCAAGGATGCGGTAAAACAAGCGGTGTTTCATGGTGGTGTACCTCCTTATTTATCGGTGTAACAGTTAAGCTTGTTGCAGCGGCAATGCTTTCCCTTGAAGTATATGATCATGTCCTTGCCAAGGTCTCCAAAGTCCTCAGGAAAGAAGATAGGCTCTCGTACTTGCTGTATGCTTCGGCTGCTTGTCGTATGAGTAGAAGAGGACTGAGAGCTGCTTACTTTGAGGACTTTGTGAGTTCCAAAAGTATCAGAGAATACCTTGCTACTGTTGATATCGTTGGATCCCAATATAATCTGGTAGTTACAGTTACCGATGATTGATCTGGCTCCGGTAGGTTGATATCTGTATTCGAGCTGCGCCATGTTCTGCTGAATGATCATGCATATAATGGCTTTACTGCGGAGCGTAGATAAATTTGAGTTGATCATCTTATAACTGTATGTCAACGCCGGAAATTCATCGAGGAGCATCAATATAGGTCTGTTTTTTGCCCCTGTAGAGCTGTCAGGACGCTTTGTAAAGGCCGTGCTGAAACTTTGTACGATAAGGGTGAAAAGAGGGGCGTATGCGTCCAAATGCTCCTGACTTATCTGCAGATATACATCACGACCTTTTTCCAAAGCTTCTATCGAGATGCATTTCCCGTTATCGGTCAGCAATTCATCAAGTACCGGATTGCTGAAAGGTGTCATAGCAGTACAGAGATTATCATAGGCACCGGAAACATTCTTCTCGTTGTTGCCGTAGAAGGGTGAAAGCAGCTCCTTTGCCTCCACACATTCGGAGTTCATGGCAGTCGTTACCCAGTCGAAGCAGTTTCCGGTAAGTATTGCATGAATGATCTCAGGGAAGGTCGTTTCGGGCTTCTGGAAGAGCAGGAGATGAACGATACCTTGAAAATACTTACGGGCACGAGATGTGAAGTAGTTTCCATCCGATCCGCCCTCATCAGGGATAAGGACGGTCGCCATTGACTCGATATAGAGCTTTTTATCGGTAATATTCATATCCTCAATGCCTTCAAGAGGATTGAAATGATATGAGGTTTCAAGAGCGTCCGGCGCATCAGGACAAAAGCGTATGATCTTCCGGAATTTATGACAGAAATTGTAGATATCGCCTTTGATGTCGATTGCCAGGACGCTTCCTTGAAATCGGAGAGCGTTGATTATGGCAATTCCACTTGTCTTGCCGCTTCCGGGAGGTCCGAAGATTGCGACATTTGTTTCGGAATTTGACGGAATATAAACAAGTCTGTTTTTATCCCGTCCGAAGATCAAACCTTTTGCATCTTGCCACTTCTTTATAGGAAATTCCGAGGAATCAAGCTTATGAGGATCCGCGTCCTTAAAATAATCGACTAACTGACTGTACATATAAGGCTTATAGTGTCCGGAGTCGTATCCGTAATTCCGTCCTGTCAGTCGGAAGTATCGCTTCTCTCGGATATTATTAAAAGATATCAAAACCCATATTGCAGCGAGTCCAATGTAGGTGACTGCAGGCATCCATTTATAAAATGGATTGCGTTCTGTCATTTCAAGACTTGTGACAAGTAAAGAAACGATATAATCCTTTGCGATAAAAAGGACTATCGCAAAGATAAAAAGCGGTATTAAGTTGTAGTACTGGATCCCTTCCCAGAGGGTCATTTTCTTTTTCACCATGTTATATCCTCCGTTCTTTTTGTTGAGTTGCTGCCCCAGTCAGAGCTGCCCCATGCAGCTTCTACTTCGGATGCAGCTTTTAATGTTCCGTGTACGACTTTTCGTGCAGTCATTTCGAGTTTTTTAAGTTCAATTTCTTCCTGAGTACGCTGCTGATCCTCAGTCGCCATCGAAGCAAGCTTCTCGGCATTGTCTGCCACCTTTTCTACGGCGGATAATGCTCCGCCAATACTCTGTGTTACCATACCTTTTCAACCTCCTTAGTCTTGTCCTGATTACCCCATCCTTCACGGTGTCCCCAGGATCCGTTTTCACCCCATGAATGTACTTCAGTTTGAGGTGTGGCATTGTGTGATACATCGTTTTGTACTACTTTAGTCTTTTGGCGTTCCGCCTGCAGCTCTTCTTCTTTCGATTTAAGCTGTGCTTCAAGTTCTTTTACTTTCCTCTGCATCTCATCCTGCTGACGGACTGCATCGGAGATTGTTTTATCCTTTTCAGACATTTCAGAAGTAAGAGCTTCTATCTGCTGATTTTTTTCCTCGATAATATGTCTTGCGCTGCTTCGCAGCTGTTCATTTTCCTGCTCCTTTGTTTTAAGTTGTTTCTGCAGCCGTTCAATCTCCTCAGATCTTCCGGCAGCCTTTTCTTTTCCAGATGAAATTTCCGCTTCTTTTGCGCTGAGTTTTTCGGATAAATCCGAAATAACTCTATCTTTTTGCGCTGCTCCGCTTTGCAATATGGAAATAGTCGCGTCCTTGCTCTGCAATGCCGCTTCAAGAGATGCGGTCTTCTGGTCATTCTCCTGCAGCTTATCAAGCAGAAGATTTTTATCCTTTTGCAGCTCTTTTACTTCGGTAAGAGTAAGTCCGGTTTCCTTTGTAAGCTGTTTTAATTCGGATACGGATACATTCTGCCCTCCGGTCACACCGCTATGGACAGTCGCTTTTATTCCGGCATCGTCAAGCCACTTCTGAAACTTGGGATGGAACTGTTTTAACTGTGCCCGTTTGGTCAGATGATCCGCACATAATTTGAAGTCATATCCATCGTGCTTAGTGTCAGGGACTCCGGGCACATACATGATGTGCATATGGGGCGGTGACTCGATCACCGTTACCCCGTCTTTTTGTATCTTTCCCTCGTCCCTGTGTACCTCTGCAAGAAAAACACATTTTTCTCCCATTGGTAGAGTCGATACAACATAGTTGTATGACTCCTTAAAAAAAGCCTCTTCCTGTTCCGGCGGACAGTCTGCAGGAAGTGTGATAACTACCTCAACGGATCGGACAAGATCCTTCCTGTTATAATGAAAAATTTCATCTTCGATTTTCTTCCGATAATCGTTGATTTCTTTTGCTCGTTTTTCATCGTGTTCCCATCGTTTTACGAGGCTCGTATTATCCTTCGTTCTCTCCGGATCTATTTCCAAATTAGAGGGAGCTTTTTCGGGCGGTAATTGCCGCACATTATGACGGATAAAATACAGCGTATCTGCACCGTGTTTATCTATACTTGCCATTGTCTATTTCTCCCTTCTTTTTTCTCGATAGGTCTTCACTTCGGAAGCCTTCCTGCTACGCCGCCAAAGGTCGTCTCTCCGTTCCCAATGAAGTCCGGCGAAGGTCCAAAGGTCGCTCTGCGCTCCCAATGGACACCGCCGTCCTTCAAAGGTCACTCCGTTCCTTCCAATGGCAGCTTCGCAGTCAGACTTCCTCGTTCTGCCCTATACAAGGTAGGGGAGTAAACTCCCCACGCACGCTCAGGCGTGCTTACCTTGTTCTCTCGGTGGAGACTGCGTCTCCCCCGGGCGAAGCCCAACCCCCACGCATCAAGGGACTGCGTCCCTTACGATGCATCTGAAAATATCTCGCCTCACGGCTCGATAATTTCAGCTACATCTATCCCTATCAATCCACCTGTAAACGGTGGATTGACAAGGGGCTCTGCCCCTTGCGAAAACGACTGAAAAATTACTCGCATACGCTCGTATTTTTTCAACCGTTTTCTATCCCCTTTCAGCCTCTCCCGCTGGTCGATGCTGAGTAGGGGTTGCACCCCTACCGCAGTCAGATTTCGCTATGCTCAATCTCTGACTGCTGACCCTGCTGTGCAGGCTTTACTTTGTCGGCTTTCCGAGGCTGTTCAGCAGCGTGTTCGTCAATGATCTTATGCAATTCTTTCACGCTATATCCGAACTCTTCTTTCACGGCTTTTTCAAACAATTTCTGAAGATTTGAGAGCCTTTCATTTTCAGCCTGGAGTTCTTCAATCTGTTCTGTAATGGATACTTTTTTGGACATAAGTCTTCTCCTTTTTCTGTGTTTTTTATGCCTCTTTCGGGGTTGTATTTGGTGCAAAAATCGCACCTATACAATGCCCCGAAATCCGCATAAAATTTGACAATTTACTGCTACAAAATCGGGAGAAAAGTGAAAATAAATAGTGATAATTTTAATAAGATTTGATATAATAGAATCTGCGAAAATTCGATGATCAAACTTATCTTGATTATCAGTGGGAACTTGCTATTACCAGTAGCAAGTTCTTTCACTTTTCTTCTACATTTGTTCTTACGATCATGGAGCCGTAAGGCGGCTCATTATCCATTGCTGCGAGATGTTCATCATCGCTTTCCCAAATGTTAAATATTCCTATGGTCGGTGCGGCTAAATACTTATCGCCGTTGATATAAGATCCGTCTTCATTCTGCACAAGCTTAACCTGCTTTTTTTCGACTTCTTCTTCAAAGGCAGACCATGCTTTCCGACAAAGTCTTTTGAACTCGTTTTCAAATTCATTTGAATACTCGTTCGCATACTTATCATCACAAAACATGACGAAATGCGGGATCCCATATTTTGACGAATTTCTACACTCAAGTACAGCTGCATACCGATGATTTTTTGCATCTTCGGGATTTACAATGATCCAGTCTTTTGGAATAATCAAAACACCATCTTGAATTTCGATTTCGGTCATACCATTGTCTTCTTCGGATACAGTAATTTCGTAACCTTGGTTTATAAGTCTTGCAAATTCAAGATACTGTTTCTTTTCACTTTCAAGCTGCTGCTTTTCATAGCCTCCGGCTGTTGCAATTTGCTTATTCAGATCACGGATCTGAGCCTTACAAAATGAAATAAAAGCTTTCTTCATTTTGTCCGGCATAATACAAAGTGCTTTAATGATGATATTGATCATCGGACCATACTTCGTATGGTATTGATCAGTCAAATCATCGAGGCTTTCTTTTACATCGCCTTCAATATTGAAAGTGAACTTATATGCGGATAAATCAAGTATCTTTTTGCGTCCCATAGTGGCATTTACCTCCTTTCAAAATTCATTATACCATATAATCTTACTTTTGCAATATAAAATAAGATAAAATTATTTTGAAATCATACTTTATTATATCGGGGAGAAGTCTCTCCCCGCGACCGAGCCTGTAGTCTCGGTCTCCCCTCTCTCCTACGGGGACAAGCCCCCCTAAGAGCCCCCATAATCGGAAGCATTTCCTACGGAAATGCTCTTATATCGCCGCGCCTTTTTTCGCCTCCCTTGTAGGCTCTGAACGGGGATATTCTGGCTATGACTTTGAAGGACTCTCGTGTTGATAACGCAGTTTCTCTGCGCTGCCCATCTGCGGACTGAAATCTGTCCTTGGCAGACACAAGTACTAACATCCCTGCTCCTGCTGTGGCGGTACGAAATGAACAGGCTCCTCATGTCCTCTGATCGTCTGCAGATGCTCTCCAAGTTGCAATAATGCTTGTCCTCTTGTTGACTTCATTTCTACCATCATTACCACCGTTTTTTTGTTCGCGCTATCTGCTTAATGTGCATCCTACTCCGGTCGCCCCGCTGTGATTGCAAGGGCTCAAAAACTTTTTCAAAACGGTCGCAAGCTCCCTGAAAAACTTTTTGGACGAGTGCCTGCGGCACCCTTGCAATCTGGGGCTCCCTACGCATCGGATTGCACAAGCAGAATTAGCTGCGAACAAATCAAAAAACGGAGGTATAAAATCATGATGGTAGAAATTACAGAAGTCAACATTACAGAGGACAAAATCAGCATTATTGCAACAAATCTGGAGAGCATCTTGCTTGCAGACGATCTTTTCGAGGACATAGACGAGGAGCCGGTACATTTCGAGTTCGACCGCCACGCAAAAAACGGAGCAGCGATGAAGTACTTGTATAAGGTCTGCCAGGGACAGAAAAAGTGCCAGTCCGCGAAGTCGATGGGCGAGAAGCTTGAGAAACTCTGCGGCGTCATCACCACTCTTTCCGAGTCCTTCAGATCAAAGTCATAACCGAATATCCATTCCGTCAGAGCCTCCTTCGGGAGGCTCTTTTTTTGCGCGGCTTTCTTTGGCACGCCTGCGGCGTGCCGGATGGGGCTGCTTCGCAGCCCGTTTGTTAGGGAGAGGATGGATATTTCTGTATTCATTTGTCCATCTGATGACATAGCTGCAAACACCCCCTTATATGCCTGTGCCTGCTATTTGCGATGCTAAACGCCGTCTTGCACCGTGGTCAAGGGCTCAAAAACTTTTTCAAAACGGTCGCAAGCTCCCTGAAAAACTTTTTGGACGAGTGCCTACGGCACCCTTGACCGCAGCACATCCGGCGTTTCAAGACGCATCACATAGCAGGCACAAAGCAGGCATATAAGGAGGTGCAGCCATGTCAAACATCAGAAGTCCAAATGAATAAATAAAGAAAGGAATTGTTGTTAAGTGCTACCGCACATGGTTAAAGAAAAGGAGATAAAAATCATGGGAAAGATGAAATTTGAAGAGTTCACAAACGCTGTTGTTGAGAAAATCAGAGAGTATTTACCGGAGAGCTTCGCTAATGCGAATGTAGAGCTTCAGACGGTCATGAAGAACAATGACCTGAAGCTGACAGGGTTGTTGATCCGTAATGCTGACAGCAATATCTCTCCGACCATCTATCTGGAGCAGTTCTTTGAGAGATATCAGGCCGGAGAAGATATTACTGCCGTTCTGGAGAACATCGCAGATGTTCGTATCAGGAATGAGGTTAAGGAGGTCTTCGATGTCGGGCAGATTTCCGATTTCGAGCGCGTCCGTGAAAAGATCGTTCCGCGTCTTGTCGGAAGGGAATGGAATAAGGCTCTTTTGGAACAGAGACCGCATAAGATCATCGCAGATCTGGCAGTTACTTATCATATCCTGTTGGGACATGACCAGAGCGGAGCCGCAAGCGTTCCTATCACAAATAATCTGATGGAGGCTTGGCAGGTAGATGTAGATGTATTGGACGCTCTTGCCACAGCTAATATGCCGAAGCTCCTTCCGAGCACATTTCAGTCAATGTCAGAAGTACTCGGCAATATGCTTGGCGGCGAGCTGCCTTGGGAAACAGAAGAAGAAAAGCAGATTAAGGAGGCTTTGAAGCCACAGGATGAAGCAATGTTTGTTTTGTCAAATTCTCAGAAAATGTACGGCGCTGCGGCGGTATTGGATAAGGACATCATGAAGAGGATCGTTGAGCGGTTTGATAAGTTCTTTATCATCCCTTCGAGCGTTCACGAGGTCTTGATCGTTCCTGCTACTGCAGATATGGATACGGAAACGCTCGATAATATGGTCAAGGAAGTCAATCAGGGACAGGTTTCACCTGAAGAAAGACTGAGCGACCATGTTTACACATACTCGCTGAAGGACGGGCTGCAGTCCGCCTGCTAACACATAGAAGCTGTGCTATCGGCTATACGGGCAATTTTAAGGAAAGGAGATAAACCTAATGACTAACGAACAGATTATATTTAATGCTCGATGCCAGTTGATGGAAGAAGGCTTGATTGGTACGACAGGTCGTACCCTTGTAATGGAAATGGAGGACGGCACGACAAAGACCGTGCCGGAGCCTGAAGAAATCCACACCTACGCTTTTTGGAAGCAGGAAAGAGGTCTGCAGGTAAAACACGGAGAACACGCTGTTTGTACCTTGCAGATATGGAAATGCAAGAAAAAGAAGAAAAAAGAGGCACAGGAAGATGATAAAGAGATCATGTTTCTTACGAAAGGGTTTTTCTTCTCCCAAAATCAGGTCGAAGCTGTTCAATAATCATTTAAAGCGGTATTCCACAGATCGGAATACCGCTTTTTTTATAAAAAAACAATTATAGCAAGTTTTGATACGGTAAAAATGATCATGTCAACTTTTGCAGTTTTTTTGTAATGTTTTGTATCTTTCTTATTCAAAACTCAACAGTTTTGAATAACACAAGATATGGGATTATATTAAATATAATAAAATATTATAATTTATTATATTTAATGCTTGAAATGCGTGTTTACTTGGTTTACACTGTATTCAAAACTCGTATTCATTAGGAGGGAATGAAAATGGAGATAATTTTCAATGGAAAAGAACATGAAGACACTTTCTACAGCTTCATGGCAAGATATAATATCCGTCCGGAAGACGATGAAAGAGTTGCGCTGTTTTATGTGCTGACGATCACGGAAGACTGCAGAAGGAATTTTACGGATTGCTACAATGCGGAAGAAAGATGCGTGAAGCTCGATGCACTTCATCATGGATGGGTAACGGGATCCGATGCCAGGGCAATCCGTCTCGCATTCAATCTTTTTAATGCAGCCGTTCCGACTGCATTGATTGAAAGCGAAGATAAGTCTGACAATCTGTATGACTACAGAGGAGACTTTGAATATAACAGGAGAGAACTGCTTGAAAGTACACCATGCAGCATTTTTTGTGATGGCAGCATAGGAAAGTATCTTATGGAAGGTCTTAAGATGCGATATAAGACGCTTTTTTGAGAAAAACAATGTGAAAATGCCCTCTGAGAGCGATTTTCAGAAACTCCGATGCAGAATTATACGGGTAAATGCGCTGAAATCGCGTCTCAGACGGTCATTTTTTGGAGGGTTTTATGATTTATGGCTATGCAAGAGTAAGCTCAAAGGGACAAGCTCGTGATGGTTATTCCCTTGAAGCACAGGACAAAGAACTCCGTGCGGCAGGAGCCACCGAAGTCTTTTCTGATGCTTTTACGGGAACAACCTCAGATCGTCCAGAGCTTGATAAGTTATTACAGAAGATGCAGTCCGGAGATATGATGGTCGTCACAAAACTTGACCGGATCGCAAGAAATCTGACACAGGGAATTGATCTTATCGACTCTCTTGGAGAGAGAGGGATAAAGGTTCATGTACTCGATCTCGGAGTAATTGACGATACTCCGACCGGAAGACTAATACGAAATATCATGTTATGCATCGCAGAGTTTGATCGAGACATGATACAGCAAAGATTAGATGAGGGTAAAGCTATTTCTGGAAACTATGGCGGTCGCCATAAGAAGTACACAGAAAAGCAGCTCCGTCATGCTATGGAGCTGCTGGAAGATCATTCATACAGTCAGGTCGTTGATATGACCGGAATATCGAAAAGCACGCTGCAGCGTGCAAAGAAATCCTATATCAAATAAAATATAATAAAATATTATATTTTATTTGTGATCCAATTTATAATAATGATGCGCCTTCTGCGCAAACTTTATTATAATTTGTCTTATTCGCTCGTGACTTATTCCGTATTTTTCCCCAAGTTCTCTGTAAGTAGGTTTATCCTCAATAAAGGCTCTGGCTATTTCTTTGTCACGGTCGCTCAGATTGACCTTATCCATGTACTGGATAAGGTTTTCTTCTTCGATCTTTGGAATATAAGTTGATTTCATAAGTTCTCTAAAAAATATAATATTCTATAATAAAATATTATATTATATTACTTGCCGGATTTTGTGCGGTTACAGTGTTTGCAAAGCATCTGAAGGTTTTTGATTTCGGTTTTACCGCCATCATGCCAAGGTACGATATGATCACCTTCCATTTGAGCGTAAGCAAATATTCTTTTACACATAGGACATTTTCCGCCCTGCCTTTCAAATACTATCGTCTTGTCTTTTTCAGAAAAGGCACGAAGATTGAGATATTTTTCATCTTCAGTAAAGATATATTCATAGACACCTCTGTTATTACCTACCTCATCATCTAAAAGAAGTTCCTTTACTTTTTCTTCTAATGATGAGGCATCATAACTTGAGTTATGATAATGATTATATAAAACTCCCCACGGTTGTCCTTTCATAATAGGTCTGTAATGGTTTTTAGGAAACAACATATTAACCCAAGTTATGACAGCATTAAAATATGCCCAAAGCTCATTACAATTTGTATCATATTGATGTTCTGCCATATAATCTTCGGGATCCTTATTGTCAGGTTCAGTAATCCATTTTAATGCTGTTTCAAGAAAATCTTGTCTAATAGGGCTACCATTCATTAACTTGTTCCCCATTTGATATGCTGCACAGTTTGTTTTACTGAAATATCTTTTAGCATCAGAAAGCCAAGGACCAGTATAAATGGCATTAAGTAATTCTTGATCAGTCAGTTTAACATTTCCGAGATTGATTATTTTAAACCAATCAAGTACTTCAGATTGATTTCCCTCACAAATATAGATATTCAATTTATAATCCAAAATAAGTTCTTTTTGATCTTCGGTTAAATTGTGAAAAAATTTCTTTGAGTCATCCCATTTTATAGGATAATCTCCATTGATATATTGCATGAGAGAAAGTGTACGCTGTTGCCCGTCAAGAAGCTCAAAAGTACCTTGCTCAAGAAGTGTATCTAAATCGTCCTCTGAGTTCTCTTCGTGTTTATCAGTACGCACCCAGTACATAACATTGAGTGGAAATTTTTTTCTGACGGTTTGAATGACTTCATCGCGTTCTTTTTCTTTATATACAAATTCGCGCTGATATTCAGGACGGCAAGTAAGGCGTCCGTTTAAAGCAAACACGCCGCCTTCGTTATTTGATAAATCTTCATACCCCTCAAAAACACGGCGTACGGGAATTTCATAGATATCAATCTTCATGCTTCTTCCTCCTAATAATTACTCGACCAAAAGCGCACTTATTTGTACCATCCGGAAGATGATATGCAAGATCAGTTCTACCTCTATAATTCTTTTGAACACCAATAGCTTTAGCTAAATTTCCGGATCCAATGCCTACAATCTCAAATTGATCTGGATTAAATTTATCTAAGAATGTAAGGGGAACACCAATTAAGCCATCATAATCTTTTGGAATATCAATATATGTTTCAACATGTATGGCATCCAAGTTATCATATTTTATATAGTCGCCCTCGTGATACTCTCTCGTACATATTAGCTCTTCGTTATGATTTACTACCGGAAGATTTGTGATCCAACAACTACCGGACACTCGGGCTATTTTTTTCCCTGTATTTTCATCAATGTGATGAAAATCCTCATAATAATCAGGCACTTCAAAGAACATTCCAGTATTGAAATTAGTATAACCAGTTCTTACTTCATCTCTCATAAAGTATGGAAAAATCTCTTTATATCCAAGAGATAAAGTATTACATATTAACAAAAACTTCTTTTTATGCTCCATTAAAGTAGTAAAGAAAGGAATATATTTTGAGAAGGGAGGGTTTGTAACAACTATATCGGCTTCATCAAGTAATTTAAGACATTCTGGGCTAAGAAAGTCTCCGTCTCCGTCAAGTTTAGAAAGCACATTTGCATCATTTTCTATCAAATACTGAACATCCGATAAATCTGTGCTTCCAGAACCGTTAATGTCAGGGACTTCTGTAATGACTACTTTGTATGCGGGTTTAGCCGGAGTGCTTGTATCATTATTTGATATTTCATCAAATAATGATAATTGAGTGTAAGCGATCGGAGATGGGCTGTAACAAGTTGCAATCAGTTTCTTTAAACCAAGAAAATTAAAATTCATGGCAAAATACTTAAAGAAATTGCTTTCGTAAGGATCATCGCAGTTACAAAATACAACCTTATCCTTAAATTCTTTTCTATAATTTTTTAACTCCAATGCAATATCTTCAAGACGAGTATAAAATTCATCTTTTCGATTTTTCTTTGCATTATTAAGCTGTTTGTAACTATTATTATTTGCCATTTTACTGCTCCTTCTTAGGCGTAAAGTTTATTTCAAGTTCACATCCAAGTGCTTCGGCTATCGTTTCAAGCTCTCGTACAGAGAAGTTATCTCTCTTCATTTTGTTATAGAGATTGCTTGCAGTCCATCCACAGCGATCCGCAAGCTCGCCCTTCTTAATGTTTTTATCTATCATTATTTTCTGTATCTCAGCAGCGATTTTTAACATATTTATCCCTTCCTTCTGTTTGAAAAAATATAATATTTTATAATAAAATATTATATTTTATTATAGTTTTTTCAGTTCTTCCACAATGGTATCTATGTTCTTGTCTATATACCTGCTGAGAAGCTTTTTATAATCTGCATCGCACTCAGAAAGAGCAGCTGAGGACTCAGGTTTTATAGTGAGTGTTATCTGCTTTTTCTTTTCTTCGTCGGGTATTGCCTTCCGTCCGGCGTTGCTTTTCTTTGGCGTATCTGTCTTTTTTTTAGGCTTATTGACAGTAGTTTTCTTAGATTTCTGATCCTTTGCCTTCGGCTTTGGATCCGGATTTGATGCAGTAGCTTGTGTAGTAGTTGAAGTATTACCACGCTTCTCTTTTAATCCGGCAAGTGCATCAAGCGCATTGTTAGCCATTAAATCACCTCCAGAAGTTCTTTTACTAAACCGACATAATCAGCAGCTCCGTTTGAATTGCCTTTTGTTCTGAAAAGGCTCTTACATTCTGCAAGAGCTTTTTCAACATCCTGGCAAGTACGGATTTCAGTATTAAATACATGAAATCCTAAGTTCTCTCCAAGTTCAGGTAATTGCTCTTTAATATCTCTGTCCTGAGCATTTCTCTTATCATAGATGGTTAATACAATTCCATAAATTTTGAGCTTCTCGTTACCATCGTCCCTAATACTATCAATAGTATCTAAAAGCTGTCCAAGACCATCTATCGCAAATTTTTTAGGAAGTACAGGGCAGAGGCATCCGTCAGCTGCATAAATGGCATTTTGCATGAAAGCGCCTATATTGGGCGGAGTATCCATGATGATAAAATCATAATCCTTATCTACCTCTTTCAGAGATTTTTTAAGGATCTTGTTTCCTCCAATCTTGACTTGATACTCTGCGTCTTTTTCGGCAAGTCTTGAGTCTCCGGCTACAATGTCACCAAACTCTGTGTGTTGAATGCAGTCTTTGATGTTGGAAGTTCCTTCCATAACATCAAAGAGCGTTTTTTCTCCTTCAGAACGAAGGGTTGTTCCTTCATATACGCTTGTCGAGTTTGCTTGCGGATCCAGATCTATAAATAAAACCTTGTATCCGATATACATGAGTGCATCAGCAATATTCAATGCTGTCGTTGTCTTCGCAACGCCACCCTTGGCATTAGTAATTGCAATCTTTGTAGACATTTCAGCCCTCCTAATAAAATATAATATTTTATTATATTTTATTATAAAAAAACATATCTTATAATTTTATATAATAAGATATTATATCAAATTAGTGAAAAAGTCAAGAAATATTTTAAAAAATTCACTTAAAAATGAAAAATCTGCTTGAATTATTTAGAATTATACTGTAAGATTAGGGAGAATAAAAAAAGAAGCTTTGGCGAGCTTCCTTTTTTACGAAAGTAAACAGCTTTTGGGATATTGGCGTATCCATAAGCTTTAGATGCCCCACAGCATCGATCAAAATTATTGACTAAAGCAGGATAAGCTGTAACCTTATGTCTATCCCCTATTATAGGGCAGAATAGGGCTATAGTCAACCTCTATATATGCGAAAAATCGGGAGATAACCGCATCATGTCGATGATTGAAATCATGTTGGAAAGGCACCAACATGATTTTTTTGACGCCAATCCGGCTCCGTAGGAAAAGCGGAGAGGGCGGCAATGCGGAGCATACTACCCGGCGTTGTACGCTATCTGCAAGGACGATAGCAGTATAAAAAATGGTAGTCCGATCCAGCTCACTCATTAGAATGGATCCGGAACGAAGACTTGACCGAGACCATCCAAGTCTTGTCCCGTCAGGGGTTAAAGTGCAGCTGATGACCTCAGCCTAACCCAGATGCAGTTTTATCTGGTACATTGGTTAAAAGTACGCTGCGGGGGCAAATCCGTTCTTGTCGATGGTATTGAGGCAAGGGGGAGCGCACAGAAAGCCGAAAGGCTTGCCATGTCGAAGTCAGGCGGTGAGACGCATGGAGAAAGTGCGTTGGATGCATTCCAAAGTCAGATGGTCGGAATACGGATACCTGTGACCGATATACGGTCTATCCTGTTCTTGCGTAGGCTCTCTGGTGCTTGTCACTAGGGAGAGTGCGCCCTGAAGCCGTTTCCTGCTCCCTCAACCGGTCTATCATGGGGCGTCGGCTAAGTCAACACTTTCTCAGAAAAAATTAAAAAAAAAGAGTGAGGATTTCTCCTCACTCAGTTCCAAGAAGCAGACAGTTGATATAATCACGGTCGCAGGAAACGAGCTTCAGTTTCGCTCCGTGCTGCACAACCGCCTCATAATAGCCTTGCTCATTGTTTACATTACCGGAATAAACAACGGTGGAACCTGCAGGAGCGAAGATCCGTAACCGGATCCTGCAATGTGTCTCATGACCTTTGACGAGGCTGCAGTACAGATAACCTTTTTCGAGAAGATCCACGCCATCAAGACCTTTGGCGTTATCGAGCATCATAGAGAAGATTTCGTCATGCACTCCACGATAAAGGACAAGATCGGTATCGCAGGAGTGCTTCGAGACCATCTCCATGATAGCTCTGTCATCATCATCCAGTCTGTCGCCACGCAAGCGATCGTTAAGCATCTCTCCGGAATGTGCAAGGCAGTATTCCCATGAGAAGTGGGTATCATCAATCTTCGGAACAGGTTCCGGATTGATGTGAGTATGAGCAAAATCAATAGCGGTATCTTTGGTAGGAGCCAGCTTATCCCAGTTGGCTCCCGTTTTTTTGAACATCCCAAGGATGCGGTAAAACAAGCGGTGTTTCATGGTGGTGTACCTCCTTATTTATCGGTGTAACAGTTAAGCTTGTTGCAGCGGCAATGCTTTCCCTTGAAG
>JAILJC010000131.1 GCA_024694965.1 Lachnospiraceae bacterium
CAGCGGGCATGAAAACTTAACCGACAGGCCTTCGGGCGTACCCTCATCCGGATAGGTAATATTATCCATATCCCTCGCGATATTCCTCAACACTCCGTTTACAAAGCCTTTCAGGGATGAAAAGCCTTTTTTCGACGCAAGCTTTACGGCCTCGTTGCATACCGCGGAGTCAGGGACCGCATCCATGTATTTGAGCTGGTAAACGCTCATCCTCATTATCGCCCTTATGACGGGCTTAAGCTTTTTAGCCTTTACCTTGCTGTAACTGTCGATTATATGATCAAGCTCTAACTGCCTTTCGACGGTCCCCTCAAGGACCCTCTTTACAAAGCTCCTCTCCTGCTTGTCAAGGTAATCGTATTTATCCATGACCTGCCGGATGATGAGTCCCGCAGGGGTATCCTCCTTTTCAATGGCAAGAAGGGTTTCAAGGATCAAAAGCCTTAAATTCATGTAAGCCTCTCCCCCGCCGTCAGACGGCAGCCTGCGAGAAAATCAGCCGCCTTCATCCTTTTCTTTCCCTCAAGCTGGAGCTCTGTCACCTTAAGGCAGCCGTCCCCGGTCTTTATGTATATGCCGTCTTTTGACACTCCCGCAATGCATCCCGCAGGGACAGGATCACCGGACCCGGGGCATGAGGATAAAAGCTCATTGTCACTGACCGCATCGGCTTCATGCACCTTAAGTATCTTTCCGTTTAGATACGTGTATGCTCCCGGCCAGGGCGTGAATGCCCTTATGAGCCGGTCAAGCTCTGCTGCGGTTTTGCCAAAGTCAAGCTCACCCATCTTCTTGTTAAGCATTCCGACATGGGTTGCTTCGGCCTCGTTCTGCTTTATTGGTGTTATGTCACCCTGTTCTATCTTATCAAGTGCTTCAACTATCAGAGAAGCGCCCGAAACTGCCAGTTTATCAAAAAGGCTTTCGCCGGTTTCTTTTGGTGTTATGTTAACTTCACTGGTAAAAAGGATATCACCCGTGTCAACGCCTTCATCCATCTGCATTATCGTAACGCCGGTCTTTTCATCGCCGCTTAAGATCGCCCACTGGATGGGAGCCGCCCCCCTGTACTTGGGAAGAAGCGAGGCATGTGTGTTAATGCAGCCGTACCTTGGCATATCAAGGATTTCCTTTGACAGGATCTGTCCGTATGCGGATACCACGAATATGTCTGCATCAAACTGCCTAAGCCCCGAAACCGCCTCGGGTGTTTTGATGCGGTGCGGCTGAAAAACAGGGATCCCGTGCCTTAAAGCGCACTCCTTAACCGGAGGTGCGACAAGCTTATCGCTCCTGCCCTTTGGCTTATCCTCCTGCGTCACCACGCCGACAACCTCATGAGAACTGCCCGCTATCGCATCAAGGATAGAAACAGCAAAGTCGGGGGTGCCCATGAACAGAACTTTCATTACGCTTCATCCTCCTGCTCATACTCATCTTCTTCTGTTACATCCCTGAGCTCGCCCTCGACCTTTTCGACATACAGCTTTCCATCAAGATGATCGATCTCGTGAAGCATAGCACGCGCCTTAAGCTCCGTTCCCTCTATCTCAACGGGCTCCATGTCCTCATTGTAGGCAAGCACCTTTGCATATTCAGGCCTTGTTACTATACCGCATTTGCCGGGAACGCTTAAGCACCCCTCGGTGCCTGTCTGCTCGCCCGATGTCTCCAGTACCCTCGGATTTATCATGACAAAGGGGCCTTCGCCAACATCGATCACTACAATACGCTTTAAGATGCCCACCTGCGGAGCCGCAAGGCCCACTCCCTCGGCATCGTACATGGTCTCGATCATGTCCTCTATCAGTGTTTTTATCCTGGGTGTGACCTCCTTTACCGGCTTGCATACCTTGTTAAGAACCTCATCGCCCATTACCCTAATCGTCCTAAGTGCCATAATACCTCCAATTTGGGATCAATAGCCCCTTAAGGGATCCATGTCGAAGGTGACCCGCACGCCCTTTTCCTTACGGGCGTCCGTATATTCCTCCGCACTGTCCTTTACCCCTTCAAGTGCGCCCTGATCCGCTGATTTAACATAGAACAGCTTCCTGTAAATATCGTTTATCTTTCCTATCGCCGCATCCGCAGGACCTATAAGCCTTACATCGCGGCCGTAACAGCCTTTGATTATATCATGTTTGAGTGATTCTGCCAACGCTTCGCAATACCTGCCGGCGCTTTCCTCATCCGGGGATTCGACAAGCACGGCCAGCATGTGGCCCGCCGGAGGATACTGGGCAAGCTGCCTGTAGGCCATCTCCTCATTGTAAAAGCCTTCGTAATCCTGTGCCGCAGCGCATTTTACCGCATAATGGCCCGGCTGATAGGTCTGGATCACGACCTCACCCGGGATATCCGCCCTGCCTGCCCTGCCCGCAGCCTGGGTAAGAAGCTGGAAGGTACGCTCCGCGGCCCTGTGATCGCCCGCATTTAACGACATGTCGGCAGCCAGGATCCCCATTAAGGTGACATAGGGGAAATCATGTCCCTTTACTATCATCTGGGTGCCTATCAGTATGTCGGCCTCCTTGTTCGCAAAGGCCGAAAGTATCCTTTCATAACTGTCCTTCTGTTTTGTGGTATCCGCATCCATACGAAGGACAGACGCATACGGGAACATCTTTTTTACGGCCGCCTCGACCTGCTCGGTCCCGGCTCGCATCCCGCCTATCATTTTGGAGCCGCACTTCGGACATGCCTTGTCCGTCTTCCGTTCATAGCCGCAGTAATGACAGACAAGCTTTCCGCCCTTATGCTCCGACAATGAAACATCGCAGTGCGGGCATTTTAGCACTTCCCCGCAGCTGCGGCAGGAAACAAAACCCGCATAGCCGCGCCTGTTAAGAAAGAGCATTGTCTGCTCACCCTTTGAAAGGCGGTCCTCCATGAGGCGCTTAAGCTCCCTTGAGAACATGGATTTATTACCGTCCTTTAACTCCTGCTTAAGGTCGATCACCTTAACATCCGGAAGGCGTGCCTCCTTAGCCCTCTTATCAAGCACAAACAGCTCATACTCGTGATTCTTCGCCCTGTAATAGGCTTCGAGCGAGGGTGTCGCCGAACCTAAGATGAGCGATGCGTTATGGAGCCTTGCAAGCTCCATGGCTGTCTCGCGCGCATGATATTTGGGCATGCTGTCGCTCTTGTATGAGCCCTCGTGCTCCTCGTCTATTACTATCAGTCCGAGCTTTTCAAAGGGAGTAAAAAGAGCCGAACGCGGGCCTATCATCACGGATATCTCGCCTTTTTTCGCACGTTCAAACTGATCGTAACGCTCTCCGTCCGAGAGTTTTGAATGAAGGGTGGATACGGCGTCACCGTATCTTTTGTAAAAACGCAGCACCGTCTGGTACGTAAGGGCTATCTCCGGGATCAGCACTATGACCTGCTTACCCTCCCTGACCACGGCGTCTATTATGTCCATATAAACTTCGGTCTTGCCGCTTCCTGTTATTCCGTGGATAAGATAGGTCTTCCTTATCCCCCTTGCATAGTCATCCTTTATGCTTTCAGCGATCTGCTCCTGCATATCGTTAAGCTTAACCTTTAAGCCTTCCGTCTCCCCGTCCGCGGTATTCCTGTATACCCGCTTCTTAACTACGGTTAAGATCTCCTGCTCCTCCATGGCCCTTATGGTTGCGGCGGTTATGTTTAACTTGCCCGTTACAAGCCTGTAATCAAGCTCCTTTTCGCTAATCAGCTCCTTAAGCAGCCTCTCCCTTGCCTTCTGGTGCTTGCGGGCATACAGCTCAAGCCTTTCAGCGGCAGAGCGTTCGTCAAGCTTAAGGGTAATGCTCTTTGATTCCTTCTCCTTAATGAGCTTCTTTACGGGAAGGACAGTTTTAAGGGCATTGATCATCGTGGAACCGTACCGCTCCTTCATCCAGTAAGCAAGCCTTATGAGCTTGTATTCGA
Source organism: Lachnospiraceae bacterium (assembly GCA_024694965.1). GTDB lineage: Bacteria > Bacillota > Clostridia > Lachnospirales > Lachnospiraceae > UBA2868. Next base: position 3,922 of record JAILJC010000131.1, read on the forward strand.
CAAGGCGGCTGTCTGTTTTTACGGCCGCTATCTCCTTAAGCTTTTCGGGATCGTAACAGGCACTGTCCGTAAGCTCTAAAACATAGCCGTTTATCAGCTTGTTTCCCTTGCCGAAGGGCACAGTGACGTAATCACCCACAGCAATTGTATCCATCAAAGCTTCGGGTACTATATATTGAAATGTCTTATCCAGATTTTCATGTGAAATATTCACAATAATATTTGCGTATTTCATTACCGATCCTGTAAAGCCCCCGCCGTTCAGCTCTTTGGGGTACATCCATAATTACCAAAAGAAGTGTTCGCAAAAATGTTTACATAAATTTAATTTGTCACATCGTTTGCGCAACATGACATGGTTTCTTTGCAGATTGTTCATTTATCGTTCACAATTTGTGCATTACAGTGTCATATTCTACCCATATACTAACAGCATAGAAATTAAAAATCTTTTTCATAATAGTGAGGCTAAGCCTCACATCCTCCCTCTAATAAATTTATATAAAGGAAGGTCCGGCCGGAAGGTCGGACCTTTTTGATCACACATTATCCGGTACTTTGCTGATTATTTCCTTGTTTATCCTGTACATAAAGAAGCAGTTGACCGCAAACGACATAAGCTCTGCTATGGGGAAGCACCACCATATGAGCGGCAGCCCTCCTATCTTTGCCAGTATGTAAGCCGCGGGTATGAGTACCACGAGCTGGCGGGCGATCGACACGATGAGTGAGTATACGCCGTTTCCGAGCGACTGGAATACCGTTCCGCCAACGATGCAGAACCATGCAAGAAGATAATGGAATCCGATTATCCTAAGCGCCGGAACGCCAAGTGTCAGCAGGGAAGAATCACCCGTATTGAAGATAAGCAGCAGCTTGTCGGGGATAACTTCAAAAAGCAGAAAGCCGAGGGCCGCAAACCCGAAGGCATATGCCATGGCAACCTTTATGGCCTTGACCATACGGCTCCTCTTCTTTGCGCCGTAATTGTAGGCAAGGATAGGTATGAGACCGTTGTTAAGTCCGAACAGAGGCATGAAAAACAGGCTCTGCAGCTTAAAGTATACGGTAAATACCGCAACGGCCGCCTCATGCAGCGTTACCAGGATCTTATTCATGCAGTAGGTCATCACCGAACCTATGCACATCATGATGATGGAAGGCACGCCGACCTTGTATATCCTGCCTATCGTGTGCATATCGGGCTTAAAGCCCTTAAAGCTGATCTTTACTTCGGGATTCTTTTTAAGGTTTAATATGAGCGCGAAGCATGCCGCAACTATCTGGCCCGTAACCGTCGCAACGGCCGCACCCGCAACCTTCATTTCCGGAAAACCGAGCAGACCGAAGATGAGTATCGGGTCAAGAATTATGTTTATGATCGCGCCCGTCATCTGGGTGATCATCGAATACAGGGTGCGCCCCGTGGCCTGAAGCAGCCTTTCAAATATGAACTGCATGTAAATTCCGAAGGAAAACATGCACACTATAGAAAGATACTGTGTGCCGTACTGAAGGGTAAGCCCCTCTCCGCCCTGTGATCGTATCAGGGCTCCCGCAAAAAAACGGCCAATTATGAAAAACAGCGCCGCACACACCGCGGACACGAATATACCGTTGTTTGCAGCCTTTTTGACGGTTTCATGATCCTTCTCGCCGAGAGCCTTACTGAGCATCGCATTTACGCCGACTCCGGTACCGGAACCGAATGCGATGAGCAGTGTCTGAAATGGGAATGCCATTCCGACCGCGACGAGGGCCGCGGTACCTGCGGAACCCGAGGCCGAAGCATCGTTTATCCTTGCGACGAAGATACTGTCGACAATATTGTAAAATGCCTGGACGAGCATCGAAAGGATCATCGGGAGACCGATATTTATGATAAGCTTATTGACGGGCATCACGCCCATTTTGTTTTCTTTAAATTCCCTACCTTCCATAGCTTTCCTTTAACATATACATATACAGCACAGCCCATATAGTATA
>JAILJC010000183.1 GCA_024694965.1 Lachnospiraceae bacterium
TTGTCGTCCTCGCTCACCTCTTCCTTGAAGTCGTCGGTGATGTCGGCATCGATACGCATGAACTTAACATCCTCGTTCTTGCTCTCAAGCTGCTGAACGAAGGGCTGGTCTATATTGTGTGTAAGGATGACCGCATCCTTGCCCTGTTCCTTAAACATCTTAACGTACTGACTCTGCTGTTGTTCGTCGGTTACGTAGTAGATGACCTTACGTGGTTCTTTTTCACTATCATCATCCTCATCGGACACATCGGCATCCGCCTTATCATCAACCACTTCGGCTTCAACCTTTTCGCCGTTCTCATCGGTTGCTTCCGATCCTTCCTTATCAATAGGCTTAACCTCGAGGCATTCGGGAAGAGTCACATACTTGCCGTCTAAGTTCTTAAACAGGATGTAATCTGTCATCTTCTCGCAGAACTTGTCATCCTTTAAGCATCCGAACTTGATGAACGGGCTGATGTCGTCCCAGTACTTCTCGTACTCCTCCTTCTCGGTCTTGCACATTCCGGCAAGCTTGTCTGCAACCTTCTTGCTGATGTAATCGGAAATCTTCTTTACGAATCCGTCGTTCTGGAGTGCCGAACGCGATACGTTAAGCGGAAGGTCGGGACAGTCGATAACGCCCTTTAAGAGCATGAGGAACTCGGGGATGACCTCCTTTATATTGTCGGCGATGAATACCTGGTTATTGTAAAGCTTTATGGTTCCCTCGATCGACTCATACTCCATGTTGATCTTCGGGAAGTAAAGGATACCCTTTAAGTTGAACGGATAATCCATGTTAAGGTGGATCCAGAAAAGAGGCTCCTTGTAGTCCATGAATACCTTGCGGTAGAAGTCAAGATACTCCTCCTTCGTGCAGTCGTTGGGATGCTTTGCCCAAAGCGGATGCGTATCGTTAAGGGATACCGGGCGCTTTACTATCTTGAGTTTTTCCTTCGCGGGGCTTACCTCAACCTTTTCCTTGGTGCCGTCCTCTTTTTCCTTTTCCTCGTACTTGGCCTCCTCATGTATCTCCTCGATAACAACGTCCTTATCGGTCTTATCCGCCGCATCGATGGTCTCGTACTCGGTCTCGGCGCCCGCCTTTTCAAGGTAGATCGGAACAGGCATGAATGAGCAGTACTTCTTAATGACCTCGCGTGCCCTGTATTCGTTGCAGAACTCAAGGCTGTCCTCATTAAGGAACAGGGTTATTTCGGTACCTACTTCGGTCCTGTCACCCTCATCTATCGTATACTCGGTACCTCCGTCACTCTCCCAGTGAACGGCCTTTGCTCCTTCCTTATATGAAAGCGTGTCGATGTGGACCGTATCCGCAACCATGAAGGCCGAATAGAAACCAAGTCCGAAATGTCCGATTATCTGGTCATCCGTGGCCTTATCCTTATACTTCTCGATAAAGTCGGCGGCTCCCGAGAAAGCGATCTGCGTAATGTATTCCTCAACCTCGCTTTCATCCATTCCGATACCGGTATCGATGAACTTCATCGTCTTGTTTTCGGGATCCACAATGACCTTTATCTTATTTTCAAAATCATCCGGATATGTATACTCACCGATCATGTCAAGCTTCTTAAGCTTGGTGATCGCATCGCAGCCGTTTGAAATCATCTCACGTACAAAGATGTCATGGTCCGAATATACCCATTTTTTTATAATGGTGAATATGTTTTCGTTATTTATCGACAGATTACCCTTTTTAACAGCCATTTTATCTCCTTCTTTCCGGGCTTTAGGCCTGCAGGCCATTGGCCACTTTATTTTCATAACTAATTCTAATAGCGGGAAATATAAAAGTCAAGAAAAAATTAGCACTCATTTAAAATGAGTGCTAATAAGCCCGGTCTTTTAACTTTTACTGCTCTATTCCGTATGATGCTCCGGTGACCGGAACAAAATAAGTGTCATATACATCGAAGAAGCTGGTCGTTGATATGTCATCCGTCTTAAAATAGGCTACGCTGTCCCACAGATCCGCATTCAGGTGGGAATTCAGTTCGCTTATATAACCGTCATATATATTGTTGAAGGCCTCCTGTTTCTTCACCTTTACTATGGATTCGCGGTTCCTGTCGGCCTCCTCCGGATCGTAAGCCGTAACACATTTTAAAATATGAAATCCGTATTCCGTCTCCACTATATCGCTTATCTCACCTACCACAAGGTTAAACGCCGCCTCTTCGTATGCCGCCGGCATTACTCCCCGTCCGAAGCTGTACTGGATCTTACTGTCCTCGTTTTCCGTACTTTCCGCTATCACGTCAAAATCGGTGCCTTCATCGATACGGCGCTTTATGTCACTGATCCTGTCGTACGCTTCCGTTCTCTCGGCAGCATTATAGGATACACTGCCGTTCACTGACGGTTTATACGTTTTTACAAGGATATCCCTCACGGTCACTATCCTCGCCTGATCATCGCTTATCTCGGGTGTTATCTTGTCGGTAATGTCATGATAGAGCTTATCAGCCGTCGCAAACTCATGATACAGGTTATAAATGATCTCCTCATCAACGCCCATCACCCTTTTTTCCTCTTCGTTAAGGGAGGCATAATAATCACGGGCGGCTGACTTTACCCTCAGTTCATCATCGTTGCTAAGCTTTAAGTCCCTGTCACGGGCCATCAGGTTCATTACCTTTATCTGAGCAAGCCTCGCAAGGATCGTATCCTTATATTTGTTTTCAAGTGTAGTGCCCTCGATCGGGATCTGCCATATCTTAGCCCCGAATATCTCGTCATATTTGTTTTCGCTGTTAACGAGATACACCATGACTTCGGGGACATAGCACGACATCTTGTCAATCCTGAACACCTCACCCTCCTCGAAGTCGGTGGTCAGGATGATCTCGGTCTTTTTATCCTTCTTGCATCCCGCAAGGACCGCGGCCGCAAGTATCAGGGTTATAATTAAGATTTTTGATCTGCGTCCAAACATATAAATACCCGCTGCTCCCCCCTATCTTAACTTTATATATTATACCACAGCTTTACGCTGCTAAAAATATACTTGTTAGCGGTATGATTTTGAATTATAATTATTACAAATATCCAGTATGAAAGGGGTTACTCATGGCAGGAAAATTTGGTAAGTTCTTAGCCTTTACGGCTATCGCCGGCGCAGCATGTGCCGCAGTTTATTATGTACTCGGTGATAAGAAGGAGGAAATCCTTGATGAAAACGGTCCCAGTGATTTCTTTGAAAAGAAGTCCGACAGGGAATATGTATCATTGAACACCGACGAGATCAAGGAAGCCGCAGGTGAGCTTAAGGATAAGGCTGTTGAAGCCAAGGATGTTATCTTAGGCAAGTTAAGCGAAGCAGCAGCCGAGATCAAGGAAAAAGCCCAGGAGGCTGCCGAAGGTGTCGG
>JAILJC010000215.1 GCA_024694965.1 Lachnospiraceae bacterium
CCGTTTATCAGGATCGTACGCTCCTTCATGCCCGGTATGGCTGCAATAGAAAAATGGTCACCGCAGTATGTTAACTCACTGTATATCTCATCGGATAAAACAAAGATATCCTTCTCTATACAAACCTTCGCTATATCTTCAAGGTCCTCTCTCGTCATTACCGCTCCCGTCGGGTTATTGGGGAAGGGCATCACAAGGATCTTGGTCTTATCGCTTATCTTATCAAGCAGTTCCTGTTTGGTCAGCCTGAATTCATTCTCATTCTTAAGCTCAATAATAACAGGTGTTGCGCCTGCAAGGATCGCACAGGGTTCATAAGAAACGTAGCTCGGCTGCGGTATAAGGACCTCATCTCCGGGATCTATCATCGCGCGCATTGCTATATCAATGGCCTCGCTTCCGCCGACAGTTACTATCACCTGCGACTTTGCATCATACTCAAGGGAGCATTTCCTTTTTATATATCTGCATATTTCCTCCCTGAGTTCCATAAGACCCGAATTCGAGGTATAAAAGGTTCTTCCTTTTTCAAGGGAGTATATACCCTCATCCCTTATGTGCCAGGGAGTGTCAAAATCAGGTTCGCCCACACCCAGTGAGATGACATCCTTCATCTCACTCGCTATATCGAAGAACTTACGTATACCTGACGGCTTTATATTAACAATTGTTTCGGATAAGGGGTTCCTCATGGCGTCATTATCATCCTTTCATCAGCTGTTTCGCCGTTAAGTATGGTTCCGTGGTCCTTATATTTCTTAAGAACAAAGTGTGTGGTGGTTGAGATCACGTTTTCAAGGGTAGAAAGCTTCTGGCTGACAAAGCTGCTTACCTCTTTAAGTGTCTTGCCCTCTAAGGATACTAACAGATCATAGCCGCCCGAGATAAGGTAGGTCGCATTAACCTCGGGATATTTGTATATCCTTTCTGCAATATCGTCAAAACCGTGTCCCCTCTGAGGAGTGACTCTTACCTCGATAAGAGCGTTTACCCTGTCGGTAGTGACCTTGTCCCAGTCAATAAGGGTATGATATCCGCAGATGATGCCCTCGGATTCCATATCGGCAAGTTCCTTGGTTATCTCGGCTTCGGTAGTGCCGAGCAGTACCGCAAGCTCACCCAACTCCACACGGCTGTTCTTTTCAATGTAATTCAGTATCTTTTCTCTCATTTTTCCACCCTCTCACTTAAATTCGGTATATTTTTACTTAACAACCTTATATAATTCATCGGGCCCGGGCGGTGTAAGGAACCGCCTTATATCGCCGTTTATGAGCACGCGGTCGTTTCCGTCCGTGACCTTTCCTATTACGGCCGCCGGTATCCCGGCCTCACTTAACTTCCGCACCAGATCATGTCCGCCCTCAGTCGTTATAAGCATTGAGCCGCTTGAGATAAGTTCATACGGATTGACATCAAATACCTCGCATATCTCTACCGTTTCCTGCCTTATCGGGATGTCCCTTAAGTTAACGCTCATTCCGACCCCGGAAGCCTCGGCCACCTCCCACAATGCCCCGAAAATGCCGCCTTCCGTAACATCATGCATTGCGGTAACTCCGTGTTTAACGGCAACTGCCGCCTCCGGCACAACCGACAGATATTTTATAAGATCAGCCGCTCCTTCAACAAACGAACGGCTGAACCTGGCTTTAAGCTCTTCTTCTTTCTCCCTTGCGATTATCGAAGTCCCTTCAAGCCCTATCCATTTGGTGACCACGATATCGTTTCCCGGCTTTGCCCCGCCGGTGGTAACGAACTTATCCTTTTTTACCTTTCCCACACCCGTTACCGTGATAACGGGCTGGTTTACCACCCTTGTGACCTCGGTATGCCCGCCGATCGTCTGGATGTTCAACTCATGGCAGGTATCCTCGACCTGCTTCATGATGGTCTTAAGCTCCTCCTCCTGCGTCCCCTCCGGAAGCAGAACCGACAACATGACTCCGATTACCTCGGCACCGGCCGATGCTATGTCATTTGCGGTCACATGGACCGAAAGCGAACCTATCTCATGAGAAGTTCCGGTGATCGGATCTGTACTCATCACATATACTTCATCATCCTCAAGGGCAATGACCGCACAATCCTCTCCTACCGCCGCCCCCTGAAGTATCTCCGGGCGCCTGGTCTTTATCTGCTTTATTATCGAACGTTTAAGTACCGATTCCGGTACCTTGCCTGCTTTCATATATGACTCCGAAATCTGCCTCTACTGCGGTTGTTCGCCGCCACCGCCGCCTTCGCCTTCGTCGTCGCCCTGATCCTCAGCCGGCGGTTCCTGGGGCGGTGTCTCGGGTGCCGGTGCGGGTGATTCTCCCTCGGCAGGAGGAGTGTTCACAAGCATCGCGGGATCGATGATACCCGCTCCTACCTGGGCCGCAGCTGCCTTGCAGGCCTCAATGCTTCCGGTAGCAATGGCATTGTTCAAAACCTGCTTGACCATCGCATTATCCGTTGCCGTACCCACGGTGGCCGTCTTCGGCACTGCCTGGTACTTACTCTTGTTAAGCCTTACACGCTCGGTCTCAACGCCGTCCACCTTGACTATCTTCCAGTATTCGCCGCGATAACCCGTATGAGCCGACTGCACGGAAACCTTGCCGGCAGGGAGCTCGGAATCGGCTACCACCTTCTCGCCCTCGGGCTCCGTCCTTTCAAGCTCCACGCTCTCAAACTCAAGGGTCCTGTTGCTCGGACGTGTTTCCACGCCGTAAATATTAAACACCACCACTTTGTCATCGGTGGTAAATCCTTCGATATATATCGGGTTTTCAAGGTTGTTGGTAAACTTGAAGTCCTTGGCCGTTCCCGAGATTGCGGCATCGGCGGACATATCCACGTAACTTACTATCATCGAGTGATTGGACCGTTCATCAACCTGAAGCTCGGCCCTTATGACCGCATTGTATAGGGTGGAGCTTACCTGGCATATACCTCCGCCCAGGCTTTCGACCACCATTCCGTTTAAGTACGAACCTGCAAGGAAGTAGCCGTTCTCCTCGGTGAAAGGACTAACCGTTTCATATACTGAAAGCTGGTCCCCGGGATATAAAACCGTACCGTTTATGAGCTTGGTACCGTTACGGACGTTACCCGACCGCTCCTTACCTGATGATGAAAAGCTTGTATTAAACGAACCGAGCAGATCATGGATCTTCATAAGGTCCTCGGCCTTACCCTTGGGCTGTATCATGCCCGACACAAGCTCGATATTTAAGTCATTTTTATCCCAGGATGACATTACATCCATTACGGAATCAACGGACTTGTCAACGTCAATACCGAAGCCTTCCTGGCCTTCGGTCACCTTAAACTGGCCGTTTTCCCTGGTCATCGTGGCATCCTTGGCCTCACTGCCCGATGCATCGCTTTCGGCCTGGATCACGTTTTTAACATACGACTTGTCTGCGCTTATATTGACGTCATATACCTTGTGCTCAACCTCAAGGTCCTTGTTTGCCTTGTACCTTGCGATCACATTGCCCGCCTTGCCTAGCCCGATGGCCTCAAGCAGAAGGTCACTGTTTGACCACTTGATCCCCAGGTCGCCCGCAGACACGGTCGTTGTCCTGTCATTTATTGATGAAAGGGTTATCTTCCTGTCCCTTAACTCAGATATATATCCTTCAACCCGTTCCTTGGCCTGCTTATATGTAAGTCCCGATAAGTCGATATCGTCAGCATATATGCCCCTTCCTATCGTAGCTGTCGGATCGACATGGAAGGAAGCGGGAACCTCAACGTTTATCTCGGTGGTCAGGCTGGTTGCGTTTTCAAGCACCTCATCCTTGGTGATATCCACCGGATCATCCGCCGCGGTAACGTTGATCGTGATCTCGTTTGAAGGAGCCGGTTCTTCCGCAGGCTGTGACTCTACGGCTATTTCGGGCCCTTTCTTCACGGGTTCCGGCTCATCGAAGCTTATCACGCTGTCCGATTTGTTTATTACATTAGCCGCGCCGGCCGATGCCGCAAATGCTGTATCCGTACAGGATATTAATACACACAGCGAACAAAGGACCGCTACACGCAGCTTGATATTTCTTTTCACTTTATTACCTCGATTCGTGAATATAAATATGTTATAATAGTCCTTACTGAAGAAGATATACCAAAGTCGGTACTATCATCGCTATGACAAGGATGATGATTATTATAGCCGACATTATCTTTCTCGATTTTTTGTTATAAAAGTTCATCGGGAAACCTCCGGTTAGCATTAAATTATCAACACTCTTAAAGGAATATTATATATGATATCACCCATTTTTACAACTGTCGTGATCGGTTTTCTAAGCATCATGATCTACATGAAAGTGACCACAAACAGGTTCAATACCGGTGATGAAAAGCGGCTTGAAAGGGAACGCGAATCCAATTCGATCAGGCGAAAGAGCCTTGATGAGCTCGAGTATATCAGCATACCGTTTGATTCTCTTCCTTTCAGTGCGCCGGCACCCGAAAATACGGAGGATGGGGAAGGATCACCCGCTCCGGTTCCCGAAAACGATGCGATAAAAAAGGACGAAGAAAGCATCCTGGCACTTAAGGATAAGAAAATAGTCAATTTCACGGGCGTATCAAACACGGATTTAAAGCTTACATACGGTGCTCCGAACCTGCCGCTGCTTACCGAGTATGACCAAAATTACACGGCCCTTGTAAAATCACTTGACTCATGGGGGGCTCACCTTCTTGGCGCCGGGCGCCGGGAGGAAGCCAGAAAAATCCTTGAATTCGCGGTTGAGTGCCGGACAGACCTTAAGTCAAGCTATATGGCTCTTGCCGATATGTATGTGGAAGGGTTTGAATTCGATAAGCTGGACCACCTTACGGAGGTGGCCGGAAGCATCAACTCCCTGATGAGTGCTCCTATCGTAAGGGCTCTCAAGGAAAAGGGCGATATAAACAAATACGTTGAAGCCAAGAAATAAGCTTCAACGTATTTTTTCTTTATAGTAACTGCAGTATTTTGTCAGGCGGCAGCGTTCGCATTCCGGGCGCGTTGCCTTGCATATATCCCTTCCGAAGGCTATGAACTGGAAGTTTACAAGGATCCAGCGTTCCTTCGGGACCTCCTTCATCAGATCAAATTCGATCTTTACGGGATCGTCTTCCTTTGTAAGCCCCAGTTTCTTTGATATCCGCTTAACATGCGTGTCAACAACTATGCTGTCGATCCCGAATATATTGCCCCTTACCACATTTGCGGTCTTGCGGCCGACACCCGGCAGGGAGGTTAAGCTTTCGATATCCGACGGTACCTCGTCATCAAACTCCTCGTGAAGCTTCCTGCAGCAGGCGATGATGTTCTTTGCCTTATTATGGTAAAACCCGGTCGACTTTATATCCTGCTCAAGCTCGTAAAGATCTGCCTCGGCGAATGCGCGGATGCTCGTATACTTTTTAAACAGGTCCTTTGTGACAATGTTAACGCGTGCATCCGTACACTGTGCGGACAATATCGTTGCGATGAGCAGCTGCCAGGCAGAATCATGCGTCAGATAGCATCTAAGATCCGTGCCGTACTGATCATCCATTATGTCGAGTATTTCCTGTGTACGTTTCTTCATTATCCTTTACTCCGGGTGTCCCCAATATAATAATAAAGGAGCCGAGGAACCCCGGCCCCTAAAAATTTAAGTAAATTACTGCTGTCCGGATGCCCTGCTTAACTCTATGAGCTTCGTATGCATCTCGGTCTCGATCCTTGAGAGCTCCTTCTCGGCTTCTGCACGTTTGCTGCGTCCGTCTGCCTGGATCTGTACGACCTCATTTAATGTATCGATGAGGGTCTGGTTTGTATGTGTAAGCGTTTCGATGTCCACGATGCCGCGCTCGGATTCCTTGGCCGATGCGATCGTAGCCATCTTAAGCGCTTCAGCGTTCTTCTTAAGCATCTCGTTGGTCACATCAGTAACTTCCTTCTGTGCCTTTGCAGCCTCTGTCGAATGGTTAAGGCCGATGGCGATGACCATCTGACTCTTCCAAAGGGGAATGGTATTAACCAGCGTGCTCTGGATCTTTTCGGACATCATCGTGTCATTGTTCTGTATAAGGCGGATCTGGGGAGCCATCTGCATTGAGATATTCCTGGTAAGCTCAAGGTCATAGATCTTTTTCTCGAACCTTTCGATCATCGAAGCGTAATCCGAAGCCGCCTGTGAATCCTCGGGAAGTCCTGATTCTTCAGCCTTCTTAAGGAGCTTGGGAAGCTCTTCCTGCTTGGCGATCGCAAGCTTTTCCTTACCTGCGAGGATATACAGGGTGAGGTTCTTGTAATATGTAAGGTTCGTCTCATACATCTTGTCAAGCATCGCAACGTCCTTAAGGAGCGTTACCTGATGGCCTTCCATCACCTTGACAACCTTGTTTACGTTGGCCTCGGCCTTGTCATACCTTGCAAGCAGGGCGTTTGCCCTCTCCTGGCCCTTCTTGAACAGCCCGAACAGGCCCTTCTTCTCGTCGTCATTGTTAAAGCCCTTAAGTTCGCCGACCAGTCCTGTAAGCATCTCGCCGATCTCGCCCATATCCTTGGTACGTACGCTGTTAAGAGCACCTTCCGAAAAATCGGCTATCTTCTTCTGAGCGCCTGCACCGTACTGGATAACAAGCTGCGAATTGTTAAGGTCTATCTGTGAAACATAGCTGTCAACCACCTTCTGTTCCTCGGGTGTCAGCTCACTTTTTGTTTTGATATCGGCAAGTTCCGTTCCGTAATCAACCGGAGTATGTGCCGGTGCGGGCTTCTCCTCCTCAAGCGGTGCAAACGGTGATTCATATAAGGTTGCCTCCGGTACCGCTGCCTCTGCTGCTACTGCCGCTCCTTCCATAGCCGTTCCGTTCAAATTTGCGTCCATCTTTTTTCCTCCCAATCGTTATAATTTCTATTTAAGCGCCGCTTCCTGCGTCAGGCCTTCCTGCGTCAGCATAGTTGTAAGCACCTGCGCATCCGACGTTACATCCCATACCGAATCCTGGAACAGGTTGTTAAGGAGCTGTACAAAGGCTTCGTTGATCGTATCTAACGTCTTCTCGATCTCAGCCTTGGCCTGAACTATCTCCTTACCCGGTGCGGTGACCTTGTCATATTCACTGTAAGCCTCCACCAGCTTAAGCATAGTGGGAAGGTAGTAGTCCATAAGCTTGTGCATCCTGTCCATCTGCTCCGGATGCTCCTTTACCCTGTTAAATATCTGCTTAAGCAGTCCTTCAAGGCAGTCAAGCTTTTTGCTTATGACCTCTCCCGGTATATCATCATTGAGCTTATGCAGCTTTTCGACCGCTTCCATTCCGTCTGCGACCATAACTTCAAGCTCACTCTTCTCTTCCCTCGTAAGCCTCTCTTCTTCCTCGGCCTTTGCCCGGCTCATAGTCTGTGTGTATTCCTTATACACATCGTTCGAAAGCATGAGGGTGGTTTCTTCCGTATCAAGGTACCCTTCGGGGTAGAATCCCCTGCTTAACATCTTTTTTATATCCTTGCGGATCTTCTTTTCCTTAAAACCCGTTGCGGATGCTATCTGCGATATCTTCGCATACATCTTGGTCCCGCAGATCTTAGCGAACCGCCGCGCACGGTCAAGCAGCCTTCGTGACTCTGCCCCAACATATATCAGCCCGCCGCTTGCAAGAGACATCATAAGGAAAAAGATGACTCCGGATAAGTTCGAAGGCTCCTCCTTAAGCGTAAGGGCAAGGGCAAATGACATTGTAAGGCCGATAAATTCACCTATACAGCCGAATACGATCTGAAGGACACTCGAATTATCACCTACCGCCTTGAATTTCGTAGGCAGGAGCTTGCCGTTGTCGACTATGGCATCCGGCGAGCGCATCCTGCGTCTTACATCCGCCTGCTGCCGCCTTTCCTCAAGCTGTGCCCTGCGCCTTGCAAGCGCAGCGTTACGCTCATTGTTAAGCTGCTCCCTGCGGGCCCTGGCCCGCTCCTCGCGTTCCTTCTCAAGCTGTTTCTGACGCTCCCTTGTCGCAGAACCCGCCGTATATGAGGAATAACCCGTGCTCTTCTCAAGCTGGTCCGTCGCTTCATCGATCACCATGTTTACCGAATTGGCGATGGCCTCGTTAAGCTTTGAAAAGTCACCCCGGCTTAAGCTTACCTTAAGCGATTCCTTTATCTCTTCACCTATTTCGTTGAGTAATTGAGTATCCGCCATTTCTCACCGTTTAATCACCGGAATCGTTACCGTAATAATCTCCGTAGTACTTTCCGTAATACTTTCCGTAATACTTTCCGTAATAGCGACCGTAGTATTTACCGTACTTACCGCCCATTTCAACCTTGTTAAGGATGATCCCCAGGATCGGGCAGCCGGTCTTACGTATCTGCTCTATAACACGCTCCGCAAACTTCCTGCTTATTGTCCTTGCCTCCATTACGAGGGCAACGCCGTCACAGTTCTGGGCTATTATCGCACTGTCGATAACGCTTCCAAGAGGCGGGGTGTCAATGATCACATAATCATAAATATCCCTGAACTTGCTTAAGACAAGCTTAAACCTTGCCGTACCGAGGAGTTCGGAGGGATTGGGCGGCACGGGCCCCGTGGGGATGATATGAAGTCCCCTTATATTGGTCGAATAGATCACGTCCTGTATATCACGGCGGCCTGCAAGGAAATGCGAAAGCCCCGATGATATCTTCGTGATCTGATACCTTCCCAGGATAACCGATTTTCTCATATCGGCGTCTATAAATAACACATGTTTTCCGGCTTCTGCCATCGAGATCGCAAGGTTAAAGGATACCGATGACTTACCTTCGTTGGGAACGCAGCTCGTGATCGCAATGACCTTTACGTTGTTCCCGCAGAATTCCATGTTACTCCTTAAAGATTTATATGCCTCGTTGGTCTTAAAATCGAGCTTGGTCTTACGGTTGATGGTAATTACCTTAGTGTCCAACCTTATCCACCTCCGTTCCCGGCCTGAGTACTGCCATATTTACGGGTGTCGTTGCTGTCTTCTGGGTGTAATCCTGCTTCCTGTGCTTTTTCCTCCGGATCTTCTTCCTCCTGTCGGACTCACCCGCCCTCTCGTCCACATACGGGATCGAACCGAGAACGCTCACCCTTAAGTAATGCTCTATGTCATCTGGATTTTTGATCGTATCATCCATTATATATATAAGGATAATGATGACTATCGCAAAAAATGCTCCGCCGGCTCCGCCGATCACTGTGTTTCTCAATACCTTGGGCGATGAAGGCTCGATCGGAAGGTCAGCCTCCTCCACCACGTTAACGGCTTCGGTGTTCATAACAGCCGAAATATGCTCGGATGCCGAATTCCTTATTGCATCGGCGATGTCACGTGCCGTTTCCGGACTCGAATCCTCAACGGTGATCGTAACTATACGCGTGTCCGTAGGAACGGTTACGCTTATCTTACTCTTAAGCTCCTTATTATCCATATCAAGAGACAGTTCCTGACGTACCTCTTCAAGAACCGGCCGGCTGGTTACCAGCTCCTGATAGTCCTTGGTAAGCTGCGTTCCCGTCTGTAAGTCGGAGTAAGTAAGCGTCTCATTGCTCTGGCGGTTGATGATGTACATCTTGGTCGTGGATTCGTACTGGGGCGTGATGACATACACGCACATAAGATAAGTAAACGCACCCGCAAGTGCGCCAAAGAGCACGATCATCCAGAGCCTGCTCATCAGAACGCCGATAAGCTCGACCAGATCTATCTCTATCTCTTCAGAATTAATATTGTTGCCTGTTTCCATTCAATGTTTCTCCAAATCAATCCAACGGACGGTTATTTATGATATTGACGGCATTGGCGTACAAAAGCTGCGCCGCATACCGTTCACTGCACTTTCTGCATATATAATCCGCGCACTCCGCCATATCCGGCTTCCTGCTCCTCATGCTGTGTGCATCGGTTCCGATAAAGTGAATCCATTCCTCCTTAAGGAGCTTTTTAAGAAAATGCTTTATCCTCATCCCGCCTTCTCCGATGACGGTAGCCGAATTGACCTGTATATAGGCCCCTCCGTCGATAAGGTAACCCACATACGAAGGTTCCTTTACAAGGCAGTCGTACCTCTCCACATGGGCCAGTACCGGATAATACCCGTTATTACACAGGTTCTGTACCGCCTCGTTAAGCTCGCGCTTTTCAGCCCTCGTCGAGAATTCCAGCAGAACATAATTAGAGTCCGCAAGAGTGTGGACCCTTCCTTCCTCTATCCATTCGGGTACGCTGGGATAATAGTAAATCTCATTGCCGATAAACAGCTTAAGATCGGGATGCCGCCTGTTGCTTAACTCCTCCAGTTCCGCAAAGATCTCATCTATCACAGCCCTTTTGGTTTCAACATAACCGCCGTGATAATGCGGGGTCAGGATCATGGCCCTTATCCCCTCTTCATATGCGTGATCCAGCATCTGTATCGACGTGTTAATGTCCTTGGAACCGTCATCCACTCCCGGCAGTATATGACAATGCATATCCAGATAATACAATGCCTTATCCTCCCCTCTGTTCATTGCAGACAGAATCCATATAGAAGTGTACTACACATGAACAAAAGACGCAAGGATTAACCCAGCGCCTCAGCCATCCTGTCCCATGAAAACCTGTCCTCTCTTTCGGTTATGCCGCGGGTGTATGCTTCCTCCCTGTTTTCTTCGTAAAACTTAAATATCGCGCCGGCAAGAGCATCATCGTCAAACGGTTCAACGATAAGTCCCGTAACGTCGTCCTCGACAACCTCCGGCAGTCCCCCTACACGGGTGACTATCACGGGCTTTTTAAAGCCGTAGGCTATCTGGACTATCCCGCTCTGGGTGGCCGACTCATACGGGAGCACCACAAGGTCTGCCGCCGCAAAATACTTGCCGACTTCCTTGTCGGGAACATAACCGTCCACTATCGTGATATCATCTTTCACATTACATGCGTCTATAAGTTCAAGATATTCATCCTTTTTGCCGCCAAAGTCACCCACTATATAAAGCCCGGGCATCGCCTTATCCTTAAACTGCCCCCGCTTTAATATATCCATTGCCTTTATAAGGTGCTTAAGCCCCTTGTATTCCCTTACAAAACCGAAAAAGAGCATGACTCTTTCTTCATTCCCGATACCAAGGAGCTTTCTTGCGCCTTCCTTGTCAAGATCATCGAAATTGAACACACTGTAGGTGGGATGTACCTGCACCTTATAGTCGGCATCGGGCTTTATCGACTTAAGCGGATCAACCTCGCCCTGGGCATGAAGTATGTATTTATCACCCTTTTTAAGCGCCATCTTCGTAAGAAGCTTATCAAGCGGGAACCTTTCATGCGGAAAAACATTGTGGCATATGTACACGATCTCGATGCCCGCCCTCTTTATCCTGCCTGCAAGCAGCCTGTAACAGGGCGCAAAATACGGATGCCACCACTGGATGATGACTTTTTTAGGCTTTAACTTAACTATCTCTTTGGCTGTCTTGAGAATATTAAAAGGATCCGCGGTATTTATGAGGAACCTGGTCCCCTCCACCTTGAACGTATCATTGTCGTAATCGCGCTGCTCCTTTTTAAACAGGAGCTTCGGATACTGCATCTTATATGAGATCATCGTAACATCGTGCCTTTTTGAAAGGGCACGATACATAAGGCCTGTATAATGGGATATGCCACCCTTGTACGGATACACGGGCCCTATAAGGACCCAGGTATCGCCCGTAACGGTTTTATCTGTCATCTTCGTTTGATTCTGATTCTTTTTCTTCTTCCTTAAAATCAAGCCTTCTCACACGGTACTGGATATCCTCGAGAAGCTTGCGGTTGTTGGCTATAAGGTCCGCCTGCAGTCCTATGATGAAAGTCATAAACCCAAGCAGCATTAGTGTCGACGAAAATACAAGGGACTGAATATGCCCGTTTCCGGAGCCCATAAAGAAATACACAAGAAAGCGGAGTGCCAGTAAAAAGCCGCAGGTAAACGGGATGAGCCCGAGGATCGAGAAAAACGTGAGCGGCCTGTACATCATAAAGGCCCTGACTATAGTAAGCATGGAGCGCTTAACATAGCCAAACATCGAGTGGAACAGACGCGACTTACGCAGCTCGCCGTTCGTCCTTATGGGAACGGAAGTTATAGCCATGCTGGTCCTGCCGGCCTGGACTATAGTTTCGAGGGTATATGTGTAGTTGTTCATTACATTAAGGTGCATCGCCGCATCCCTTGAAAATGCCCTGAATCCGCTGGGCGCGTCGGGGATATCCGTCTTGCTGGCCACCCTTACGACATGGCTCCCGAAATGCTGGAGCTTTTTCTTAAGCGGCGAAAAATGGGCAGTGTCGTCTATCGGGCGCTCACCTATAACGATATCAGCCTTGTTTTCAAGGATCGGACGTACCAGCTTTTCGATATCCTCACCGCAGTACTGATTATCGGCATCGGTATTTACTATTATGTCCGCTCCGCAGCGAAGGCACGCATCTATACCTGCCATGAAGCCCTTGGCAAGGCCCTTGTTCCTCTTAAAACTGACAATATGATCAACGCCCCACTCCCTTGCGACCTCAACCGTATTGTCAACGCTTCCGTCGTTTATGATAAGGACCTCTATCTCATCGATGCCGTTTATGTGCTTTGGCAGATCGTCAAGCGCGATCTTCAGCGTTTCCGCCTCATTAAGGCACGGTATCTGGATTATCAGCTTCATGCTACTCTTTCTCCCTTGCTATATATATGGGCCTGTTTTTGGTCTCAAGATACATCTTGGCTATGTATTCGCCGGCAACGCCTAAGCAGAAAAGCTGTACACCGCCAAGGAAAACGATTATACAGATCATCGAAGGCCAGCCGCTTGTCGGATCCCCGAAAATAAGCGTCCTTACGATGATGAACACTATCATGACGAACGAAAAGAACGTAAAAAACAGTCCGATGAGGGCCGCAAATGTGAGTGGTGCCGTGGTAAAGCCGACAAAGCCCTCGATCGAGTAAAGAAGGAGCTTCCAGAAGTTCCACTTGGTCTCGCCTGCCACCCGCTCCCTGTTTTCGTAGTCAAACCATTTGGTCTTAAAGCCCACCCAGCTGTAGATGCCCTTGGTGAACCTGTTGTATTCCTTCATGTCAAGCACCGCGTTGACCATGGTCCTTGTCATTATCCTGTAATCACGCGCGCCGTCCATTATCTCAAGATCGGTCATGCGGTTCATTATACGGTAGAACCTGCGTGCAAAGAACGACCTCACGGGAGGTTCTCCCTTCCTTGTTACCCTTCTTGTAGCCGCAGAATCATACCCTTCAAGTGCGACCGCCTTGTACATTTCGGGTAGCAGCGACGGAGGATCCTGAAGATCCGCATCCATGATGACCACGTAATCGCCGTGTGAATTCTCAAGTCCCGCATAGATCCCGGCTTCCTTGCCGAAATTACGCGAAAACGAAACATAATGCACCCGCTCATCTTTTTCACGCAGCTGCTTTATGACATTAAGCGTTCCGTCCTTTGAGCCGTCGTCGATAAACAAAAGCTCAAACTCAACTTCGCTGTCTGTATTTTTAAAATCATCCATCGTCCTGCTTATCTCATCGTAGAACAGCGGCAGCGCCGGTTCCTCGTTATAGCAGGGGACTACTATTGTGAGAAGTTTCATATGTTACACCTCAGAATGTCGGATACTTCGGCGCAGGGCGGCTCAAGCTTTACGTTAAGCTTCTGCTTTGAGTGGGGAGCAGAATCCATTGCGTTCCCTTCCTCATCGTATATGCCCGTTACCTTTACCGGGATATCCCTTCCGTCAGGCTTCATGACCTCGATATCATCACCGACGCAGAACTTGTTCTTCTGGGTTATGATGATGCCGTTATCCTGCGTGAGTGATTCTGCCATACCGAGATATACCGACTCCTTGACGTAAGTACTGTTTTCGTATATCTGGGTGGTCTCATCGGGCTTACCGAAGTAAAAGCCGGTGGTAAACTGCCTGTAAGTACACTTGCCTATCTCGTTTAAATACCAGTCCATATTCGCACGGTATTTATCCTCAGACTCAATGCAGTCATCTATCGCCCTGCGGTAGGTCCTTGCGACCGTCGCCACATAAAGCGCCGTTTTCATCCTGCCTTCTATCTTGAAGCTGTCTATCCCGGCATCGATCATCTCCGGGATGTGCTCTATCATGCAAAGGTCTTTTGAATTAAAAATATAGGTCCCGCGGTCGTTCTCAAACACCGGCATATACTCACCGGGCCTTGTCTCCTCGACCAGTGCGTATTTCCAGCGGCACGGATGGGTGCACGCCCCGCGGTTTGCATCCCTGCCGGTAAGAAAGGTGCTTAAAAGGCAGCGCCCCGAATAGGAAATGCACATCGCCCCGTGGATGAAGCTCTCTATCTCCATATCTTCGGGGATATGATCCCGTATCTCACGGATCTCCTTAAGCGAGAGTTCACGGGCCGAAACCACGCGTTTCGCACCCTGTTTATACCAGAAATCGTAGGTAAGATAATTCGTATTGTTTGCCTGGGTGCTTATGTGTATGTCAATATCCGGACATATTTCCTTAGCCAGCGAAAAGATCCCGGGATCCGCGATTATAAGCGCATCCGGCTTAAGCTCTTTTAGTTCCTTTAAGTACTTTTTTACGCCTTCAAGGTCGTAATTGTGCGCCAATATATTGACCGTTACATGGACCTTAACGCCGTGAGCATGTGCAAATTCGATACCGCGGGCCATCTCCTCGTTGCTGAAGTTTGTGGCCTTGGCACGCAGCCCGTAGGCCTCACCGCCTATATATACCGCATCGGCCCCAAAAATGACCGCTGTTTTTAGAACTTCAAGGCTGCTTGCGGGAACTAATAATTCCGGTTTCTTTTTATTATCGTTTGACACTCACACTCACCCCGTCATCAACCGGCAGTATTACCGTCTCAAGCCGCTCGTCATGAGTCAGCACATACAGGTATTCCCTCATCCTTGAGTGTATCGTCCTGTCCCGGCGGCAGACCGCGTAACGTGACTGGAGTATGTCGCCCTCCTGCAGCACGTTATCCGAAACCAGCACGCCGCCCTCATCAAGCAGGGCCATAACATCCTCAAAAAAATTAAGATACTGACCCTTGGCCGCATCCATGAATATAAGTCCGTACTTATTGCCCTTCTCCTTAAGTTCCTTAAGGATATCGGCTGCATCGCCCTCAAGCAGGGTTATCCTGTCATCATATCCGGCCTTTTTGAAGTTCTCCTTAGCTGCCGGTATACGCTTTTCATACTTTTCAATTGTCGTTATCCTGCAATCCGCGCTCATGCTCTGCGCCATAAGGATCGCGGAAAAACCTACCGCCGTACCGACCTCTAAGATTTCCTTCGGACAACGGGCCGCTATCATAACCTTGAGCAGGTTCCTGACTGACGGCCTTATTATGGGTATATCCTCTACCCTTGCTGTTTTTTCAAGTTCATCAAGGAAGGGACCGTTTCCGCTGCATAAAGATTCAAGATATGCATCTGTCCTGTTATCCGGTATCACTGATCGCCACCGTCCTCGGGGATGTCGTCTCCCTCTCCGGCCCAGGCTTCCTCTTCGGCCGCTTCGGGTTCCTGTTCGATATCCACGGTTCCGTCCTCGCCTTCGTAAGGAGTCTCGCCCTCCTGCATATCACCTTCGACAAGCTCGGAGCCTGATTCTACGGGTGCATTGATATCATATGTAACATCCGGAGTTTCGCTCAACTCGCCCGGTTTGTATTCCTCGTCGCCTTCTTCCTCCTCATCGGCCTTTGTAAGCACTGCCATCATCTCATCGGTCGTCATGGAGTTGTTAAGAGTGTACGTTCCGGGATCCACGCTGCCCTTATGCTCGGACAGCTTTGCCTGCACAAAGAACAGGGCCCAGTCCGACGTTATGCCCTTTTCTTCAAGCTTCTTTGCTATATCCGTAAGACCCTCGCCCTTATCGACCGAAACCACGATATCACGACCCGGCGCCTCGGCTACCGGGCCCTCGGTAAATACCCTGAACCCGAAGTCGTAGGCCTTCTTGCCGACCGTGGATACCAAGATCACGCAGCCTATCAGGACCACTGCCCTTATTATCGTCCCTATGAAACTGACTGTTACATCCAAAATTTTAATCTTCATGATCCTTAACCGTTTACAGGCTTATTCGTCCAGTAAAGATACTATCCTGTCCGTTATATACTGATACATCCTTGAAAATTCAACCTCGGCCAGTATGAAATCACTGACCCTTGAATCAGAGCAGAGCTCCTCCATCCTTGCGGAGATGTTCTCGGATTCCCTCTCGTACTCTTCCTCGCTCATCTGCCCGACTTTCATGTTCAGCTCGCGTATCCTGCCGATACAGTCCATCGCGCCCTCATCACTGTTTACCACATCGAATTTCTCGCGATAATTCCTGCATTGTTCGGACTCCCTGACCTGGTCCACGAGGGCATTAAGGGCCGCTTCAAGCTGTTCGCTGTACATTAAAGATCCACCTCCTGGATTATCGGCATTATCATCGGACGACGCTTCATCTTCTTCCATACATAGCTTGAAAGCGCATCCTTTATTATGCTCTTCATCTTGCCCCAGTCAGTGATGTTCTTATCCTGTATCTTTTCAAGGGCCCTGACCGCAACTTCCCTTGCCTCTTCCATTATCTCGTCGGATTCCTTAACGTAGATGAATCCCCTTGTCACGATATCCGGACCCGCAAGCACTGTGTTGCTGCCCTTTTCAAGCGTGAGCACCACCATCAGCATGCCGTCCTCGGCAAGCGTCTGACGATCTCTTATGACCACGTTTCCTACATCGCCGACTCCGAGACCGTCAACAAACACGGCTCCCGTCTGGACCTCATCGGTGATCCTTGCACCGTTGCGGTTTATGGACAGTACTTCACCCATCATCAGTACGAATATGTTTTCCTTGGGTATACCAAGCTCCCTTGCTATCCCTGCCTGTGCCTTTAAGTGCTTAAACTCGCCGTGCACGGGTATCGCATACTTAGGCTTTACCAGGGTGTATATGAGCTTTATCTCCTCCTGGCACGCATGCCCCGAAACATGGGCATCCTGGAATACTACATCCGCGCCCTTAATGCTTAACTCATTTATAAGCTTGGCCACGGCCTTCTCGTTGCCGGGTATCGGGTTTGAAGAAAAGATCACAGTGTCTCCGGGCTTTATCTGCAGCAGCTTGTGGGTACTAGTTGCGATCCTGTTAAGCGCCGCCATCGTTTCGCCCTGCGAGCCCGTAGTGATTATGACTATCTTCCTGTCGGGGAAGTTTTTCATGTCTTCAATATCGATGACCGTGTTTTCATGCACATCGATATATCCAAGCTCCGTCGCCGCCTGTAATACGTTCACCATGCTGCGGCCTTCAACGACCACCCTGCGTCCGTGACGGTATGCGGCATCTATGATCTGCTGCACCCTGTCGACGTTGCTCGCAAACGTGGATACGATGATCCTCGAATCCTCGTGCTCGGTAAACATTGCATCTATCGTCTTGCCTACCGTCTTTTCGGAATTGGTAAATCCCGGGCGCTCCGCATTGGTAGAATCACACATAAGCGCCAGCACGCCCTTCTTTCCAAGTTCCGCGAACCGCTGAAGGTCGATCGGATCCCCGAAAACAGGTGTGTAATCCACCTTAAAATCACCCGTATGCACGATGGTACCTACAGGCGAAGTGATCGCAAGCGCGCAGGCATCGGCGATGCTGTGGTTGGTCCTTATGAACTCAACCTTAAAGGCACCCAGGGTGAGCACATCTCCTGCCTTTACCACCCTCCTGTCGACCACATCGGCAATACCGTGTTCCTTAAGCTTGCCCTCGATAAGCGCCTGTGTAAGCCTTGTGGCATACACCGGAACATTAAGCTGCTTAAGGACATAAGGCAGCGAGCCTATATGATCCTCGTGTCCGTGCGTTATTACAAATGCTTCAACCTTATCGGCGTTATCCAAAAGATAAGTGATATCCGGTATCACCAGATCTATCCCGAGCATGTCATCCTCGGGAAAGGCCAGTCCGCAGTCAACGACCACGATACTGTTCCCGTATTCAAATGCGGTAATGTTCATGCCTATCTGCTCAAGACCCCCCAGAGGGATTATCTTAAGCGCCTTACCGCCATTTCTTTTCCTTGCCAAAACTACTCTCCTTAAAACTAACCTATTATCTCTACATCCCCAAGAGCGTCCTCAAACATTGAGGCGACAGCGTCAAGTTCATCATCGTCTGTAACCTCCTCGTAAACACTCTCCTTAGAATCATCCGGCGCGGTATCCTTAAGTATCAGGCACTCAGCGTCCCCTTTCGGAGCATCGGCCACAAGGATATAATTGCAGCCGTTAATGCGCGTTTCATCTATAACGTACATCTCGACGGCACCGTCATCCGTTTCAAATGTTATCTTCTGTTCCTGTTCCTTCTTCTGTTCCATGTCCGTTCTTAAGGTAATCAAGATAGCCCTGCAGAATCAGCATCGCAGCTATCTCATCAACATATTCCTTACGATCCTCACGCCTTATGCCGCTTTCGATCATCGCATTATCGGCAGCCACCGTCGTAAGCCGCTCATCCCACAGTATCACCGGAAGCCCGGTGCGGCGCTTAAGCGCTTCCTTGAATTCAGCCGACTTTGTGCAGCGCTCCCCTTCGGTATTGTTCATGTTTTTGGGATATCCGAGCACTATCCTGTCGACTTCGTATTCAGTGCACAGCTCCTCAATGCGCGCGTAGGTCCTTCGGAGCTTATTCTCATGCTCGCGCCTTATTATCTCAACCCCCTGGGCAGTAACAAGCAGGGGATCGCTCACCGCTACCCCTACCGTCTTGCTTCCAAGGTCAAGGCCCAGTATCCTCATCCTAAGCCCAGCCGTTGTTCTTGATATACTGTGTAAGCAGCTCTTCCACCAGCTCATCACGCTCCACCTTCATGATGAGGCTCCTTGCGTTATTATGGCTGGTTATATAGGTCGGGTCGCCCGACATTATGTATCCGACGATCTGGTTTACGGGATTGTAACCCTTTTCGTTAAGCGCTTCAAATACCGATGACAATACCACCTTGACGCCTGTCTCCGGCTCCACCTGAACGCTGAAATGCTGTGTGCTTCCAAGATCCTGCATGATAATTCTCCTGTTCTTAATTATTCCCGTATCGCGCAATGCGCATAGATATTAGTATTTTACCACAACCACGGAAAAATACAACAGGGGGCCGGACGGCCCCCTGAAGGTATATTTTACTGCTGTTTTCTTGCTTTGATCTTAAACGTTAGTTTCCTTATTCCGCCGTACTTACCTTTACACTTAAGGGTAACCGTCGCGGTTCCGACTTTTACGTTTTTGCTGCAGCTTGTATCAGGATCGGATGTGGGCGCTTCAAATTTACCCCGCAAATTCTAGCATGGAGTTACACCTTCCCTTGTAAGCTCCATGCGTATATGCTCCTTGGCGCGCCGCCAGATTACGAGCGGTCTTATAAAGATAGGCACGAAACATACCCCACACACACGAATTATCGGTTTCTTTACTGCAATCCCGGCAAATGCCTCGATCGTTAAATCCTCTGTTTATTTCCTGACTGATCTTACTTTTTCTTTGGCGTTTTTACCGTTATCTTGCATGTAGCAGTTAAAGGAACTTCCTTGCCCTTCTTTGTAACGGTAGCTTCGGATGTTGCCGTGACAACAGCCTTACCTGCCTTAAGAGCCGTGATCTTGCCGGTGTCCGGATCAACGCTTACGAATTCCGAACCGGAAGTCACTGCCCATGTGACCTTGGTGCTTCCATCGGGATTTGTCGGATTGAATACCGCCGAAACGTTAGCCGTGTCACCTTCATTAAGCGTCAGCGAACCCTTGGACAGCTTCATTCCCTTAAGGGGATTTGCCTTTACTATGCTGACCTTGCAGGTGAGTGTCTTTTCAAAGTCATTATACGCAAGTACGGTCACCGTTACCGGAATACCCTTCTGCTCCTTGGCGCCGGCAGCGGGAGTTATCACTCCGTTGTCATCGATCGAGAGATAATCCTCATACTTTTCGTCAACATCATATATTATCGTTGGTGCTTCTCCGTAGTTAATGCCCGTAGGCACCTCGCCGGTTGCGGACTTAATATTCACCGACAGCTTAAGCTTCGTTGCATTATCCACAAGACTTACCTTGCCTGAGCCGGCGTTTAACTTAATGCTCTTAACGGGAACGTATACGTCAACATATGCCATGGCATACTTTGACGGGTTGGCCTCATTAACTGCTTCGACCCTGACCCTGCCGGCCTTTTTGCCAATGAGGACGCCTTTTGCGTTTATTTCTGCAGCTCCCTCAATGTTAGTTACGGACCAGGCTATCTTGGCCCCTGCAGGTTTTTTACCGTTCCAGTTGACCACCATCGGAAGTTTCTTTCCGACGCCTACAACTCCGCTTCCCTCGGTATTGCCTTTTCCTGCGATCGTAAATCCGCTTTCTGCCGCTACAACCACGGTACATTCAGCCTTTATGGAAGGATCTCCCTTGGCACTTGCGGTAACTGTATAGATACCCGCAGTATTGGCTGTCAGCTTTACGGATCTTGTATCTTCCGAAACTTCCAGCGCGATTCCGGTCGAATCATTTACGGTCCATTCAAGCTTCTGCGTGGTATCTTCCTTTGGTGTTACCGATGCTTTAAGGGTGGTGTTCCTGCCTTCCTTAAGAGAGATCTTTCTCTTGCTCAGAGTCACACCGGTAACGGTAACAACGGGAGCCGCCTCGACATTGACCTTGCAGGTGACTGACTCTCCTCCTGCTGTCGCGATGATATCTGCTTCACCGGCAGATACGGCAGTTACCAGGCCTTCGCCCGTTACTGTTGCGACTGCATCGTTAGTGCTCTTCCACTGGCTGACCTCTTCCTCAGTACCGGCGGCATTCAATACAACGGCCGTAAACGTGTCGCCTGTTACCATATCCCTGGGATTACACGGCTTATATGCCGATCCGTCTTTTTCATAAACAGTTTTGGCATCACGGATTACCGAAAAGCTGATACTCACCTTAGGATCCTGCTTTGTATCATAACCGTTAAGACCCTCATCGAATTCAACCGCGACTGTATGTTCACCTACAGCAAGGCCTTCAAGTAAAGCAGGCTTAAGAGTCAGGTTTAAGGTATTATCCTTTCCCGCCTGGATAAGATAATTGTCGGTCTCCTGCTTATCATCCTCTTCTATCGATACGTTGTCCAGGTATATATCCTTATGAAGGCCTGCAATGAGCTTTTCACTTTCGTGGCTGAAACTGAATGTAAGACCTTTGGATGACCCCTGCTTATATACCTGGCTTGCGGAAGTACCGGTGTATGACTTATCACCGTAATACTCACCGTAATAGTCGTTAAACAGCTTTTGTGCCTTATCATTGACATCGTCTGCAGAGCCTGCTCCGTCTAAGGAAACAGAACCTCCTGCGGGAGGAAAACCTACCGAAACATTATCGGCAATGCCGATACCTATAACACCGCCTATGTTTTTCAGAAATTCGGTATCTTTCTCATTGCTGCCATAATGATACATATAGATATCCACATCTTTTTTGTCACCCACAAGGCTGCTGTTATCCCTGGATGCATCAAACTTAAGCAAAGGCGTCTTAACCCTGTCCGCCCGTGTATCGCCTTCAACATAATTCATCGGGTTATTTGAGGCCGGGTCTACCATGAACCGCCAGTTTGATTTATTGCTTCCGCCTGGAGCCGTCATCCCACCCTCTGAAGGATCGAAGAATATATCCCACAGGGTCTTTTGGCGCCCGTAGTCCTCGTAGACCTGCTGGTACCATTCCGCAGTAGGACACAGGACGGTTCCTCCGCCCGGTTTGTTATAGCTTATGAAGTTCCTCCAGAACTCAAGATGTACCGAAAACCAGTAATAAGTGCCCTGTTCCCTGTCTTCCTCCTCATGCCAGTCTATACCCTTGAGATCCTTGAATCTTTTCGCCGAGAATATACCTTGATAAACACCGATACCCGTATTGGGCTCCTGCGGAACCTCCTGTTTATTTGCGGTCGCATAGAGCACCAACGGCTTGGCCGCACCCTTGGCGCCGTACCAGTAAACCCTTACATTATCGGGATAGGTAACAACATGTGAATCCTTAAATGCTTTGGTTACGTCCTTGACCTGTTCCTTAAGCTTGGCAAGGGCCGGCTTCATTGCGGGACTTGTTAACCCTGCTTCATCCCTTGCCTGTATCCTCGCCTGCAGTGACAATGCACTCATGCTCGCCGTAACAAGATACCAGTTATATGCCGCGTTACGTACCTGCATCAGTTCATCATGGGTATGATGCTCCCAATGATTTTTAAACCTGCAGTTCATCCTGTATATACCAAACATATTATCATTGGTATCCTGATACAAAACTTCCTGCGGCTGACTGAGCAATGTACCCAGTGCATAGGCCCGTGTATCAAGCGCACCTTCTATGTAATCCGACGGCGGCTTGGTTTCGTCGTCACGTGCTCCGGACATCGAATAAAGGAGCAGCTGTTTCATTTCCTTTTCGACATCTTCATCGTTGGGCATTTTCTCCTTGGAATAATCACCCTGACGCGTATCCATATCATGCAGTGATGCCCAGTATTTGGCCATGGTACCGTCGGCGTCTATTGAGTTCAGCTGACGGATCTGACTTAAAATGTCAGACCTTACAACATTATTGTTGATATCATTAAGGCTGCCTATCATCTGATTCTGATTGGCTATGATCTGATCGAGCTGCTTAAGTACCGTCTCCATCTCGGTTTCGGATTTACTCTTAAGACCCAGTACCGCGGGAAGCAGCTTTCCTACCGCAAATCCGGCAAATTCGAAAGGATCCGAACATGATGCGATTCCGTCACCGAGAAGCTCAAGCCCCTCCTGAAGATCCTCCTGTGAAAATTCCTCCTTACCCTCATTCTCCCTCATAAACTCCGCATACGCCCTGTCAAGTGCAGGCGATGTTTCAAGTGCGGACGGTTCGAAATCCCATTCAAGATCATAGATGTCTGTCTCATCAGCATCCGTGTTCTGACCGGCTTCCGATATGATCCCTTCATCCTCAAGGCTCAGCGCCTCGGATGCAAAGACATCCATGGCCGGACTTAACGCCATAACAGCAGATAAGGCTGCCGTCAGTATCCTCTTTGCAAATATGTTTCTTCTCATAGACCTCCTCCTTTTCAGCTTTCATATTTGCTCCCCATAATGAAAGTATCATGTTATCGGGTGATTATCAACCAAAAATGAGTCAAGGAACCTGTCCCCGTGACTCATTTATCCTATGCAAAAGGGCCGGCCGTTATCCTTCCCTCGCGCTTTTCACCGTTAAAATCGGTATCAAACACTATGCTGCTGCCGTCCGGATTTTCAAAACGCTCCTCGGGCTCGAATGCCATTCCGAGTGTTTCCGTGCTAATAAGCTCAGCATCCGGCAAAAACTCATCATAGTTACTGTCAAGCTTGTATTCATCGTTTTCCACTAAAAGCTTAACCGTTATCTCATGCTCGCTGTCTACCGTGCCGCCAACTTCCTTATCGCAGGGTTTTGCGCCGTTAAAGAACACATTTCCGCCTGTCCATACCGGTAACGGCATATAGTAACGGTCCCTGGTGCCGACCGCGCCTTCGCCGCAGTAGCCGTCAAAGTGACTCTTCCACTCATCCTCGGTCATGTATCCGGTAAACGGAACCGTTCCCGAAACGAGATTCATATCATCCCATTCACCCTCGCCCATAACATTAACGACGGGCTTATCGGACAGTTTCATCATGCCCTCCAAAGAGCCGCCGCACACATCGATCATGCCCTGCCTTACCTTGGGCTGGATGAATACATTGTTATAAAACCTTACATCGCCGTGGAGCACGGTCATCACGCCCGTGACCGCCGTGCTGTGAGGCCTGTGTATCGGCGTATACCTGGGCGAAGAATACTCGCTGCATCCGTTGAACACGCCCCTTCCGACACCGGCAACCGAACCGTAGAACAGGTTATGCACGAAAGCGACGCCCTGGGTAGGTATGCGCACGCAGCGCTCCGACAGCATGATATTGTTATCGACGAGCGTGGGTCCGTGCGCGATCTCTATCCATAAGTCCTCACCCATGCCGAGACCCTCGGTGAATTCCTGTTTTAATAGATGATCCCTTGACATGCAGTTATCGTGGAACAGGTTCGATGAAACCCTGGTTCCCTGGCACTGCCAGTCAAGCCATATGCCCCTTGTGCAGTCATGGAAATGATTGTGCCTTATGATCACGTCGATCGCCGCGTGGAACTTGATGCCGCCTATCTCCGCACCCGCAAGATTGCGCTTATTGTTTATATGATGGATGTGGTTGTTCTCGATGATCGAGAATACGCAGCCTAAGTTTCCGACGATGCCGGTCTGTCCGCAGTCATGGATATCACAGTTCCTGACCGTATGTGAGCCTACGGTCTCCTTGCTCCAGCCGTCTAACTGTGCTATGAACGTGCAGTCCCTCTGAGTCTGGGCGCCATCCTTTAATTTATAGTTAAGCCACTTGTTATCGTTTCCCTGCTGCCTGTACTTACCCAGTGAAATACCCGAGCATTTGGACTCAAATATCTCACAGTTATCTATTACCCAGCCCTTGCTCCAGTGCGGGCCGATCATTCCCTCCTGAAGAGCCGTGGGAGGCGCCCACTGGGTGGCTGCCTTGCACACGGTAAAGCCCTCAAGTGTTATGTAGTTGACATGCTCTGCTTCCGGCCAGAAGCAGTGCGGCCGTACGCTTATCTCAACATATTCCTTATTAGGGTCCTTGCCCTGAAAGTTTGCATATATGATCGTTGCATCCTCATCTTCGGCCTGGCAGGTATACCATGTATGCTTCGTGAATTCACGGTCCCATGAAGCATCATAAAACCCGGGCTCAAGCACCTTATCGAGGCTGTCCTTTTCATACAGCGACTTACCGTTTAAATACACATCACCCGTATGCATCGGAACCCGCACATCCAGCCAGTCGCCACTGACAAGGGTCGTATAAGGATTACGGCATGTGAAATACGAATTCGGTACGGTAAGCTTCCACACATCACCCCTGTACTGCTCCCATGTATCAAAAACATCCGCTCCCGTTATCACGGCTTCCAGCGGCTTTACGGAACGATATACTATTGGGTTTGCCTTAGTACCCGCATTTACGGGGTTGACATCCTCGCGGTAGATACCCGGCAGGACCAGTACCTCGTCACCGGGCATGGCAACAGCTGCCGCCCCGTTTATCCTCTTAAAGGGTTTCTCCTTGCTTCCATCTCCTGAGTTTAGAGCGTTGCAGTCTACGTAATACTTCATTTTCCGGTCTCCTCCTTTGTTGTGTGTGTTTGGTGCAACGGGGCTCAATTCCCGGTCTCGACCCGCACGGTAAGCACGGCATGTAAGCTGCCGTCCGCGGTGGAGACGGTGATATGAGCACTTTTCCCGGATGCTCCCTTAAGTGCAGTTACTTTCCCCGTTTTGGTGACCGTTACCACCGAAGGATCGTCAGATTCATAA
>JAILJC010000180.1 GCA_024694965.1 Lachnospiraceae bacterium
CATCGCCAATCCTTTTATCCATCTCAGTTGTTACACGTATCCACTTATCCTTGATAACCAGATAGTAATAAACATGATATGGTGGCTCTCTATCTGCTTCACCATTAAAAAAAACAATATCTCTCTCTTTGTATTCAGTGACAGTGATTGGCGAATATTCGATCCCCCTATTACTTACATATTTTTTTTCTGTCTTCTTCATAATTATTTGTTGTCTGAAATCCCATATACTTTACCATAAAAGTTTAGCAGGTTATATTGAAATGGCCTTAAATTGCAATAATGGGATCAGCAGGGCTCGAACCGTGCTAGGCAAACATCCCCCGGATGTTTAGGTCTCCGTTTCACTTCGGTCCGTCCAAAACCAACGTCCCCCGGACGTTGTGGACCCTTTTCGCACGTCAAGCGAATGCTCTCCCAGCTGAGCTATGATCCCATTGCATATATTTTAACATAGATTGGGCTTTTAATGGAGAGAACTTTTCTAGTTGACTAGAAACCTGACCCCCAATTGACCTCCTTATCCTGGCCCGGAATAACAATAAGTTGGACAAGGAAACATATTATGCTTGTTAGAGCGTTCTTAATAAACTATAATAAATTTAAATTACGTAACAGGGAGGGCATTATGAGAAGAAAAGTATTAGCAATGATGTTGGTAACAACTATGATCCTAAGCCTTGCAGGATGCGGAGGCAAGTCGGGCGGCGGCTCGGGAAAGAAGTGGATAATCGCTACCGATACGGCGTTTAAGCCCTTTGAGTATACCGATGACAGCGGCAAGTTTGTGGGAATCGACGTTGATATCCTGGATGCGGTTGCCAAGGATCAGGGTTTTGACTATGAATTACAGAGCCTCGGATGGGATGCTTCGATCGCTGCGTGCCAGGCGGGACAGGCAGACGGCCTTATCGCAGGTGCGTCCATAACGGATGAGCGTAAAGCTTCGGGATGGATATTCTCGGACGGTTACTATGACGCCAATCAGTGCCTTGCTGTCGAAGAATCATCATCGATCACCGGTTTTGCGGATCTGAACGGTATGTCGGTTGCGGTAAAGACAGGATCGATGAGTGCGGAATATGCCGAGAGCATTGCCGATCAGTACGGCTTTACGGTAACGTATTTTGAAGATTCTCCCACGATGTACCAGGCTGTAGTAGGCGGACAGGCAGGCGGATGCATCGACGACACGCCCATAATGGCTGCAAACATCAAGGACGGCGGTCTTGCAATGAAGCTTGTTGACGGAACGGGCAACGAGTCCGCGGCATACGGCTTTGCTGTATTCAATGCGGAGAATCAGGTACTTGTTGATATGTTCAACAAGGGTCTTAAGAATATCAAGGAGAACGGAACTTACGACGCTATACTCGCTAAGTATCTGGGTTAATAAATTATTATGGTAAGGATAATCACTGTTTACGGAGGATTACTGTTAAGCGCCCTGGGGCGGACACTTCTGCTCGCCCTGCTGGGGCTTTTCTTTGCGTGTATAATCGGACTGTTTTTCGGTATGCTGAGTGTTATCAAAAACAGGGTGTGCAACATCATATCCCAGATATTCGTAGATGCCATAAGGGGCGTCCCCATGATAGTGCTCGCGTTCTTCATCTATTTCGGTATACCTTATCTGTTCAATACGATAATAGGCGGGTTCAATATAACGCTTACGGCGCTGCAGGCCGGTACGGCATGTCTGGCACTTAACTGCGGAGCCTATATGTCAGAGATCATAAGGGCCGGTATCCAATCCGTAGATGTCGGACAGATGGAGGCTGCAAGATCGCTGGGGCTTTCATACGGGAAGGCAATGAAGAAGGTTGTTCTTCCCCAGGCAATACGTACTATGATCCCCAGTATAATAAACCAGTTCATCATTACCCTTAAGGATACTTCCATTCTTTCGGTCATCGGCTTCCCGGAGCTTGTAAATACGGCCAAGAACGTACAGGCTAATACCTTTATGGCATTCCAGACCTGGGCGATAGTGGGAGTTATGTACCTTATCGTTATCACGATCCTGTCAAGGAGTGCAAAGATGCTTGAGAGGAGGCTGAACGTTGGACGCTAAAGATATTGAAAACAAGATACATGTAGAAAACCTTAAAAAGAGTTTCGGTCCCCTGGAGGTGCTTAAGGACATATCCCTTGATATACGCGAGGGGGAGGTTGTTGTAGTTATAGGACCCTCGGGGTCCGGAAAGTCAACCCTGCTTCGCTGCCTTAACAGGCTTGAAGAGGCAACGGCCGGCAAGATAGTCGTTGATGGTACGGATATTACCGACAAAAAGGTAAATATAAATAAAGTCAGGGAAAACATAGGCATGGTCTTCCAGCACTTTAACCTGTTCAATAATATGAACATCATGGACAACATGATCCTTGCCCCTACCCAGCTTGATAAGTGTACCAAGGCGGAAGCAACGGATAAGGCAAAGGCCATGCTTGACCGCGTGGGGCTTATTGACAAGGCTGAAAGCTTTCCGTCCCAGCTCTCCGGCGGGCAGAAGCAGAGAGTCGCGATCGCGAGGGCTTTGTGTATGGAGCCTGATATCATGCTGTTTGACGAACCTACTTCCGCGCTCGATCCCGAAATGGTGGGAGAGGTGCTTAAGGTAATGAAGGACTTAACCGAGGGCGGAATGACTATGGTCATCGTAACGCACGAGATGGGATTTGCAAGGGAAGTCGCAGACCGCGTCATATTCATGGACGGCGGATATATAGTTGAAGAAGGAACTCCCGAGGAGCTGCTCCTTAATCCAAAGGAGGCACGTACTAAAGACTTCCTTGATAAGGTTCTGTAAAACGGAGGTGCTTAATGAAGAACATAATCACGATAAGCCGCCAGTTCGGAGCCGGTGGAGGGCAGATAGGCAGGGCGGTTGCCGAGCGCCTGGGATATTATTACTGCGATAAGGATGTTATCATACGTTCGGCAGTGGAGGCATCCGGTATTTCGCCGTCGGATTTCCGTATATATGATGAGAAAGTGCCTTTCAGCTTCGGTTTCGGCCAGAGCCTTTTCGATTTTTACAATAAACCTCTTAACGAGAGTCTTTTCGAAGCTCAGAAAGAGGCGATACGAAAGGTTGCCGAGAAGCGCAACTGCGTCATAGTCGGACGTAACGCAAACGTGGTCCTCAAGGATTTTGATCACAGCCTGCATGTATTTATTTCGGCTTCCCAGTATTTCAGGCTGGAAAACTTAAAGAAAAAGATGCCGGACCAGTCCGAGGAAAAGATACTCGAAAAGATGAGATCAGTTGATAAAACGCGAAAAAAATACTGTACGTTTTATACAAATACGGTTTTCGGAGATGTCGAGTATTACGATCTTTCACTTAAAAGCTCGTCTCTGGGAATAGATACCTGCATCGATATAATCTGCGATATCGCCTTATCGCATTCCGTCACGTGAGTTAGTGCTTCCCGAACACGAGGTGTCTCATGGTAAAAAAGATACAACAATGGCTTGGCCTTGATGATCAGGATCCGTATATCAAGGACTATATAGAAGAGTCGAATATGCGCTCTGCGAAGTATATGTGTACGTTTGTGATCTTCGTAGAGGCGTGGATGATCCTGCGTATCGTCAAGATGTTGCTGTTCGGCGGCGAAGAGAGGACGATAGAGTGGATAGTGGTACACTTCAGGCTTTATATCGTGCTTCTGGCCGCATCAGTTGCCATGATGTGGTATGCACTGACTTATGCAAAGGGAAGAAAACGCACTCACGGAGTGACTCTTGTATGGAAGGTAGCATATACCGCGATATGTACGGGTTTCGGTATGTATGTTTCATATCTTGATTATATCAAGGGTGAGCAGATGATGAGTTTTCTTACGATGATCCTGTTCGTTGCATGTCTGCTTGTGTGGCGTCCATTCGTATCGCTTATCCTGCTGACCGTTTCATATGGTACGTTTTACTACATCTGTGATAAGGCTGTTCCGGCGACCATTGCCACCAACGTAAATATGTTTACAACCTATGTGGCTATGCTTATGATAAGTATCGGCAACTACAGGCAGCGCCTGTCGGAAGCACTTAAGGACAAGGGGCTGGAGGAACTGTCTAATCGTGATGATATAACCAATATTTCAAATATGCGTCATTTCAGGAAGAAAGCACGGAGGATGTTCGAATCTGCTGCCGGTTCGGGCAGACAGCTTTCTCTTATTTATTTTGATATAATTAATTTCAAGGCCTACAATGAACGATACGGTTTTTCTGGCGGAAATACCCTTCTTGTAAAAATTGCGGAACTCTTAAGAGATACATTCCCGGGCGGTGAGATAGCAAGGTTTTCGGACGACCATTTTGCGGTCCTGACCGATGAGGAAAACCCGGAAGATAAAGTTGAAAAGCTGCAGGATAAGGTATGCGGCATACGCGGAGATGTTTTTTTGAGGCTGAAAGCAGGGATTTACCGTACCGACGGTATGAAAGCGGATGGCAGCGGAGTTGAGGATATCAGCATTCTGTGCGACCGGGCCAGGTTCGCCATAAAGAGTATTAAGGAAAAGGCAGATACATCTTATTGTTTTTATGATGAGAAACTTGATGAAATTCAGCGCAGGAAGCATTATATAGTAAGCCACATAGATGAGGCGGTAAAGAAGGGGTATATCAAGGTTTATTATCAGCCAATAATGGATGCGGAAACAGGCTGTGTATGCGCGTTGGAGGCGCTTGCAAGGTGGGCCGATCCGGATCTTGGAATGCTCTCCCCGGGCGAGTTTATAGATACACTTGAGGAATTCAGGCTGATACACAAACTGGATGCCTGTGTTATAGAACAGGTTCTGCGTGATCATACGGAAGCCGGAGAAAACGGACATGAAGCCATTCCCATTTCGGTAAATCTGTCAAGGCTTGATTTTGAACTGTGTGATGTTGCGCAGATGATCAATGATATAGTGGCTAAATACAATGTTCCGAGGGAATATCTTGAGATTGAGATAACCGAGAGCGCTCTTTCACGTAACGCACAGGCTCTTGATTCGGCGATCGAAAGCTTAAAGATGGCAAAATACAATCTCTGGCTCGACGATTTCGGGGCAGGGTATTCATCGTTTAACGTTCTTAAGGATTACAGCTTCGATGTGCTTAAGATAGATATGAAGTTCCTTGAAAACTTCGGAAAGAGCGACCGGCTTGAGCCGATAATCAAGTCGATAATAGCTTTATGTAAAGAGCTTAAGATGATATCGCTTGCAGAGGGCGTGGAAACGCAGGAGGAATATGAATTCTTAAAGGAAAACGGATGCAACAGGATGCAGGGATATCTTATTTCGCGTCCCGCTCCGATAGAAGAGATTAACGTTATGTTCGGCGAAGGAAAGCTGAAGGCCGCAAAATGAGCATATGACCTAATTATTTAATCCAAACTGCCGATATATACTATGCAGCGGATTCTGTTACCACGCAAAACGGCTTATGGCCGGGCGTAAATCCATGGAGGGATAAAATGCGGATAAATGATCAGTCATATAATCTCATAAATACGTTTAAGAACCAAACGGCGGGACGGGGCTTAAATATGCCCTCGGGGTCCGGCAAGAAGGGAAACGGCGGGATAACCGAACAGTGGGTCACGGGAAGTGCATCGCTTGATATAAACAGTAAGACGGATGTCAGAAAGCAGATGCAGCAGCAGCTGCGCGAGCTTTTTGAAAAGGAGCGTACAAAGCAGGCCGAGGCATACAGGGACAGTGCCATCGCAGCTGCGGCTACCGAAAACGAGGAAGAAAACAAGGAGGATAAGCTCCTTAACAGCGGTAAGGTCTATAACTTCAAGGAGATATCCAATAAGATAATGCGTGCCAAGACTCCGGTAAGTGCGGGTCAGGCAGTGATGGCGGCAAAACGCAAGATAAGCGAGATAAAGCGGAAACTTGCGGGAGGCGGCGAAGACAATGACGAACTGCAGCTTGCCTTGACACATGCAAGGAAGATGGAGGTCGTTGCACAGCGTAAGAAGAATAACCTTGAGCTCGAGGAAATGGTAAAGAATACCCAGAACAGGGATGAGCTTTTTGATAAGATGGAAGAGACAGCCTCCTCGTTCGAAACGGATAAGATAGAGATGCTCAAGGAGGAGATAACGGATAAGCAGCTTGATCATATTGAGGAACAGGGTGAGCTGGCAAGGGAAGAAGCAAAGCAGGCCAGGGAGATGCTCGATGAAAAGCTTGAGGAAGTAACCGAGGAGATGGCTGAGCAGACAAGTGAATTCATCGATGAAATGAGCGATGAAGAAAGCGAAATGCTCAGCGAGACGTCTAAGATGCTCGATCAGATGGAAGTCGTTGATCCTCATATGAATAAACAGGAGTTTGAAAAGCTTAAGTTAAAACACCGGCTGGCGGAGCAGAAGGCTCTGATGAAGGCCGATATGGATTATCTTAAGGAAGTGTTTAAGAGCATGGAGAATAAAGGGATATCATCCCTGTCGAACGGCTCATTATCGGGAGGCTTCGCCGGAACGGTATCTCTCGCGGGTCCGGTCGGTGCTTCGGCTATAGGCGCGGCCGCGATCGATTCCGATGCCGGTATTGATAAAGAACCCGTACATTCGGTTGATGTGGCGGTATAAGGCGGCCGGGATATACTTTGGTTTTAAGGCAGGAATAACGGATGCTTAAGGTTTTTCTGGCGGAGGATGAATTTGTCGTCCGCGAGGGAATAAAGAACAACATAGACTGGGCAGGGCACGGCTATGAATTTGTCGGCGAGGCGGCTGACGGAGAGCTTGCGCTGCCTCTTATTGCGCGTCTGAAACCGGACATAGTCATAACGGATATCAAGATGCCGTTTATGGACGGACTTGAGCTTTCAAGGCTTATAAAAAAAGAATTTCCCTGGATAGAGATAATTATCCTGTCGGGCTACGCCGAATTTGATTACGCCAAGGAGGCCATTTCTATCGGAGTTGCCCATTACCTGACCAAGCCTATAAACGGAAATGAGCTGCTTGCGCAGATCGACGGGCTAAAAAAGAGGATAGAAGACAAAAAGAGGGAAAGGGCGCTTAAGGAGAAGTATATCGCCGAAATGGCCGAAAACTCCATAGAGGATAAGAGACGGCTGTTCAGGCATATGGTAAGCGGCGATCTAAGCCTTCCCGAGCTTCTCGAGCTTGCAAGGAGCCTTGATACCGACATTTCGGCAGGCCAGTATAATGTGGTGCTGTTCCAGATGATATCCAGCCATCATACCAGCACCGAGTATTCGGGCAGTGTTGTATCGCTTTATGAGAAGGTTGAGGAAGCAGCCGCAAACGAAGGTGCACTCATATTTGACAGGAATCTTGAGGGCAAGGCGTTTGTACTGCGTGCGGATTCCCCGGAGGATATAGAGGCGGCAAGGGAACGTCTAACCGGGCAGATAAGTGAACTGCTGTCGGGGTATGAACATGTCAGGTATTACGGCGGCATAGGTCTGCCGGTCGGGCGTCTTACGGGACTTCCGGAATCGTTCAGACAGGCCAGCCATGCATATGCCCACAGGTTCTTCACGGAAAAGAACGGTTTCAGGATATTTGA
Organism: Lachnospiraceae bacterium; assembly: GCA_024694965.1. Lineage (GTDB taxonomy): Bacteria > Bacillota > Clostridia > Lachnospirales > Lachnospiraceae > UBA2868. Next base: position 7,555 of record JAILJC010000180.1, read on the forward strand.
GGACTCGCGGACAGAGGCGGATGAGACTGAGGAAAGCTTCAGCTTAAGCAGCATCGATCCGGATAAGATAAGCCGCAGCCGTATCATCGGATTTCTGCGCACCGGGCAGAAGGATGAGATCAGCTATTTTATGGATGAGCTTATCGGCAACATCGGAGAGAATGCGATGAAAGCCGCTACATTCAGGCAGTATCTCGCAACCGAGGTTTATTTTTCGGTCAGTGCGTTTGCCGAGGAGATAGGTGCGGAAAGGAATGAGATAGAAACCTTTGATCCGGTATCCGGAGAAATAAGGGATAAGGAGAGCGCGCTTGATTATTTTACGCGTATCATGTCAAAGGCCATCGAGCTTCGTGACGCAGGGGTAAGCAACCGTTATCTTTCCGTGATAGATGAAGTAAAGCGTTATATCGATGAGAACTACGGTGATGAGGAGCTGTCCCTTAACAAGATAGCTGGACATGTGAACTTTTCGCCGAACCACTTAAGCATGGTATTCAGTGCCCAGACAGGCATGACTTTTATAAAATACCTTACCGATTACAGGATGAACAAGGCCAAGGAGCTTCTGCGCTGTACGAACAAGCGGGGTTCCGATATAAGTTATGAGGTGGGTTATAAGGATCCGCACTATTTCTCGTATCTGTTCAAACGCACCCAGGGCATGACCCCGACACAATACAGGGAAAGATCATAATATTGGAAAACTTTAAAAAATCATGGGCGGAAATGCCCCTTGCATCCAAAATCAGATACTCCTATTTTATCGCGATACTGCCCATTCTAATCTTTATGGGCATATGCATGGTTACTCTCTGGACACAGAACCAGCGTTACGATAAGGTTATCGAAAGTGCCGGAAGGGCCAGCGAATTTTCCCTTGATTTCAAAAAAGATTTTGATTACGAAACATATCTTGTCATAGTTGAAAGCAAATCCTATGAGGAATCAGAGCTTGAGAACATGTTAAGCGAGGCCTGGAGGGTAGTTGATTCCCTCGGCACCCAGAAGGACTTAAATCCGGACAATGCGGGAAGGCTTGAGGATATCGGCAAATATCTTAACAACCTTGAGACATATACCGGCAGGATCAAGGAAAACCTTGATGCGGGCGACAAATACGAGGACAATATCGAAATCTGGGAAAACGACGTTCAGATCGTTACTGGCCTCGTCAGGGAAACCATCCTTCAGTTCATTTACTATGAGATCCAGGACATGCAGCTTGTTAAGAGTCAGATGCGGGCATTCTATGAGCGCGTGTTTGCGTATTCGATAATCGCAGCGCTTATCATAATGTCATATGTAGTATTTATAACCTACACTCTTTCGTCCTCGATCACCAGTCCTGTACTGGAACTTAGCCGGGTTACCGAACGGGTGGCAAACGGTGACCTAAGCGTCAGGGCCAACCTTGATGCCGGTGCGGAGCTGGGAGTATTGTCCCAGTCCCTTGACAGGATGATCGAGCGTATCAACGAGCTTCTTGACCAGGTTAAGGATGAGCAGGAGAACTTAAGGATAGCAGAGCTTGAGCTCATGCAGGCGCAGATAAATCCTCATTTCCTTTATAATACACTTGATACGATCATATGGCTTGCCGAGGCGGGCGACCAGCAGAAGGTAGTAAGCATGGTTGGCAGCCTGTCTGACTTTTTCCGCGCTTCCCTCGGTCAGGGAAGGGATATTGTTACCATAGGTGATGAGATAAAGCATGTCAGCAGTTACCTTGAGATACAGCAGGTAAGATACCAGGATATCCTAACATACAGTATAGATGTACCGGAAGAGATATATCTGTCAAGGATACCCAAGATCACTTTGCAGCCCATAGTTGAGAATGCTCTTTACCACGGCATAAAGAACAAGCGCGGGGGCGGAAGGATACAGATAACGGGAAAGATAGAGAGTAAATGTATCTATATATATATAGAAGATAACGGTATCGGAATGACCGGGGAGAGGCTTGAGCAGATAAGCTCCAAGATCTACCGCGGCGAGAAGAGCGAGTCCATTCTCGATGCCGGCGGAAACCGCGAGGAAGCCGAGATCTTCGGGCTGTTTAACGTAAATGAGCGCATAAGGCTCAAGTTCGGTTCAAGGTACGGCATACACATCGATTCGGAATACGGAAAGGGTACAACGGTAACGGTTCTGCTCCCTATGGACTATAAGGTTTGACCCTTGCGATAGAAATTTCAACCCGAATCATAAAAAATCCAACCTTAAGGATACCTGTCGAAAAAAATCCAACCACGATAAGTTTTTTGTTAATTTCATTCCGGTTTGAAATGGGATAGGATATCGTTGTCAGGATTTCCTGATAAACTATCACGTTTCATTTCATAATAGGAGGGAATGATTAAATGAAGAAGAAAGTTTTGGCAGTAGTTCTTGCATCAACAATGGCATTAGCTCTTGCAGCATGTGGCGGCCAGGCAGCAGCTACGAGTGCTCCCGCAGCACCTGAGGCAGCTCCCGCTGTTGAAGAAGCAGCTCCGGCTGAGGAAGCAGCTCCCGCTGAGGAAGCAGCTCCGGCTGAAGAAGCAGCTCCCGCTGAGGACGCAGGCGGCGATCTTATCAGCGTAGGTTTCGCACAGGTTGGTCATGAGTCTGACTGGCGTACAGCTTCAACAAAGTCTTGTCAGGATGTTTTCTCAGAGGCTAATGGTTACAACTTAAGCTTTGTAGACTGTGATAACGACTCTGCAGCTCAGCTCGAGGCAGTTAGGTCATTCATCGAGCAGGATGTTGATTACATCATCATCGACCCTATCGTATCAACAGGTTGGGACACCGTACTTGGCGAGTGTGAAGAAGCAGGTATCCCTGTTATCGTAATCGACCGTACCATTGATGATTCAGACAAGTATGTATCATGGGTAGGTTCTGACTTCCTTACAGAAGGTAAGGCAGCAGCTGAGTGGCTTAAGGCTTATGCAGCTAAGCAGGGCGTTAGCGAGATCAACTACCTCATCATCCAGGGTACTACAGGTTCATCAGCTCAGATCGGACGTACCGACGGCTTCAGAGAGATCGCTAAGGCTGAAGGTTGGAACGAGCTTGACGCTCAGACCGGTGATTTCACTGAGGCAGGCGGACAGGAAGTTATGGAGTCATTCTGTAAGTCATATGCAGGCAAGTTCAACGTAGTAGTTTGTGAGAACGATAACGAAGCATTCGGCGCTATGACAGCTATGGATAACGCAGGTGTTACCTATGGTCCTGGCAACGATGTAATCCTTATCTCTTACGATGCTTGTACAGCAGGTCTTAAGGAAGTTCAGGCAGGCAAGATCACAGCTGATTTCGAGTGTAATCCTCTTGCAGCTCCCACTGTTGAGAAGGTTATCCAGACTCTTCAGTCAGGTGGCGTTCCTGAGGCTCAGATCCTTGTTCCCGATAACTGGTATGCTCTTAAGGATCAGATTGTAGACTTCTCAGTAGACGGAAATGCTCAGTCAATGACAGAAGTTACCGACGCTGTTATCGAAGCTCAGTACTAATTATCAACTATATGCAAGGTAAGGGGAGGGAGTTCTTACTCCCTTCCCTTTTTAATAACAAACGGAGGAGCAGATCGTGGAAGAAAATGTAGTTTTGACTGCGAGGCAGATTTCAATGACTTTCCCCGGGGTTAAGGCTCTGGATCGTGTTGATTTTACCCTTCGCAAGGGCGAGATACATGCGCTCATGGGCGAGAACGGCGCCGGTAAGTCAACACTTATTAAATGTCTCACCGGTATCAATGATTTCGAGCAGGGTGAGATACATGTGGACGGTATAGAGGAACCCGTTCGCAATCATTCGACCAAGGATGCCCAGGAGGTAGGTATTTCGACGGTTTATCAGGAAGTCAACCTGTGTCCCAACCTTTCGGTTGCCGAGAACCTTTTCATAGGCAGGGAACCGCTTACGGGTTTCGGAACGATAGACAGGAAGGCTTATACCGAAAGAGCCCAGAAGATAATGGACGAGCTGGGAGTGGCCGTTGATGTAACGAGAAATCTTGAATACTACTCACTGGCCATACAGCAGATGGTTGCGATCGCACGTGCCGTTGATATGGACTGTAAGGTCCTTATACTCGACGAGCCTACTTCGTCTCTTGACGATGAGGAAGTTGAGAAGCTTTTCAATGTAATGCGTATGCTTAAGAGCAAGGGCGTAGGCATCATCTTCGTTACTCATTTCCTTGACCAGGTTTATGAGGTATGCGACAGGATAACGGTTTTAAGAAACGGTAAGCTTGTTGGTGAATATCCCATAGTTGACCTGCCGAGGCTTAAGCTGGTTGCAGCCATGATGGGTAAGGCATTTGATGATCTTCAGTCCATTAAATCCGATGAAGCCGAAGCTATTTCGGATGAACTTGAGATCTCCGCAAGGGGTCTTGGACATACCGGTACGATCAAGCCGTTCGACCTTGACATTCATAAGGGTGAAGTTGTCGGAGTGGGCGGCCTCTTAGGAAGCGGTCGAAGCGAACTTGCCCGTGCTATCTACGGCGCTGACAAAGCTAATTCGGGAACGCTTAAAGTAAAGAATAAGGATGTTAAGATCAACCAGCCAATTGATGCGATGAACTTAGGTATGGGCATGCTTCCCGATGACCGTAAGGCAGAAGGTATCATTGAAGATCTTTCCATAAGGGAAAATATTATGCTTGCACTTCAGTCAAAGAACGGAATGTTCAAGCTTATGACAAGGGCACAGCAGAATGAACTTGCTGATAAATACATACGTCTTCTGTCGATCAAGACGCCCAACCGCGAAACACTCGTAAAACAGCTTTCGGGCGGCAATCAGCAGAAAGTCATACTTGCGAGATGGCTCGCGACAAATCCGGATTTTCTTATTTTGGATGAGCCTACAAGGGGTATTGACGTCGGAACAAAGACCGAGATCCAGAAGCTCGTTCTTGAGCTTGCAAAAGAAGGAAAGAGCATCATGTTCATATCCTCGGAGATCGCAGAGATGCTCCGTACCTGTTCCCGCATGATCATCATGCGTGACGGTGAGAAGGTAGATGAACTCAGTGATGATCTTACCGAAGAAAATGTTATGAAATCTATTGCGGGAGGTGACAAGAAATGAAATTAAAACCCTGGTTATTAAAGGTAAAGAAGTCACAGCTCCTGCTTCCGCTTGTAGCGATGATACTTGTAATGGCCGTTAATATCATTCATGATGTTGCGACCGGAGCGGGTGCTTTCTCATTCTTTAAAATTACACTGCAGCAGACAACAAGTAACGGAACCATCCTGTACGGCAGGATCATAGATATCTTAAACAGGGGTTCGGAAGCAGCACTCCTTGCACTTGGAATGACACTGGTTGTATCGGCATCCGCCGGAACCGATATTTCGGTGGGTTCTGTAATGAGCCTGTGTGCATCCTTCTGCTGTATGCTTCTTGCGGGATACGGTGTTTCATCCACCAACGATCTCGCTGTACCGCTTGTAGTCGGCGTTCTCGCAGGTATCCTGATGGGATGTGTCTGCGGCGCTTTCAACGGTCTTTTGGTGGCGAGGCTTAATATCCAGCCGATGGTCGCGACGCTGATCCTTTATTCGGCAGCCCGTGCGATAGGACTTCTTGTTTGTAACGACCTTATAGTTTACATCAGGAATGACAGCTTCGGATTTTTCGGAAGTTTCTTAGGTCCGATCCCTACGCCTATCATAATCACCGCGATATGCATAGCAATTCTTGCTGTGGTACTTAAAAAGACGGCGCTGGGTATGTACATCCAGTCTGTCGGTATCAACTCGAAGGCCAGCCGTATAGCAGGTCTTAATTCCAAGATGATAATACATCTTGCGTATATCTTATGCGGACTTTTCGCAGGTATTGCCGGAATCGTTGCATCATCAAGGATCACATCGGCTGATTCAAATAACATCGGCCTCTACCTTGAGATGGATGCCATCCTTGCGGTAGCGCTGGGCGGCAATTCACTGGGCGGCGGTAAGTTTTCACTTGCCGGTTCCATCATCGGAGCCTATACTATCCAGGCTATAACAACAACATTGTATGCCCTCGGTGTTTCAACAAACCAGGCACCCGTGTTCAAGGCTATCATCGTTATAATCATAGTAGCGATCCAGGCACCGCCAGTTAAAGCTTATATAAGAAAGCGCAGCCTTAACAAGGCAGCAAAGGAGGTGGCATAATGAAACTCAAAAAGCTTAATCTTAACAGCCACACAATCCTTCTTCTTATAACCATCGTGCTTTTTATCGTGTTGTACTGTCTCGGATGCATACTTTACGGCAAGAAAGGTTTTACACATTTACAGACCTTCCTTAATATCCTTATAACAAATGCAGGTCTTATATGTATTGCCTGCGGCATGACATGCGTAATGCTGACGGCAGGTATCGATATTTCCGTCGGCGGTCTCGTAGCAATGGACTGTATGATGCTTGCGGTCGGAATGAATAACGGTATCCCGGCACCTGTAATGGTACTGCTGGTAATAGTTACCGGCCTTGCCTTCGGACTTATGCAGGGATTCTTCGTTGGTTATCTGCAGATACAGCCGTTTATCGTGTCGATGGCCGGCATGTTCTTTACACGAGGAATGACGGCCGTGATATCAACCGATCAGGTATCGATAACACAGGAAAGCTCGCCGCTTTACTATGCATGGGCAAACTATAAGATAAAGCTTCCTTTCGGAGGATATGTAAATAACAAGGGCGTGTACAATGCTCCTTATATCCGTATAAATGTCGTTATAGCACTTCTGGTGCTTATAGTGATATTCTTCATGCTCCGACATACAAGGTTCGGAAGAAGCCTTTATGCGGTAGGCGGAAACGAGCAGTCGGCTGCCATGATGGGACTTAATGTTAAGAATGTAAAGCTTAAGGCTTATGTGCTTTCATCATTCCTTTGCTCCATTGGCGGCATATGCTTCTCACTTAATACGATGTCGGGTTCGGTTCAGCAGGCGCTCGGTCTTGAAATGGACGCAATATCATCTGCCGTTATCGGTGGTACGCTGCTTACGGGTGGTGTCGGTAACGTTATAGGTTCATTCTTCGGCGTTCTGATAAACGGAACGATATCGTCGATAGTAAAGACCAACGGAAAGCTTGCCAGCTCATGGCCAAACATTCTTACCGCAGCACTTCTGTTCCTGTTCATAGTTGTACAGAGTATCTTTGCTGCGATCAGAAGCAAGAAGTACCGTTAATTTACGGTTATACACAGTAATGGGGCAAGTATAGCTTATCTATGAAGAAAAACTTCTGCTTAGCAATAAGCGCTATTATAATCTTATTTCTCTTTCTATCCGGTTGCGGCACTTACGGGCAGTCGACGACTGGCGGGGGAGCGGCCCAGGCTACCGCTCCCCTGACAGACACTAAGCTGGTGACTGTAGGTTTTTCGCAGGTAGGTGCCGAATCGGATTGGAGGAATATCAATACAGATTCCATGAAGGAATCGCTTTCTGCCGAAAACGGATATGATCTTATCTATGACGACGGGCAGCAGAAGCAACATAATCAGATAACCGCAATTCGTACATTTATCCAGAAGGAAGTAGAATACATAGTTCTGGCACCGGTTATAGAAGACGGCTGGGATACCGTTCTTACCGAGGCCAAGGATGCAAATATACCCGTCATCCTGGTTGACAGGATGGTAAATGTAAGCGATCCCGACCTTTTTACGTGCTGGGTCGGTTCTGATTTTGAACTTGAAGGTCACAAAGTCTGTGAATGGCTCAATGAATTCTGCAGGGCCAACAGGATAAACGGCAATGAAATCAACATAGTGAACATTAAAGGAACCGAAGGTGCTTCCGCCGAGCTTGGCAGGACCAAGTCACTTAAGTCGGCCGTGAGCAGGTATGGCTGGAATCTCCTGGATGAACGTTCGGGTGAATTTACGCAGGCCAAGGGCCGGGAAGTGATGTCTCAGTTCCTTAAGGAATATGATAATATAAATGTAGTCTACAGTGAGAATGACAACGAAGCTTTCGGAGCCATAGAGGCGATAGAGGCCGCAGGAAAGCATGTCGGAAGCGATATTAAGCACGGGGAGATAATGGTGCTTGCCTTTGACGGTACTTCCGATCAGGCGGTGGAAGCCGTGCGCTTAGGAAGGATAACCTGTATCGGCGAATGTAATCCTCTTCACGGACCTAGGGTTGAGAAGATCATCCGCAATCTTGAGGGCGGTATCACGCCCGATAAATACGAATATGTGGATGAAGGGATATTCAGTGCCGATCAAAGTGTAAAGAGCGTAACGATAGGCGATGAGACATATGAAGTAAGGCTTCCGTGAACGTGAAGATAATTTAGTAATTAAGAATCAGTTAAGGATTATACAGGAGTTGGGTTAAGACTTGCGCCTTCGCGTATTGTATGATGAGTTCGTAGTAAGGAACTCATTCGGTATGCGGAGGCGTTTTTATGAAAATAATATCTGACAACAGGAAAAAGATAATAGTCGGAGGGATAATGGCGTGTGCAATGGTAGTTGTATCCGTAACGATACATGCCAATGCTGCGATGGCGGTTAATTCATATGTCGTTGACCGGGGAACGTTAAGCAGTGTCATCGAGCTTAACGGAAATGTCGGTACCAATGCGGAAAAGACATATTACACACCGGCAGAAGTCCGCGTATCCCGGATACATGTAAAGCAGGGTGATCACGTTAGTAAAGGAGACCTGCTTATTTCATATGATGAGGAGTATCTTGAATATATGATCTCCATGACCGGTTATAACATGGAGTCGGCAAAGGACGGTTACGAAGGCACCATGCAGGCGGGCGACCGCAATGCGGGACTGTATTCGGCGGCAGCAGGTTCCATTCCGGCCCTGCAGGATGAGATAGAAAGCATACAGACACGTATTTTATACCTTCAGAACGAACTGACCTCAAGAAGGGCAATGCTTGCAAACGAAGGTGCAAGGCTTCAGATAGCGCTTATCGAATATGAGGAAAACTCGGAAGACGAAGAGGGCTTCGTACTCGGAGACAAGGAGTCGATCCTTAAGGATATACAGAGGAATACATATGAGCAGCAGTTCGATACCGACATAGTGATGATGCAGCAGGAGATCGATGAACTTAACATCCGGCTTGCAACATATAAGGAGCTTAAGAGTGAGATGACATCCCAGAAGATGTCCACCTTAAACGGAACCCTTACAAGCAGTGACAGGGACAGGATAGACGTGTTAAAATCGGCGAACGAACTGTCCGAGGGCGAGAAGATAGAGCATTTCGAGATGGCAAGGGGCGGCATAGTAGCCGATTATGACGGCGTTGTCACCATGATAAACGCCACCGAAGGGGAAACCGTTACCGAAGGAACTCCCGTTGTTACGCTTGAATCAACAGAGGAGATTGTGGTAAAGTGCAGTGTAAACAAGTATGATATCGACAGCATTGACAAGGACCAGACCGCAACGGTAAAGATCCGTGGCAAGGATTATCCGGGAAGAGTCACACGCATTGAGGGAATGACCGGAACGAACGCCGAACAGGCCTCAAACATCGGAGTGGAAGTAAAGCTTGATGAACCCGATGATGATATAATCATAGGACTCGAGGTAAAGGCATATATCGATACAGCGCAGGCAGAAAGCGCACTTCGTATCCCTATGGATGCGCTCGGTACCGGTGAAGAGGGTGACTACGTATTTGTGGCCCGTGGCAAAAAGGCGGTAAGGATAGGTGTCCAGACTGGCATTAAGAACGAAGAGATGGTTGAGATAACACAGGGCCTTGTCGAGGGAGATATGGTTGTATGGGATGATTCCGTTGAACTTACGGACGGAATGGATATAAAGGTAAAATGATGGAAAATAAAGAAGTGATTCTGAAAGCAACAGATCTGTCAAAGACATTTTCAAACGGTACGGTGCAGCAGCACGTGCTTAAGAACCTTAACCTGTCTATCTATAAGGGTGACTTTACGGTCATAATGGGTAACTCGGGTTCGGGAAAGAGCACACTTCTGTATGCGCTTTCAGGAATGGACAGGCCGAGCCTGGGAACCATAACCTACTTTACAGGCGGGAAGGAAACCGAAATTTCCAAATACGGAAATGATGCTCTGGCAGTGTTCCGCCGCGACCACGTGGGCTTTGTTTTCCAGCAGAATTACTTAAATGACAGTATGAGTGCACTTGACAATATCATGGTATGCGGTCTCCTTCGGAGCAAAAGCAGGAAGGAACTGGCGGAGCGTGCGAAGAAGCTTCTTGTAAGTGTTGAGATAGGTGAGGGTGACTGGAATAAATTTCCGACCCAGATGTCGGGCGGACAGCAGCAGAGGGTAGCTGTTGTAAGGGGTGTGATAAATAAACCCGAGGTGCTTTACGCGGACGAACCAACAGGTGCTCTTAACTCCCAGAACACCGAAAATGTCCTTAATATACTGTCGGAGCTTAACAGCGAAGGCCAGAGTATAGTCATGGTCACGCATACCATAATGGCTGCCGAGAGGGGAAACAGGATCATCTATTTATCCGACGGAGTGATATCGGATGAAATGGAACTGGGTCCTTATGTCGGTGACTATAAGGATGAGAGCAATCCAAGGCTTGCACAGGCAAGGGAACGCCACGCAAAGCTTAAATCATTCCTTCAGAATATGGGTTGGTAGTATGTACAGATATTACTTTATCGCAAAAAACAATATGAGGAAGCAGAGGAAGGATATGCTTACATTTTTTATCCTTACTGCCATCGCTTCCATTCTTATCTTTGTAAGTGTGTCACTTCTTTACGGAACTCCCAGGGTAATCGATACCAATTTTGAGCGGATCAACGGTGCCGATATCATGGCGATAATGACCGAGTTTGAACCGGCGAATGTAAAGCTTACCGAGATCATACGCGGAAATAAGTTTATCGACCGGTCCGAGGTAACGGATTATTATTCGACATACTGCAAGTACCGAAAAAAAGGTTCGGGAAACTGGATCGAGTATTCCTTTGCCATTTGTCCTTCCGACGAGGAGAGAACGATCGAAAAGACCAGCATTGACGTATCGCATCTTCATGATAACGAAGTCGTGCTGCCCATATCCTTAAGCACTGCCTTTTCCCCCGGTGATATCTTCCAGCTTAAGATAGGTGATAATATATACGGTTTAAAGGTCGCCGGATTTAATGAGGATATGTTTTACTGTTCAAGTGTCAACATGGGAACATACCTTATCTTTGTGCCGCGTAAGGCTTATAACGATATCGGATTTGAAAACCCGAAGAGTATCGTTATCCCATACAAAAGATATGCAATGAAGATTACGAATACGGCAAGAAAGCGGCATATGGATACAAACGTTATATCCGACCAGATAATGAATGAGTTCATCGACTGGGACCTTAAGTATGTCGCCGCACACCCCGAGTACCCGGGAACAACATTTAACTTCCTGCCGGCGGAGCTTATGAAAACGGCGACAATGATCATGCCGTATATCTTTGTTGCGATCGTGCTGCTGTTTGCCCTTATAATCTTCGTTATCGCGGTCGTAATAATCGATTTTTCCATAAAGAATTTCATCATGACCAATATGAAGAATACGGCGATAATGGAGGCCTCGGGTTATACTGTAAAAGAAATGGTGCTTATACTGCTCATGCAGCTTTTGATGGTGGCCGGAGCGGGGAGCATATTCGGTGTGCTGGAAGGTGCTGCTCTTATCGATAAGGTCGGCGTTATCCAACTGTATCTCATGGGACTTTCATGGAACCAGCCTATTTTTGTAAGCATCGCCGTATGTGTTGCGGTAGGAATATGTCTGGTCATTACCGTTATCACTTTCATACTCGGCAGGGATTACAAAAAGACGACGGTGCTTGAAGCCTTAAGGGGAGGGATCAATGCGCACAGCTTTAAGAAAAATTACTTTGCCTTTGATAAAACACTGCTTCCTGTACCTGTGACGCTGGCACTTAAGGAGACTTTCGGAAGGTTTTCGTCCCAGCTTGGAATCATATTTATCGCAGCGATACTCACGATATCCACAACTACCGGATTTGGCATGATAGATACGTTTTTTTACAATGATGAAGCGGTAATGAACATGGGCGGCTTTATTGCCGAAGATGCGGAGACTAACGGAGATGAATCCATGTATAAAAACATTATGTCCATGTCCAGTGTCAAATATGCATACGGGGATATATGGATGTCGTTTGAATATACGTACGGTAAGAGCAGACAGAGCATAACCACAAGGTGTTTTACCGATACGGAAAACCTGCATAGCGGCGGCCTTGTGGAGGGAAGGTGGCCGAAACACAATAACGAGGTATTACTCGCAACAAACGCGGCAAACAGGCTGGGCGTAACGGTAGGGGACGTTGTCATGGTAAAGAGCGGAGAAAAAGAAGATTCTTACATAGTTTGCGGCTTGAACCAGACCTTCAATAATATGGGAATGATGGGATATATGACGACCGGAGGGCAGGAGAGGTTAACTCCCAGGTACAACAACTATAACTGGAGCATAAAGCTTAAGAACGGATATACATATGAGGATTTTGAAACCGGATTTAAGGAAATGTATCCGGATGTTGATCTAGTTAATGTAGCGGAGTCTACCAGGAGTACCATAGGAATGATCACAGGTGCGATGAAAGGGCTTTCAATGGGCATAGCGCTGCTTACGATCATTATAACCGCGTTTGTCGAGGCGCTTGTCATAAGAACACAGATAAACAGGGAGTGGCGTAACTTAGGTGTCAGCAAGGCACTGGGTTTCACATCATGGCAGCTTATAGTACAGACCATGCTCTCAAATATGCCGGGAGTATTGATGGGGGTGGCCATCGGCCTTATTGCAGGTAATGCTTCGGGAGCAAAGCTGAGTATGCTGATGTTTGGGATATTCGGCTTTAAGCGGGTGGATTTCGCTATATTCCCTCTGTCATATCTGCTTACCTTCCTTATAATCGTCGGAGTGGCGCTTATCACTTCCGGTATTGTTGGCAGAAGGATACGCGGCCTTGATCCCGTAAAGATGATCACGGAAGAGTAAATGTTGTGGTATAATTTGTCAAGAGAGGTATCACATGCATTATAATTGTCTTATTGTCGATGATGAAACAGAACTTGCCAAGATGACGGCGGAATACTTTAAGATGTTTGAGGTATCCACCGAGTACGTTGTTTCCGCAGCCGGCTGTTATGACTTCTTTAAAGAGAATACCGCGGATCTCGTCCTGCTTGACATTAACTTAGGGGATGGTTCGGGCTTTGACGTATGCAAGAGGCTTAGGGAGGACATGCAGCTTCCGATACTGTTCATAAGTGCAAGGCAGAGTGACGACGATGTGCTCATTGCATTAAGTATCGGCGGCGATGATTACGTAAAGAAGCCATACAGCCTGTCGGTGCTTCTTGCAAAGGTAAAGGTCAATCTAAAAAGGATCGAGCAGATGAAGGCTTCGGGCGCTAAAGCCCGGGTACCGGAAGAGAGTGCTAAAGAGAATGGAGATACATTATGTAAACTAACGCTCTATGCACCAACCATGGCCGCTGTGCTTGAAGGAAAGCGTATCCCGCTAAAAGCGAAGGAATATGCCTTGCTTGACTGTCTTTACCGGCATAAGAACACCATTGTAAAAAAGGAAGTGCTTTTTGATGAAGTGTGGGGTGATACCTTTTTCTCCGACAGCACATTGAATGTGCATATAAGGAAGCTTCGTGAGAAGCTTGAGAAGGACCCCAATTCACCGGAGCTTATCAAAACGGTCTGGGGAACGGGATATTATCTGGAAATATGAAGCTGCTTAAGAGAATGTTGATCATCTTTACGCTGGCCATGCTCGCCGCTCTTTATATGTTCGTCAGGATCAATAATTGTAATTCATTCTCCAAAAGGGATATCGTGAGTTACAATGATAAGCTGCATTTGATCTGCGATGATTATAATGCGGGAATGACCGAAGAAGAGATCGAAGCAAAGTACGGATGTGTCCTGGTACTGTCAACAGGGCTTGACGATCCGGAGCTTGCTTCTCTTTATGCCGACAATGCTTTTGTGCTTGATCTGGCACCCGAAGGAGAGTACATCGGCAAGGTCGCCTGGACAGACGTAAAGGGTGAATACAAAAAAATAAAGGCCGAGTTTTATCATGCCGCTATGGTACTATGGGCAGTAGTACTGATAAGCGGCTATTTGCTGTTATTGCTCTTTTACATCATGGTCGTAAGGCCGATCCGGGAGATGACCGGTTTTTCCGTCGAGGTTGCAAAGGGAAACCTGGATATACAGCTGCCGATGCGCAGGAATAACCTTTTTGAAAGCTTTACCGAAGGCTTCGATCTTATGCGGGAGGAACTAAAGGCATCCAAAAGGCGTGAGATGGAGGCGGAGATAGCGAGGAAGGAAATGGTCACCGCCTTAAGTCATGACATAAAAACACCCGTCGCGGTTATAAAGGCGGCGTGTGAAGTACTGGAGGTAAAGAACAGGCGCAGGCTCGAGGCGTTAAAGGGTAAGCCCGGCAGCGCCATGGAGGCTGATGAGATAGAGGATACTCTTGCAAAGGTAGGTTCTATATCACAGAAAGCCGATACGATCAGCGCACTTATGAGCAATGTCATGCATGTGACTCTGGAAGAGCTTGACAGGATCGAAGTAAATCCGGAGCCGGAGAGCACCGAAGTTATAGAGAGTTATTTCAGGTCACTTACCGCATACGGAAAGATAATCATCGAGGACGATATACCCAAATGTCTCGTATACATGGATAAGCTGCGTTTGGAACAGGTTATCGATAATATCGTCGGAAATTCGAATAAATACGCCGGAACGGATATACGTGTAAGCTTTTCGGAGACACCGGACATGCAGTTGGCGGACGGTAATTCCGTTAAGTTTATAAGGGTAAGCATAAAGGATTCGGGACCGGGAGTTTCAGAGGAGGATCTTCCGCTCATCGCGGCCAAGTATTACCGTGGCGGAAATACCGGCGGAAAAACCGGATACGGTCTCGGGCTTTACCTTGCCAAGTGGTATATGGAGAAGCAGAAGGGCGGCCTTGAATACTACAACGATAACGGCTTCTGTGTGGATATACTGCTAAGAAAGGTATAAAGGTGAATATTGTGCTTGACGAGCTTACGGGAGGGCATGATATTATTACATATATGATTAAATGTAACACAGCCTGAAGGCATTTGAAATCCGAACAACAGGGAGGCATGAAATGAAAGGTACGATCAAAGGTAAACTTACAGCGGCCGTTATAATCATAGTTGCGGTCGTAATGCTTGTTTCAACATCGATAATCGTTGGGACATCAAGTAAAAATCTAACCGTGCATTTGAAGAAGGAGCTGCAGTATAGCTCAGACAAATATGCCAATTCCATCAATAGCTGGATAGAACTCCAGATGGGCCTTAATACGGCGGCGTCCGCTTCTTTTAAGGCACTTCCGGATGAGGATTATGACAGCGCTCATATGCAGGCAATAGTTACGACCGAATCCGAAGGCCGTGATGAGCTTTTAAACCTGTATTACGGAACAGAAGACAAAGAGTTTTTGCAGACAGATCCTGAAGCGGAGACTCCGGAAGGCTACAATCCCACCGCAAGGGGCTGGTACAAGGCAGCCAAGGCGGCGGGAACTACCATTGTTACGGATCCGTATATGGATGTTCTCATAGGCGGAATGTGTATAACCATTGCTTCCCCCGTGTATAGGGAAGGCCAGCTCGTAGGTGTACTCGGAGCCGA
The DNA here is from genome assembly GCA_024694965.1 of Lachnospiraceae bacterium. Lineage (GTDB taxonomy): Bacteria > Bacillota > Clostridia > Lachnospirales > Lachnospiraceae > UBA2868. Next base: position 23,289 of record JAILJC010000180.1, read on the forward strand.
TTATACACTGGGATATATAGAGGGTATTCTTAATGAAATCCCCTATGAACCGGGTGAGTACGGTTTTCTCATCGATTCATCGGGCAATTATGTCATACATGAAAATGCCGATTATCTTCCGGGTGAAGACACGGCGGTTGCAGTATCAAGCGTTATGCCGGGGCTTACTTCTCTCATAAGCAGTCCGGGGAGCGGCGCGGTACTTACAAATGATTATAACGGCGAGGCCAACTATTTTGTCACCTCAAAGGTGGAAGGCTGCAACTGGCTGCTGGGTCTTGCAACACCCAAGAAGAACGTAACTTCCGGCACATACAGCCTCATATTGCTGAGTGTGATCATAGCTGTCATAGCTATAATTGCCGTCGTTATCATCATGACCGGCCTTATCAGGCAGCAGCTTGCTCCCATGGAAAAGATGAAGGCGTTCATTACCGATAAGATCATCGGCAGCGGCAATGTAAAGGAGACACGATCCGAGGTTGAACAGATAGGGTACCTGCTCTCCGAGCTGGAAACTCGCTTTATCGATGCAATACATAAGACTAAACAGGAATCGGAATCCATCAGGGAGAAGATGCTGTCCGCATCTGATAAGATAAGCGGCATCAATGACAGTATCCTTGAGATAAACGAGGCAATGCAGCGTACCGAAGGCGGTATCATGGAGCAGACCTCGAGCATACAGAGCATTGAATCTATCTGCAATGACGTGACCGAAGCATCCGATTCGTTCACAAATGATACAAGGCTCATGAGTGAGAGGACAGATGAGATAATCCGCAGGGTCGAGGCTATGGTTCCCGAAATCCTTAACAATAAGAATCATGCGGTAGAGGTGACCAACAGATCCAAGAACGATCTTGAATCGGCCCTTGAAGGCGTTAAGGTAATAGAACAGATCGTGGATGTCGCTAATGCTATCCAGAGCATTGCAAACCAGACCAACCTTTTAGCGCTCAATGCTTCCATAGAGGCGGCAAGGGCGGGAGACGCGGGCCGCGGTTTTGCCGTTGTTGCAGATGAGATAAATTCCTTAAGCGTTACTACGGGTAATGAGATAGACAAGGTTAATTCGCTGATTTCCGAGGTTATGTCCAATATTAAGCGCTTATCAAGCGTAAGTGAGCAGATAATAGAGTTCCTTAATGAAAATGTGCTGCCTGATTACGATAACCTTGAAACCCTTGCCAATAATTACAGGGAAGATGCCGAGTATTACAGCGGCGTGAGCAGGGAGCTTGGCTCAGGTGCAGACAGGCTTAATGCATCCGTTACCGAGATAAGCAGGGTTATCGAGGCGATAACAAGCGCTCAGGATGCACTTAACAATGCTGTACATGATATCTCCGGAAATATGCAGAATATTACAGCATCAAGCGAGAATGTATCCGATGAGACAAGGGATGTAATGGACAGCATCGGCACGCTGCAGGATACAACCGGAAGGTTTAATATTTAGTCATTCTCAAGTAGGAAAGTATGCTTGAAATTATCCTGCCTGTGTGTTAGTATAAACAGGCAGGATAATCACTTAACGGGCCGGATGTGACAAACGGCCCGTTTTGAAACAAGGAGGTTAAAATGAGAAACAAACGTATTATTTCATTGATCCTTACGGCGGTTCTCGGGATTACGTCCGCAGCTTTCCCTCAGACGGTTTTCGGAGTGGAGATTGCGGACGGTACATCATACGAAACTCTTGAGGACACAAGTCTGTCGGAAAACTGTGAGGAGGACATTCTTGAAGAAGGCGCCCTGGATGCGGGCCTTGAAGATGCAGTTACGGAGAATAAAGGAGTTTCCGCAGCCGCGGGAGTTTCCGCCGGCGAGCGAAGGGGTATAAATGTTCAGGATACGGAAGACATAAACATTGATAATGAGCCCGATGATGATTGGCTTAAGCCTGAATTTACCGTAGACGGGCGGATCGTTCCGGTATTTGATCCGGCCAATGCACCCAATAAGGGTCACTTTACTTATCAGCTGTCCAGGTATGATGATAAGGGTGAAATTGAAAGGGTTTTCTACTTCATTCGTGATAACATAGAGAACCTTAAAACACTTCGCTGGAGACAGTCATATTTTGACAAAAGCGGAAAATACGAATGCTATATCAAGGTTGAAGGTGCTGAAGAAGGATATAACGGGAAGTTTTTCAGCAACACCATAGATTACGTTATACCTTCCACGAGGCTTTCAACCCCGGCAAACCTTAAGGTAACCGACAGGGACGGCGTTGAATGGCTTGAATGGGATGAGGTGGAAGGAAGCAAAGGTTATCTCGTAGACATACTGCCGGATGGCGCATCAGAAGATGATAACCTTCCGTTTGATGTCGATATAAATGAGTTTAATTTAAGTTCTTTTGCGGAAACTTACGGATCAGGCAAATATTCCATAAAAGTTTTGGCCAATTCAGGTAATATAAACGAGATACGCTGCAGTGAACCTGCATCTGTTACATGGACGCCTGCCAGCAAAATGACGGTTACCCTTGATAAGGACAGTCTTTGGCTTGCAACCGGCAGCAGTGCGCTTATAACACCTAAGTTTGCCAATGTATCGGACAAGGATGACAGGACGCTTATATGGATGACATCCGATTCTTCGGTCGCTTCTGTTGATCAGTCCGGAAATGTTACTGCGATAAATGCAGGAAAGGCCGTTATTTCCGTAAAGACGGGAGCCGGCATACCTTCAACGAACACTTGTGAAGTTACGGTATATGAGCCGATAAAGTCCATTACACTTGACCCTGAATCTGCTACAATAGGTACGGGTGACGCGTTTACCTTACGTGCGGATGTGGGAGCTTATACACCTACGGGAACCACCGTCACAACGACGGGAGGTGCCGTTGTGGTATCAGGACCGGCCATATCCTTTGAGGCTTCTGATTCAAACCTTACAGTCACCAATCAGGGTGGCGGCAGGGCGCTTGTTATAGCGGCAGCTTCCATACCGGGTGACAAGTCAACGGTAGAATCACAGGTTATCGTAAAGTCAACGGACGGAGGCAATAAGCAGGCTATATGCAAAGTTACCATAGGAGTAAAGGCTGAAAGCATTGAGATAACTGCTCCGGAAGGCTTAAAGATACTCAATAAGGGAAAGAAACTCGCTCTTACCGCAAAGGTAACTCCCGCAAATGCGATCAGCGACAGGATAAGATGGATAAGTTCCGACAGCAGGATAGCTACGGTTGACTCAAAAGGAAATGTTACAGCCGTTTCGGGCGGAGACGTAACTATTGTTGCATATGATGATTTCAGTAGAAAACATGCATCATATGCACTTAAGGTGGTTGTGCCTTTAAGTAAGCTTAGTCTTAATGCAACAAATATCACTCTGCATTCGGGTAAATCATTTACCTTAAAGCCGGCGCCTGTACCTGAGGATGCGACGATCGAGGGTGAGGCTGTATTCAGTGTTGTAAGCGGCGAAAGCTCATATATTAAACTTGAAGGCGGAAAGATCACGGCACAGGCCCTTCCCGAGGGTGTGAAAAAGGCTGTGGTCAAGGTAGGCGTTAAGGTTAAGGATGTAACGGGCGCGGAAAAGGAAGCCGTATGCACTGTCAATGTTGTAAGTACCGAGGTTAAGGTAAGCAAGGTTACACTTAAGCCTTCTAAAGCTGACATGGGCATCGGGGCGGTAAAGACGATAAGGGCAGCTGCGGCACCGGAGTGGGCAGATAACACTGAGCTTGAATGGAGCGTTTCCGAAGAAGGAAAAATAAGCTTCACCGTAAATCCTGACGGAAGCATACGTGTTAAGGCATTAAGCGCTGGTACAGTAAAGCTTACCGCAACAGCGAAGGATGGCAGCAATAAGAAGGCTGTATGTACGATAAAGATAGGTAATCCGGTAGAAAGCGTGAAGATAGATAAATCCAAGCTTTCTCCTTATCTGGCCGTGGGCAAGTCGATTAAATTAAAGGCCGATGTTTCGGCTGCAAGCGGTAAACCCGCTAACAAATCGCTTGTATGGACAAGCAGTGATGCCAGTATCGCATCGGTGGATGCCAAGGGTAAAGTCACAGCTAAGGGTGTCGGAATTGTTACGATAACAGCTACTGCCGAAGAGCCTGACGGAGGTTTTGCAAAATATGACAGCTGCACATTCAGTGTATGCGTTCAGGTTAAGAAGGTAGCACTTGCGGATAAGGCTGATAAGAAGCCTACGTTGATGGAAGGTAACAGCTTAGAGATAAACCCTGTAATTGTGACTCCTTCGGAAGCTACATATAAGAGTATTTCATGGACAAGCAGTAACGAAGAGGTGGTGGTCGTGGATACCAAGACAACCTCAAGCGGAATGAAGTTAAAGTTTTCAGCCGTTGCCCCCGGGACCGCAAAGCTGACCGGTATCACAACTGACGGGAGCAAAAAGAAGGTTGTTGTTACCGTTAAGGTCCTCGGACGCATGCATGAGGAAGACGTAAAGCTTAATATTAAGAGCAGTCCGAAAGGCACAACCGTTACGGATAACAATTCCAAGGCAGTGAAGGTTACGGGACTTAGTGCCGGTAAAAAACAGAAATTTACGCTTACACCGGTATTGACAGCCAGGGCGGCTGATAAGAGGGTCAGCTTTATAAGCTCCGATCCTAACGTTGTAACTGTCGACGGGAAAGGCAAGGTTACTGCCGTCGGTACAGGGTCGGCTGTAATAACCATGACAACATCTGACGGAAATTATACGGCAACATGCACAATAAGCACAGTAGAGTAAAAAAAATATACTTACCAAACGGATACTGGATCCCGACCGCTGCTGCGGTCGGGATTATTCCGCTTATAACAGGCGTATACTTTTATACGAATGATGTTCTGGCCGGATACCCGTGGTTCCTTCCTTCAAGCTATTATTCGTCGGATGTTTTTCTTGCATATAAATCTTTTGCAGTTCAGATACTTATGGCGGTAATGATAATTGCCTCTGTTTTCAGGGTGCTGAAAACAAAGGAAAAGCCATGTGTTGACAAGTCGTTTCTGTTGTTTATCCCATATCTTTTCTTTGTGGTGCTTTCGGGGATCTGTTCGAAGTATCCGGCACTTTCTTTCGGAACATCTTATGACAGGTTTGAACCCGTCGGAGTTGTTGTATCATATGCGGTGATATGCACGTATTCATATCTGTTTATCGATTCCGAAAGTCAGCTTAAAAAAGTCATATATCTGTGCGCCGTATCTTATGCCCTGATGATGATCATCGGTCTCCTGCAGGGTCTGGGTGCAGATCCCTTTAATACCGAATTTGTAAGCCGGCTTTTAACACCCGCCGGTATGCGTGACGGATCCGGAAAGATAGCGGTAATGCGGTACGGGAAAGTGGCTTACTGTACACTGTACAACGAGAACTATACCGGAGTATATCTTTCAGTCATGCTTCCCGTATGTGTTATGATCGCTTCATTACGAATAAATAAATATCTTCGGATCGCGGCAGGAGTGCTGGCAGCAGTTTCACTGTTTGTATTGTACAGGAGCGGATCGATGTCGGCCGTGATAGCCCTTGGGGTTTCGGTATTTGCGGTATTTATGTTAAGGATGTATCGAAAAATGGGTGTAAAAGCGCTTGCGGCTGCAGCCGCGGTATTTATCGCAGTCATTCTGGCCGTACTCATCGTACCCGCATTGCGATCCCGCGTAAGTGAAAAAATATCCGGAAAAAGCAGGTATCCGTACGGAAGGATAGTTGATATGGATACAAAAGACGATGAGGTGGTATTTTTCTTCTATTCGGGGAATGAGCTGCACTGCAGGTTTGATTTTACGGATGACGGTGAGATAAGGCCCGAGTTTTGGGATAAGGAAGGAAGAACCTTAAAAACATCATACAGCGACGGAGTGTACAGTCTGGATGAGTGCTTTGAGTACGCTTTTGCCGCGGTAAAGGGTGAACCCACGGGACAGCCCGGGGTATATGTAGCGTCATTTGTCATAGACAATCATCAGTGGCCTGTAACAAACTGCACAGACGGTACGTATTATTATGTAACATCAGGTCTGTGCCTGGTTAAATATCCAAAGATAATTTCGGCAGGGTTATTTCCGGATGAATTTTTAAGCGGACGTGGTGCCATATGGAACAGGAGCATTCCCGTACTGAAAAAGCATTTTCTGCTGGGATGCGGTTCGAATCTTTTTATCACGGATTATCAGCAGGATGATTATGTGAGAAAAACATATTCGGTAGGCTGGGGAAGCTTTGAGTATGATGTTAAACCTCACAGCTACTATATCTGCACATGGATGGAGAGCGGATTTCCCGCATTGCTTTGCATTATTGCTTTCTTCCTGTATTATATTATAAAAGGAGCACGTTTATACGTGAGCATCGATCTTAATGACGAAACCCTTATGTACGGGTCAAGGATAGGACTTGGCATGTATATCGGCTGCATCGCATATATGATCATTGTTGCGGCAAATGACAGTATCGTATGCACGGCACCCGTATTCTGGGGTGTTCTGGGTATGTCGATAGCTTTAAATGAACGGCTTAATATGATCAAGGGGCAGGATAGTGGGAAGGGACAAAGAAATAAGCGAGAATAAACGGACTTTTTCCGCTGCTTGTATCGTTGCGGGTAACGGTATAGGCAGCGGTGTCATGGCTATACCGTACTTTGTGGTGCGCGCCGGGATCGTTGGAGGCGTGCTTGCTTTTCTGCTTGCCTATCTTGTCAGCGTACTCATGCATCTTATGATAGCCGAGCTTATGCTACATGAGGACAACGTGTCGGATATCCTTGGGGTTTTTAATACATATCTTTTTAAAGGCCGGGCCGGAGGAGCCTTAAGGCTTTTATTCTTTGTTATCCTTGTGGTGGTTCTTGAAGCCAACCTTGCCGCTTATATTTCGGGTGCGGCCGATATTATCACTCCGCTCATAGCGGTAAAGGGGGCTGTTATCCGTATAGTATTTTATGTTGTCGCCGCACTTGTTGTACTTTTGGGACTTAAGGCTGTTGCTGCGGGTGAGGGTGTTACAGTCATACTGATGACGGCCATTCTGGTAACTGCCGTTGTATTCTCGGCTGCCAATATAAACGCTGATGCAGGCATGGTAATATCCGGAAGCTTAAAAGGCTTTGCTGCTCTGTTCAGTATGATAATGTTTTCATTTTCCGCGATATTTGCCGTTCCACAGTCGGTTGAATATCTTAAGAGGGAAGTCAAGCCGGTACGCAGGTCTATTCAGCTTGGCCTGCTTATAAACCTTGTCCTGTCGGTTACGGTGGCAGTCTGTACTATCATAACTTCGAAAGAGGTGACAGAGATAGCGATAGTCGGGTGGGCCGATGCGGTAGGAGGAACCGTCAGGATACTGGGTTCCCTGTTTATCGTATTCGCTATGCTTACATCCTTCTGGTCGATAGGGCTTGCCTCGTCGGATATCGTTTCTGTGCAGACAGGGCTTAAAGGGCGGATAGCCTTTGCGATAGCCACGGTACCCGCGCTTATCCTGACCTTTGTAAGCGGCAGCGGGTTCATGGGATATCTTAAGATAGTAGGCGGTGCGGTAGCACTTATCATTTCGCTGATGGTCATACCGAGCTTTGTGATATGCATGAAAAACAATGATAAACCTGCGCTGATGAACAGATTTGAAAAGTCGAAATATGCGGTCGCTTTTGTGCTTGTGATGTATCTGGTCATGGCCGTGGGATCCGTATTCTGAAGGGGTAAGATATGAAGGTTGCTTTTCTTGCTCCCGCGGGGGCAATGCACAGATACAACGGAATGTTCCATAAAAACCTGCACTATGCGCCGATAACACTGGCTCTGCTTGCAGCACTGCTCCCCGCTGAACTTAACGCGGAACCTGTGATATATGACGAGACGGCAGAAGCGATACCGCTTGACCTTAAGGCGGATGTGATCTGTATAACCTGCATCACGGGAACAGCAGAGCGCAGCTATCGTTTCGCGGATTATTTCAGAAGCAGGGGGATCCCGGTAATTATAGGAGGCGTACATGCAACCGTGATGCCCGATGAGGCAAAGCAGCACGCTGACTGCGTGATGGTAGGGCTTGGGGATGAAACTTTCCCGCAGGCCATGCGTGATCTTGCGGCGGGCAGATTAAAGGAGTTTTACTACGGACATTCCTGTGTTGATATTTCGGGCCGGCCGATACCAAGAAAGGATCTGCTTAAAAAAGACAGGTACATCACGCTTAATACCGTAGAGTGCGTCAGGGGCTGCAATCACGCATGCTCTTTCTGTGCTTATCCAACGGCATTCGGAAAACACGTGATAACAAGGCCCGTAGAAGATGTCATAGCGGAGATAAAGACATTTAAGGGTAAGATAGTCATCTTCCCTGACGTGAATCTTATAGCGGACATAAAGTATGCAAAAGAACTGTTCACTGCCATGATACCGCTTAAGAAGTGGTGGTTCGGGCTTACAACGACAGCGATAGGGCATAACGATGAGCTTCTTGCCGTATTTAAAAAGAGCGGGTGTAAGGGCCTGCTTTTGGGATTTGAGTCGGTCAATCAGGAAACGCAGAAGGACATAAACAAGGGCGTCAATACGGTGAACGAATATGACTGGATCATGCAGAAGCTTCACGATCACGGCATACTTGTCATGGGCTGCTTTGCATTCGGAAGCGATGAGGATCATACGGATGTATTTAAGCGTACGGCACAGCTTTGCCTAAGCGCAAAGATCGATCTGCCCAGGTTTTCGATAATAACTCCGTTCCCCGGAACACCATTCTATAACGAACTTAAGGAACAGGACAGGATAACCGAGGATGACTGGGCGCTTTACGATGTGGAACATGTTGTGTATAAGCCTAAGAACATGACCAAACAGGAACTCGAAAGAGGTATCGAAGAAGCCTGGATGATGTGTTATTCGTGGAAGGCGATATTTCAGAGGTTCGATTTTAAGCGGATCAAGCGCTGGTTTTTCATCTATCTCTTATGCAACATAGGTTACCGCAAATATGCGAAGAACTTCAATAAATATGATGAAAGCGTAATGACCGATAACTCGGATATACCGGAGGTTTAGCATCTGTGGCGAAAACACGGATAGCATTCATAAAAGTCAATATGATGTATTCAAAAGGGAAGGACGCGCTAAAGCCCCTCGTTTTTCCCATAGTGGAAGCATTAACGCCGGATGATTTTGACATAAGCTTCTACGATGAACGGATAGAATCACTGCCGGATAAGCCTGATGCGGACATAGTGGCATTTTCGGTTGAAACTTTCGCCGCAAAACATGCATATGAACTGGCGGATAAGTATAAGAAGTACGGTCTGCGTACTGTCATGGGAGGCTTTCATGCTTCCGCTATGCCGGATGAGGTACTAAAGCATGCCGACACCGTCCTTGTAGGTGATGCAGAGGATACATGGGTTTCATATCTTGAAGATGTGAAAAACGGCTGTGTGAAACAAAGATATGATTCAAAGAATCAGTGTTCCATGGCCTGTGTTAACAACAACTCACATTGCTTTGACGGCAAGAAATACTTAAGGCTCGGCATGGTGCAGGCCTCCAGGGGCTGTAAGTACAACTGTGATTTCTGTTCGATAAAGAGCCTGTATCCGTCAGGCGTCAGACAGAAGGATATAGATGATGTCATAAAAGAGATAAAAAACAGCAGGGAACGGCTAATTTTTTTTATAGATGACAACCTGTTCGTAAATGAGAAAACGGCAAGGGAGCTGTTTACTGCGATGCGTCCGCTTAAGAAACGCTGGGCATGCCAGATCAGCATGGATATCGCGTTCAATGACGAACTGCTTACGCTCATGCGTGAATCGGGCTGCATCATGGTGCTTATAGGGTTTGAATCGCTTAACGCAAAAAACCTCGAACTTATGCATAAGAGTGCCAATATCGGTGTCAAGGATTACGAAGCCGCGATAAGAAATATTTACAGGCACGGAATAATGATATATGCGATGTTTGTGCTCGGATACGATCATGACACGGCCCGGTCCATTAAGGAGACCTATGAATTTGCAATGAAGAATCATCTGGCCGTGGCGAATTTCAATCCGCTTATGATCCTGCCGGGAACCTCGCTGTATAAGCGAATGGAAGAGAAGGGCTTAATGAGGTTTGATAAATGGTGGCTTGACGATGAGTACAGGTACGGGGATGCAATGTTTTACCCTGAGTCCATGACCTGTGATGAGCTCATGGAGGGCTGCAGGGCAGCAAGATATGACTTTAATACATTCCGAAACATCTTAAAAAGGATGTTCGGGGCAAAAGTCAATCATCAGGGAGTGTTTGGATCCATTGTGTTCGTGCTCATAAATCTTATCTCACGTTCGGAGATACACAGGAAACAGGGTGGTTTTCTGGGCAGCGTCATGAAGGGGGATACTTAAGCGGAAGGGGTCCATATTACGATCGGAGAGAAGAAGTTGAAGATAATCCTTATAAAACCCAATATCGGAAGGCGGGAACACAGCCTGTACGTTGACAATGCGAGCATGGAACCGCTGCAGCTTGGCATCCTTGCCGCGCTGACACCTCCGGATATTGAAGTTAAGATGTATGATGACCGCCTTGAACCCATACCGTATTCCGAAGCTGCGGACCTTGTTGCGATAACGGTCGAGACATTTACTGCGAGACGTTCGTACGAGATAGCGGATGAATACAGGAGGCGGGGCATTAAGGTTCTGATGGGCGGTATGCATGTCAAACTGCTGCCCGGGGAAGTAAAGGGACACGCCGATTCCGTCATGATAGGCGATGCCGAGGATAAATGGAAAGAAATGACGGATGATCTGAAGGCGGGAACGCTTAAGGAAGTATATGAATGCGCACCCGTGTGTGTTCCGCAGAAGGGCGTGATCACCCGGAGGGATATCTACAAGGGTAAGAAATACATGCCGATATCCCTCCTCCAGTATTCAAGGGGCTGTAAGTATAACTGTAAATACTGTGCGAGCAGCGTGTATTTTGGGCAAAGGCACTTTACAAGGGACGTTGACGAAGTGGTGACAGAGATAAAGTCACAGAAGAGAAAGCTCTTGTTCTTCGTGGATGACAATATAGTGGGAGATAAAGAACGTGCAAAGGAGCTGTTCCGTGCTCTCATTCCCTTAAAGGTACGCTGGGTCAGCCAGGGCAGCCTTGATATGCTCGATGACGATGAGCTTATGAGGCTCATGGTAAAAAGCGGGTGTCTCGGACTTGTGATCGGATTTGAGTCGATAAAGCCCGAAAGCCTTGACTATATGCATAAGGGTGTCAACAAAAAGTATGTTTCCAACCATTATGCCGAGGCTGTTGAAAAACTGCGGCACTACGGCCTGCAGACCTGGGCAGCTTTCACTATCGGGCACGATACGGATACGCTTGAGTCGATAGAAGCGACCTATGACTTTGCAAGGAGGAACAAGTTTACTTTTGCGGCTTATAACATACTTATGCCTTATCCCGGCACCGCACTGTATGACCAGCTTAAGGCCGAGGACAGGCTGTTATATGGCGGAAAGTGGTGGCTTCACGAGCAGTACAGGTTCAATTATACTGCGTTTGTACCCAAAAACATGACGGCGGATGAGCTTACGGAGGCGGGCTTTTCGTGCAGGCGCAGGTTTAACAGCGCAGGTTCCATACTTTACAGGATGCTTGAACCGCGGACCAACTTAAGGAATCCGGTGAGGTTTTTCACTTATCTTATATATAATCCCGTGTTTAAGAAGGAAGTGTTCGAAAAGCAGGGAATGACCTTCGGCTGTAAGGAGAAGGACGATAATGAAGGTGACGTTCATACTGCCGGCGATAGGCAGGAAGAAAAACGAGAAATATCTGAAATCCTGGCTGATGGAACCGCTGACCATCGCCGTGATGAACACGCTGCTTCCTGAAGAGGTGGACAGGGAATTTTACGATGACAGGATAGAAGGTATCAATTATGATACTGAAACCGATCTTGTGCTGATAACGGTCGAAACATACACGGCAAAGAGGGCATACCATATAGCCGGAGAATTCAGGAAACGCGGCCGAAAGGTGGTACTTGGCGGATATCACGTGACCCTTATGCCCGATGAAGCCCTCGAATACTGTGATGCGATAATGATAAACAACTGCGGTGCGAACATGCGCTCGCTGATCGAAGATCTTAAGGGAGGGGTACTTAAGGATCGATATGTGGGCAGTCCCTGCATAGATTACAGGATAGCCGACCGCTCGATATATGCGGATAAGCTTAATAAGTACCTGCCGGTATCCTTAGTGGAAACCGGCCGCGGATGCTACCATAACTGCGAGTTCTGCTCGATCGCAAAGTATTATGATTCAAAGTATATACACCGCGAGGTTTCAGACATCATCGCGGAGATGAAGTCGTGCAGGCATAAGCTGTTTTTCCTTGTCGATGACAGTATTTTTTCCGACAGGGCTTTTGCACGGGAATTATTCACCGAGATCAAGAAGCTCAAGGTTACATGGACAACGCAGATAACCCTTGATATAGCCAGGGATGATGAGGCATTGCGGCTTATGCATGACAGCGGCTGTACCATGGTTCTCATAGGTTTTGAATCTATAAACATGGACAACTTAAAGCAGATGAACAAAGAGTGGACACAGCGCCTCGGGGAGCGTGACGAGCTTATCGAGAAGATCCATGCAGCCGGTATAAGCATCTATGCTTCTTTTGTGTTCGGCTTTGATGAGGATACCGAGGAAAGCTTTAAGCGCACGCTTGAGTTCACGAGAAAGCATCAGTTCTTTGTTATAGCGTTCAACCATCTGCTGACTTTCCCGAATACGCCGACTTATAATGCCTTCCGTGACGAGGGCAGGCTTATTTCCGACAAGTGGTGGCTGCAGGAGGGGTATACCTTCGGGACGATATCCTTTAGGCCGAAGCGTTTAAGTGCCGAGGAACTGCGTGACCTGTGCCGTAAGTATAAAAAGGAATTTTTCCGTTTTGGCTCTATAGTAAGCAGGGGAATGACGTGCTTAAAACGCACCAGAAACCCGCTCATAAACTTTGCGTACTGGTTTATCAACATCCTTTTCCATTTTGAGGTTGATAAAAGAATAGGGATACCGGTCGGCGAAAACATGGATTAAGCGCCGCATGATCCTGCGGCGAAAGGGGAGAGGCATGGATTTTTGCTTTGCAACGCATGATGATGCGGCGGGCATTCTTAAGATAATGGAAGAGGATACGGCTCCCGGAGGGCTAAAACTTCTTTATACAAGACGCTCTGACCCGTGCGCTTCTTTTATTAGTGAGAGCGGCGATTCGGTAGCGGGAGTCATAAAAAGGAGCGGTGAAGTTATCGCGACGATAGCCGCAATACCGAGGTCCATGTATATAAACGGAAGTAAAAGAAGGGTCTGTTATGTGACTAACATGAAGCGGCTTAAGGGAATCGATACAGCCATTAACTGGTATGAAGCGTTTGATAAGATGTGTAAGAAGGTTAACTGTGACAGTTATTTCTGTTCGCTTATAACCGGAAATGACGATGTATCCAGAATGCTCCATAAAAAGCGCAGGTTCATGCCTTATGCCGAAAGGCTGGCGGCATACAGGACATATATAATAAACCCTAAGGTCCGCATAAAGGCAGGGCCGGCGGGAACAGAGTTTGTTAAGGCCGCCGCGGATGACGAAAGCGGGATCGTTAGTTTTCTTAACGAAAACGGCAGAAAGAAGAATCTCTTCCCGGCCTTTGACAGGCTGTCCGATCTCGGGGATTTAAAGGCGGAGGACTTTTATCTGCTTAAACGGGACGAAAGGATTGTTGCCGCGGGCGCGGTATGGAATCGGAGTAAAGTCAAGCAGTATGTACTGAAAAAATGCACAGGGATCTATTCATTCCTGCGAAGGCTTAATCCGCTTATTTCAAAGCTTGGGTATATTACCTTCCCACAGGATAATGAGGAGGCTGACTTTGCTTTTATATCATTTTTGCTTGCCCAAAACGATGAAGCGGATCTGTACCGGTATTTTCTGAGCCGTCTTTGCGATGCCGCGGCAGACCGTTCCATGCTGGTAATCGGCACCGATCTTAACAATGCAAAACACAGGGTGCTAAAAAGCATACGATCCGTGTCATTTGACAGTGAGCTTAATGAGATAATAATGACAAATATAGACGGCCGTGAGCCTGAGCGGTTTGACGGCGGTAACATTGAACTTGAATGCGCGCTTCTGTAGGATGTGTGTATAAGCAAAGAGGTGAGAAAGATCATGGGAAACATAACCGATTACGTAACCGAATACGGGGACAGGACAATAGAGGAGCTTCCGTTTAATGAGGTTGATTCTCTTGTGTTATCCCAGTTTGCCTATCTTAAGTTCGACAAACCACTTGAAGCGGCCGGGCATACCCTGACGATAGGCGAACTTAAGGAAAGTCCCGAATACGAGCAGCTGTTTGCGGACGCAAGGTTTGAGAAGGTGAACCGCGGCCTGCTTGAAGCCATGATGGCAAGCAGGCGGTTTTCTAATGTCAAGCTGTTTGAATACGTTAACATGGTGGATGCCCAGTGGGAGATCCAGTTTTCGGCGATCACCTGTATGTTCGAAACGGGATTCATATATGTTGCCTACAGGGGTACCGACGAAACGCTGACGGGCTGGAAGGAGGACTTTAACATGGCGTTCATTACGCCGATCCCGGCCCAGACCAAGGCAGTCCAGTACCTTAACCGAGTTGTGTCCGAAGTACGGAGCGAAGTCACTGTGGGCGGACATTCAAAGGGCGGTAACCTGGCTGTTTATGCGGCGATGAAGTGTAAGCCGGATGTTCGTGAAAAGGTACGGCTCATTTATTCTCATGACGGACCGGGCTTCGCCGAGGGTGTTCTTGACAGCGAGGATTTTATGGCGATAAAAGACCGTATAAAAAAGAGTGTACCCAGGTCATCGGTAGTCGGAATGGTATTGCAGACACAGGAAAACTACGAGGTCATAAGGTGCAGGCATTTCGGATTATTACAGCATGATCCGTTCAACTGGATAGTGGAAGGAGACGGGTTTAAGAAAGCCGACAACCTGCACACTCATATTTATGTGGGAGACGCATCCGTTAACAGATGGGTCAGCAATATGGATTACGAGAAGAGGCAGGAGTTTGTGGAACTGCTTTTTGAGATAGTCAGCGGGTCGGGAGCTTCGGATCTTAATGATTTTGTGGCAGATCCCTTAAGGATGGGCAGGGGAATGCTTAATGCGATAGAAACGATGGACGGAGAGGATAAGCGCATACTTCTTGGGATAATCAAAGAGATGTCGACGGCCGTAAACGCAACGATAAAGGAATTCCTTGCGGAACGCATGTCCGATATGATCACATAAACATTGTATTATTCTTAAATGAACGGTATAATCATATAAGTTTAATTTTATTCAATAAGAAAAGAGGGATGAGATTATGAGGAGTTTATCGAAAAAGAGAGTTTTGGGGATTGTTTTAAGCGCTGCGCTTTTATCATGTATGCTTTTCGGATGTGCATCGGGAAGTTCATCGGTGGTAGGCGGCGGTAACGATAAGGTGATCAAGATAGCGGCTTCGCCCGTACCTCATGCCGAGATACTTGCAGAAGCGGCCAAGATACTTGACGGTTACGGATATAAGCTTGAGGTTACCGAGTTTGAGGATTACGTACAGCCCAATCTTGTCGTTGAATCGGGTGAATTCGACGCCAACTACATGGAGCACGTTCCTTATCTTAACAGCTTCAACGAGGAACAGGGCACGCATCTGGTAGATGCCGGCGATATCCATTACGAGCCGTTCGGAATTTATCCCGGAACAAAGAAGACGCTTAATGAGATCGCTACGGGTGATACGATAGCCATTCCCAACGATACGACAAACGAAGCAAGGGCACTCCTTCTGTTACAGGATAACGGACTGCTCAAATTAAAGGATGGCGCGGGACTTACCGCTACCGTAAATGATATTACCGAAAATCCTAATGATATTAAGTTCGTTGAACTCGAGGCGGCTCAGGTTGCCAGGGTTGTCAATGAAGTTTCATATGTCGTGCTCAACGGTAATTACGCTCTTGAGGCGGGTTATTCCGTAGGCCATGACTCTATAGCATATGAGGCAACGGATTCTGTAGCGGCCCAGACCTATGTAAATATCATAGCCGTTCGTGAAGGACATGAGAACGACGAGAAGATAAAGGCACTTGTTAAGGCGCTCAAGTCTGAAGATATCAAGAAGTTTATCGAGGAGAAATACGACGGCGCGGTAGTATTCTACGAAGGCAAATAATACCGGTGTTTCGGGAGAGCTTAGATGAGTGAGATAGAGATCAAAAATCTTACCAAAAGGTTTGAGGCCGGCGGGCATGAGATCGTTGCCTTAAATGATGTGAGCCTTAACATAAAGAAGGGTGAGATATACGGTATCATAGGCATGTCGGGGGCCGGAAAGAGCACGCTGGTGCGCTCGATCAACTACCTTGAAGTGCCGGATGAAGGCCATGTACTGATAGACGGTGTCGATCTTTCGGGACTGTCCGATAAGGAGTTAAGGATAAAGCGGAGGGATATCGGCATGATATTCCAGGGCTTTAACCTGCTTGAACAGCGGAATGTGATCGACAATGTCTGCTTTCCTCTGGAAATATCGGGCATGAAGAGAGGCAAGGCACGCGTAAAGGCCAGGGAACTGCTTGAAACGGTAAATCTGGCGGATAAGGAAAAGTCATATCCTTCGCAGCTTTCGGGTGGTCAGAAGCAGCGTGTGGCGATAGCCAGGGCACTTGCGACAAATCCCGGTATTCTGCTGTGTGACGAGGCCACGAGTGCACTCGATCCGCAGACGACCGAGTCCATCCTTTCGCTGCTTAAGGAGATAAACGAAAAGCTTAACATCACGATCGTGGTTATAACGCATCAGATGTCTGTCATAACCGATATCTGTACCAAAGTTGCTATAATCGAGAACGGACGCCTTGTGGAGGAGGGACTTGTCGAGGAAATATTTGCTTCTCCGAAGACGGATGTTGCAAGGGACCTCATAGCAAACCGAAAGAGCGGTTATTCGCCGGTGGAAAGCCTTAAGTCGGAAAGGGTAGTAAGGATCGTTTTCAGCGAGAATTCGGCATTTGAGCCTGTAATATCCAACCTGATCCTTAAGTATAATGTACCGGTAAATATCCTGGGAGCCGACACGAGCAATGTGGGCGGCAAAGCCAAGGGTGAAATGCTTTTGGGGCTTCCGGAGGATGAAGACATACAGAGGAGCATGATCAATTATCTTAAAGAGAGAGGACTTACGGTTACGGAGGTGAGGGAAGGTGCTTGATCCTATGATAGTAAAGATGCTTTTGGAAGGCATCAGGGATACGCTGTATATGACTCTTGTTTCCGCGCTGATGGGGTATGCCGTCGGGCTTCCGATGGGTATAGTCCTTACCGTAACAAGGGCGGGCGGCCTTAAGCCCAACCGCATAATATACAGGATACTTGATATATTCTGCAACATTGTAAGGAGCATACCGTTCCTTATCCTTCTGATACTGCTCATTCCCTTTACAAGGGCGCTTGTGGGACAGAGCTACGGTTCGACGGCAACGATAGTGCCTCTTGTTGTGTGCGCGGCGCCGTATATCGCAAGGATGGTTGAGTCGGCTCTTAACGAAGTGGATGCAGGTGTCATAGAAGCGGCACGGGCGATGGGGGCGAGCAATATGCAGATAATCACAAGGGTGCTGCTTACGGAAGCCAAAACATCGCTTATTACGGGTGCAACGATCACGACAGGCGTTCTGCTCGGATATTCAGCTATGTCCGGAACCGTGGGAGGCGGCGGACTGGGTGATATAGCCGTACGATACGGTTATTACAGATGGCAGACGGATATAATGATCGTAACCGTAGCACTGCTGATCATCATTTTCCAGATAATCCAGAACCTGGGTATGAAGATCGCATCCGGTGTCGATCACAGGAAGAAGTAGGATTTACATATGGCCGAAGGCAAAAAGAGGGTTATCATTCTTGATGAAAAGAAAGCCGACGGAAGCCGGGTAAGCCCGGATGAAGCAAAGGAGCTTCAAAGGGAGCTTGACAGTTATGTATCCTCTGACGATGACGACGATGAAGAACTGTTTACGGAAGAACCTGCGCAGAGAGTACATATAAAGGTAAGAAGGCATAAGAAGAAAAATCCCGGTTTGAGGAGGAGGATGCTCTTTCTTGCGGTATCGCTTCTTATCCTGTGCACAGTCATAGCCGCAGCAGTATCCGGGGTTTCAAACAATTATAGGAAGCCGGTTTACGTATATGAGGAGTATCTGAATAAAGGAGGCTATTCGAGCGAAGAAGCGGCGGAGGCCTACGGGAACGGTCTGGCCGGGCGAAAGCTCAAAAAGCTCAGGAAACTCCTGCATTCCTATGATTCTTATATGGATGCGTTTTATGCATCGATCGATGAGAGCCGGGCACTGTATGATGAAAATCGCATAAAATACGGAGATGATTTTAAGTATTCGATAAAGATAAATGAAGCGGAGCCGATAAGCAGCGCGCAGTGCAATGCCTATACGTCCGATTTTACAGGGATCATTGAGGATATCGGTGGTTCCGGGCTCGCCCGTATGGGTAATGCGGAGCTTAATGCGGCACTTGCCGACTTAACGGCATCGCTTGATGGTGCAAGGGTTACCCGGGGTTACAGGCTTTACTGCACCATGAGTGTTAGCGGCAGTACGACGGACGGACCGGTAAGCGAGATAACATCCTGTGAATTTACGGTTGTAAAGCTTAAAGGAAGATGGATAATGTGGGACAGCATCTATGATATATTCAAGCTGTCATACTGATTCCCGGCTGAACCGTAGTGAAAGGGACAACACATGAATATTGCGGTCCAGGTCTGCGGACTCATAAACACAATAGTGCTCCTTATATTTTATAAGAGCGCCCGGCGCTTAGAGCTGTATAAGCGCAGGATATTCTATTATATCCTTATCATAACGGTTATAGACATAATCACAGACATTCTTTCTGTATTTGCCATTCATTTTCGCGGTAATCTTTCCCCGGTTCTGGTCGAGATATCATGCAAGCTTTATCTGTGTATGCTTATAGTGCAGGTCTGGTCAGCGCTTATCTATACGATTTCCGATATAATGCCCAAACAGAAACATATCATGGTGAGCAGCGTGCTTGCTATCCTGGCTATAATAGAATGCTTTTTGGTAGCAAAGTACCCGATCTATATATTTGAAAACGACGGTACGGTGTTTACATACGGACCCTGCGTGAAGCTGTTGTATTTCTTCGGGGTGGTAAATCTGTGTGCCATCTGGATAACCACTTTCGTATTTGATAAAAGGATACTTTCAAGGCGTAAATATGCCGTACGCCTGTGGATGGGTATCTGGCTTGCCGGAATGGCGATCCAGGCCATAAACAATGCTCTGCTTGTCGCAGGCTTTGCGGCTTCGCTTGGGATGATGGTGGTTTATTTCCTGCTTGAAAATCCCGAAGGGAATATTGACAAACAGTATAACTGTTTAAATTCCATAGCCCTTTCGGAGTATGCGGGAGAATGCATATTGAATGAGGATCCCTTCGTTCTGTGCAATATTTCCATGGATGATTCAATGGTGCATAAAGGCCGTAACGATGACACCGAGAAAAGGCAGCGGGAGCTTATTACATATCTTAATACATTTAATGGTATCAACGTATTTAAGAACTTTGACAAAAACATCATCATTACATCCGGTGGCAGGGATAAGGTAATGGAGGCTGTTGAAGGCTTCAGAAAGCGGTATATGATCTCCGATCCCGGCCTTGCCGATTCAAAGGTGATACTTCTTGAGGATGCCCACAGCTTTACTTCACTTGAAGAGATACTGAGGCTTATAGACTATATGAAGAGCCGGAGAAACGAGGATGATGAAAGCATTGTTACGGTTACGGAAAAGAATGTCGAGGACTATGAACACCGTGACATGATGAGGGACGAGATAAGGCGTGCACTGCATGATGACAGGGTGGAAGTCTTCTTACAGCCCATATACAGTACCGAAAGTAAGCGCTTTACTTCGGCTGAGGCTCTGGTGCGAATACGAAATAAGGACGGCGGCCTTATTTCTCCGGGGCTTTTCATCCCGGTAGCCGAAGAGACCGGACAGATAAATGAACTCGGGCGGCGTGTGCTTGAGAAGACCTGCGAATTCATGGCTGGAAGCGAAGCAGAATCACTCGGGCTTGAGTATATCGAGGTCAACCTGTCTGTCGTACAGGCCGAGCGTATGACTCTGTTTGAAGAGATCATGGAAACCGTTAAAAAGTACAGGGTTGAGCCCGGCAGGATCAACTTGGAGATCACGGAGAGCGCACTTATCCAGGCCAAGGATGCGGTACTTAACAACATGAACAGGTTAAAGGATGTAGGGTTTACGTTTGCCCTTGATGATTTCGGTAAGGGAGAGTCAAACCTTATGTATCTTGTCGAAATGCCGTTTGACATCCTTAAGCTGGATATGGATATGACAAAGGCTTTTCATGTTAACGACAAGGCAAAGAGTGCGGTAAGGACAGTAAGGTATATGGCCGACGATATGAAGCTTAAGGTTGTGGCCGAGGGTATTGAAACCAGGGAAGAACTGGATGCGTTTGTGGAGTACGATATCGACTATATCCAGGGCTACCACTTTTCAAAGCCTCTGCCGATGCCCGATTTTGTCAGATTCATAAAGAAAAGCAACGAAGGATCAAGGACTGCATAATAAAAATCAGGGGACTAATATGGACGGAACAAAGACGATAATAAGGCTCGACGGAGTAAGAAAATCATATGACGGAAAGGTAAATGTCATAGAAGATCTAAGCCTGGATATTAACGAAGGGGAATTCGTGACCCTGCTCGGCCCGTCAGGCTGCGGAAAAACAACAATACTGAGGATGATAGGCGGATTTGACAAGCCTACGGAGGGCAGGATACTGCTTGATGATAAGGATATATCATTACTGCCGCCCAATGAGCGGCCTGTAAATACGGTATTCCAGAAGTATGCCCTGTTTCCGCATTTAAATGTTTATGACAATATAGCTTTCGGGCTTAAACTGCTTAAGAAACCGAAGGATGAAATAGATTCAAAGGTAAAGAAGGTGCTGGAGCTCGTAGACCTTGAAGGATTTGAGAAGAGGAGTGTATCAACCTTATCGGGTGGGCAGCAGCAGCGTATCGCGATAGCCAGGGCCGTTGTCAACGAGCCCAGGGTCCTGCTGCTAGATGAATGCTTAAGCGCTCTTGATTACAAAATGCGTAAGGAAATGCAGCTTGAGCTTAAGAGCATGCACAAACGCCTTGGGATCACTTTCATTTTCGTTACCCATGACCAGGAGGAGGCTCTTACCATGTCCGACAAGATAGTGGTACTGGCTGACGGAAAGGTCCAGCAGACAGGCACTCCCGAGGAGATATACAACGAGCCCGCAAATGTGTTTGTGGCCGACTTTATAGGAGAGAGTAACATATTCAACGGCGTTATGAGCGGACGGAAGCGGGCTTCCTTTGCCGGTACGGAGTTTGAATGTGTGGATGATTATGAGCCGGGTAAGAAGATAGAAGCGGTCATCCGTCCCGAGGATGTTACCGTTGTGGCAGCAGGCAAGGGGCAGCTTACGGGTGAGGTGACTAGTGCCGATTTTAAGGGAACGTTCTATATCACCTTTGTTCAGTGCGGCCAGTATGAAATGGAGGTGCACTGTCTTGAGCACTACAGCCCGGGATCCACGGTGGGTCTTACCGTGCTTCCGGATAACATCCATATCATACCTTACGATATGACTATCAATAATTTCTATGGAATAATAGACGGATTTGTAGACGGCAAGGGCCTGTATCTCGTTTTCAAAGACTTTTCAATGTTTGTGGATCAGCACAGGCTCTATCCGGAATCTAGGGTTTCAAAGGGCCGGCTCCTTGATGAAAACGGGGAACATATAGACTATCAGGGCCGGGAGGTTGTGGCCTTCTATCAGCCTGAGGATGGTGATATGTCGGATGACGCCAAGGAAGGGGATGTTGTCGGAAAGATAGTTTCCTTCTACTATATAGGCGATCATTACAGCTACACCATAAGGACGGAAAACGAGATAGATTACGTTGTGGATGATGAGGATCTGTGGAACCAGGACGATAAGGTCAGTGTTATCCTGCCAAAGGATAAGATGAAATTCAGGTTAAAACAGGAGGCTTCGGATTGAAAACATCGTTCTTTGACAGGAGGCAGCTTGCCATCCCTTATTTCATATATCTTGTGCTGTTTGTCGTCATGCCGCTGCTTGTCGTGCTCTATTACGGGGTTACCGACGGCGAAGGGCATCTGTCGTTTTACAATTTCACGGCATTTTTCACCAACAGCAAGACAATGGGTACGCTTGTTTACTCGCTGATAATCGCGGTTACGGTCACGCTCATATGTCTGGTGCTGGCATACCCTGTAGCATATATACTGGCGAAGGGGCAGTATGCCAGGAAGCATTCATTTCTTATGGTTTTTGTGCTTCCCATGTGGATCAACTTTACTTTAAGGATCACCGCGCTTAAGGAGATACTTACCCTGCTTGAGGGAAACCTTGCCTATCATCCGTTTATGAATACGGTTATCTGCATGGTTTATGATTTTCTTCCGTTCATGGTGATGCCGCTTTTTAATGCTCTTACAAAGCTTGATAAGTCGATGATAGAGGCCGGACATGATCTTGGAGCAACTTTCTGGCAGGTTCTTTTAAGAGTCATACTCCCGCTTTCGATACCGGGCATTATAAGCGGTGTGACAATGGTATTCCTGCCGGCCATGACAAATTATGTGGTGCTTGATATGGTGTATAACAGCACTTACATAATGGGAAGCCTTATCGGAAGCTATTTTAATTCATATGACTGGAACAACGGATCTATCATTTCGGCGATACTGCTGATGCTCATAGGTTTCTTTACCATATTTACGGACAAGATCATTTCGGGGAAGGAGGATAAGGCATGAAGAGATACGGACAGCATATCATAATCTGGTTCGTACTTGCTTTTTTATATCTGCCGATCCTCATCCTTTCGTTTTACAGCTTCACGGAATCGGCAATGATAGGTTCGGTGCGGGGCTTTTCTTTGCAGAATTATGTAACCCTGTTTACCGAGCCCGAGTTAAGGGCCATGATGTTCGGAACGCTTTCACTTGCAGTGATAGTTGCGGGTATTTCCGTTCTGCTTGGTACTGCCGGAGCGGTGGGAGCGTTTTATTCAAAAAAGGGAATACGGCGTACGATAGAGATATTCAATGAGGTGCCTGTTGTCAATGCGGACGTGGTGACAGGTTTTTCGATTTGCATATTCATGATAGTACTTCTGCACTTGGATAAGGACACATATATACCTCTTGTGATAGCCCAGACGGCTTTGTGCACCCCGTTTGTGTATCTTTCCGTAATGCCCAGGCTTAAGATGATGGACAATTCGCTTTATGAAGCGGCACTTGACCTTGGATGCGATCCGATGCTGGCGCTTAAGAAGGTTGTGATCCCGCAGATAAGGCCCGGGATCGTATCGGGTTTCATGACGGCCGTGACTCTGTCCCTTGATGATTACTTTATCGCAACATATACAAAACCGGCAACTTTTGATACGATCAGTACCTATGTCGTTAATGCGACCAGGGGTGCCCAGACAAACATAAAGACGGCATTATGGGCGCTTTCGGCGGTTATGTTTGTTGTTGTAATAGCTGTTGTTGCCGTTGCTAACATAAAGGCGGGAAAAGGAGAGGAGGATGTTAGGGTATGAACAAAACATCATGCCGCATGGGACGTATGTGCGGATTCCTTACGATCATCCTGTTCGCCGCACTGTTGTCCGGATGCGACAAAGCCGATTCCGATACGGTAACGCTGCGCATATGCAACTGGGAAGAATATATCGATGAAGGGGACTGGGATGAAGACGAAGCCATAGAGCTTGATGACGGAACACGCATAATCGGGCAGAACAGCCTGGTCGAGGATTTTGAAGAGTGGTACTTTGAAACCTATGGTGTCAGGGTAAAGGTGGAATACTCTACCTTCGGCACAAATGAAGAGCTGTACAACCAGATAACGATAGGGGATGTATATGATCTTGTATGTCCTTCCGAATACATGATAATGAAGATGATGAGGGAGGGCATGCTTGAACCTTACTCCGAGGACTTTTCTGATGCGGGGAAAGCAGGTAATTACTATTCAAAGGGTGTTTCGCCCTACATAAGAGGAGTATTTGACAACCTTTCGATAAACGGCGAGCGGCTTGATAAATATGCGGCCGGATATATGTGGGGGACGCTCGGGATCGTATACAATCCTGATGAGATAACTGACGAAGAGGCAAAACACTGGAATATCCTTCTTAATAAGGACTATTACAGGCGCATTACGATAAAGGACAGCGTAAGGGATGCTTATTTTGCGGCGATAGCTATCGATTATTTCGATGAGATAACCGATCCCGTTATTAAAAATTCACCTGATTACAACAGGCGGCTGTCCGAAATGCTCAACAGGACGGATCCTGATACGGTTAAGGAAGTCGAAGAGATACTTATCCGGGCTAAGGATAATGTCTATTCCTTTGAGACGGACAGCGGTAAGGCCGATATGGTAACGGGCAAGGTGATAGCCAACGAGCAATGGTCGGGTGATGCGGTATATACCCTGGATCAGGCTGAAGAGGACGGATTTATGCTGCGCTACTCGGCTCCAGAGGAGGGTACCAATCTGTGGTTTGACGGATGGGTGATGTTAAAAGCCGGTATTTCGGAGGATGCGGCAAAGAAGCAGGCGGCCGAAGCATTTGTTAATTTCTTAAGCCGGCCGGAGAATGCTGTAAGGAACATGTATTATATTGGATACACTTCCGTGATATCAGGCGGTGATTCCGATGTTATCTTTGATTACATTAACTACAATTATGCCGCGGAGGATGAGGAAGACGCAGTAGGGTACGACGATATCGGTTATTTCTTTGAAGATGACAGTGAAGATGCGAACGAGAAATATACGGTGATAACTACCAAAGACCAGACAAAACGTCAGCTGTATGCCCAGTATCCGCCGAAATCGGTAGTGGACCGTTCGGTCGTAATGGCATGTTTTGACGATGAGAGCAATGAGCGCATAAACAGGTCCTGGACGAATGTGCGGTGTTTTGATCTAAAGAAGCTGTTTGGCAGGAAATAGGGATATCAGTCACCGGTCTTTTTGTTCCAGCGTTTGTAGAATATGTAGGCGAGTATCCCTGCGATCAGCGAAAATGCGAGAATGATCAGAAATGCCTTGTAATCCGACCGGTAGGCGGCATTTCCCATAAGGGTGCTGGTCAGTATTGACGGTATCCTGCCTACGGATACTATTATGAACCATTCAAATACAGATATATTGCTTAATCCGGCTATATAACAGAACTGATCCTTTGGAGTGTTCGGGATCATAAAGGATATGAACATGAACAGCTTGAGCTTTGGCCGGTTAAGTATCGCGGCATATTTCTCAAACTCATCATGTCTGAAAAAAAAGTTTATGACTTTCATCCCAAAGCGCCTGACAAGGAGAAAAACGATCATGCTGCCCAAAGTATCACCGATGATGCAGAGTATCGTACCGCCCAATGCGCCGTAGGAATATCCGGCAGCAATGTTTACGGGACCTGCCGGGATCACGGAAATGATGACCTGGAGGACTTCAAGTCCTATGAATATAAGCCAGCCCCACGGACCATAGCTTTGTATCCATGCGCGGAATTCTTCTTTGTCTGCCATCATCTCGATGATCGGCTCGCTGAAGTAGAGCACAAGCCCTGTCATTACGATAATGGTAACAACCAGTGCAAGTGTTGCGGTCCAGAACTTTTTTGATTTAAGTAATTGCTTTATCATATGCACTTCATATTATTATATGCATGTTGTGAAGTCAACAAATTATTTGTTGACATAAGGAGACTTAAGGGCTATTATTCCTATGGTGTGCTTTGAGATGTTTTGGAGGAATGATTCTTATGGATTCTAAAACGTTCAGGAAATACGGCGTTTTTTTAAAGCATAAGCTGAGCAAGTTTTTACCGCTGTTTATATTCTTTATTTCATATATGGTGCTCTTTTCGGTCATTGAGTCTGCCGAGGCGCCGGAATATCACTATACTTACATGAGGCTCGATCGCCTGATCCCATTCTGTGAGTATTTTGTAATACCGTATTTTGCATGGTTTTTAATGATACCTTCGGTTTGTATTTATCTCCTTATGCAAAAAGAAAGCGAATATAAGAGGATGAGTTACATGCTTGTCTTCGGAATGAGCGTATTTATCGTGTTTTCACTGATCGTACCAACCAAGTTGTATTTAAGGCCGTGTTTTATCCCGGGAGATAATCTGTGCAGCAGGCTTGTGGCATATCTTTATTCGATAGATACGTCAACCAACGTATTTCCGAGTATTCATGTATACAATACCTGTGTTGCGATGCAGGCCGTAAT
Source organism: Lachnospiraceae bacterium (assembly GCA_024694965.1). GTDB lineage: Bacteria > Bacillota > Clostridia > Lachnospirales > Lachnospiraceae > UBA2868. Next base: position 49,797 of record JAILJC010000180.1, read on the forward strand.
GAGGAGCAATACGAAGCTGTTTAAGAAGGCCGGGATGCGGATAGGGATCGATGTGCTTTCGGTGCTCATCATACTGTCAACCGTGTTTATAAAACAGCACTCTCTGCTGGATGTTGCGGGTGCTCTTATTCTGTTTGTTCTGGCCGACAGGCTGGTAAGCCTGTATGTCGGTGACAATGTTGTGGAGCCTGTTTTTAATAAGGAGGGAGCAGAGGAAAGAGCCTGAGTTCATAAAATGTTTATAAAATATTTACAATATGTTAATATTTCAACATCTTGACTCTTTTGCTACCACAATCCACAAAATATTGATGTTATGTATACTAAATATGAAAAAACGCCCTATAAACGGGCGTTTTTTATTATGCCACAAAGCCCCTGCATACTGGAAATAGAGCAGTGTTTCTGATAGAATTATGAAGGATATGCATGATAATAGTGCAAATTATGTAACCTACAGGGGGAATAAATAGATGAATAAGATGAGGAATATTTTATTTAAGGGCGTCATTTTCGCACTGGCCGTATTATATGCGGCTGCGTTCATTAATATAAAAGAAGCTTCGGCAGCTGAGAAATATGAGGACTACACCGATAAGATGATCGTCCTTCTTTCGGATCCCAGGCATGACGGAAAAGAAGTGAATGACACGGTCGAGGAGCTCAGGGAGGTATACGAGAGCATAGGGGCCGAAGTTATTTCCGCTAATGTTGAATTTGATGAAAACGGAGAAACCAATATAAATGTTACCGGTGATATTAGCGGGTTGCTGAGTATCGGGTCCGGCGAGAGCGATGCTATGCTCATCCTTGATAAGATATTGGAGAAAGGCTTTTCGAATGTCGAGATAATCGTAGTAGACGGTGATGAGGATCCCGCAAAATATTATCCGAAGAAAGCGGCAGAAGAAACAGAAGAGGCGACCGAAGAGGAATCCGATGATGCGGATGAGGCTGGAGAGGCCGAAGAAGAAGCAGTAGAGGAAGAAGCAGTAGAGGAAGAAGCAGTAGAAGAAGAAGCAGTAGAAGAAGAAGCAGCTGAAGAGGCCGAGGAAGAGATCGAAGAGGAAGCCGTGGAGGAAGAAGCGGTAGAAGAGGAAGCAGAAGCTGAAGAAGAAGCGGTAGAAGAGGAAGCGGTAGAAGAGGAAGCGGTAGAAGAGGAAGCAGCAGAGGAAGTAGAAACATCGGCAGGCGATACAAAAGCAGATAAAGCAGCTGCAGAGGAGTCAATAGAAGAGGAAGCTGCAGAGGAAGAGGCTGAGGCCGAGGAGGAAGCAGCTGAGGAAACAACAGCGGATAAAGCGGCTGAGGAGACAGAAACAGAGACAGAAGCGGAATCCGTAGATGCGGAGGAGGCTGCGGCTCAGGAAGCCGAAGAAATCCTTGCTGAGGTTGAAAAAGAAGCAGCTGAAGAAGAGGCGGATGATAACGAAGCGGCAAAGGATGAGGCGGCCGCTATCATAGAAGAGGCTCAAAAACAGGCAGATTCCATTATTGCCGATGCTAAGAAGCAGGCGGAACAGATCATAGATGAAGCCGGTGATAAGGCTGAGGAAATAGCAAGCGAAGCTGAAAAGAACGCTGAAGAAATTGCAAGTGAAGCCGAAAAGAAGGCTGAAGAAATAGTGAGTGAAGCTGAGAGTAAAGCCGAAGAAACAATAAGTGAAGCCGAGAGCAAAGCCGAAAAAACAATAAGCGAGGCCGAGAGCAAAGCCGACGAGACAGTGTCGGAAGAAGATAAACATGACGAAGAAAAGATAAAAGAAAAAAAAGCCCCGGCTTCTTCTCAAGACGAGGATACTTCTGTATCCGAAAATCAGGATGGTTCATATAAGGTTGTTAAGGGCGACTGCCTGTGGAACATAGCCAAGGAAAAACTTGGCGACGGAACCAGGTGGGTCGAGATATATGAACTGAATTCAAATATCATATTAAACCCGTCGCTCATTGACGTAGGTCAGGTATTCGTACTTCCTCCGGCCTAGAAGACAAATCCGCAATACCGGACAGATCAGAAATTCATACGTTTTCTGATCTCATTGGATACTTTGCGCCCTTTGAATATGATTATTCCGATCAGCGACACGAAGCTGACCATGAGACAGATTGTCCATACAAGTCCCGTATCGATCCGTTTTGCCATGAGCACGGCGTAAATCACTATCACTAAAAATATGTTCCCAAGAAGATATACGAGCGCATTTTCGGTCGTATCTGTCATGGCGAAAACAAGGTTGGTCAAAAGTGCCGCACCAAGGAGTATCGGGATTATCATATAAGCGGCTATATCCATGAATCCAAAGTACCATCCCGTGAGCAGCAGAAGCAGGCATATATGCAGCGTGCTTATGCTGACAGTGCGCGAGATTACCAAAAGCCGCTTGATATTGGCGCTTAAGTCAAATTCGAAAACGATGAGCCATAGGGCGATCACGAGGCTGTAATGCGTTCCGTTGTTAAGCCCGAGAAGATAGTCAAGGGAAATCCCCACCGCTATCGTGGCCAGTACAAGGAAAAGCTGCAGTTTATATAAAAAGGCCTGTGCCCTCAGACGGCTGGGCGAAGGCCAGTTATCAGCGGTCGCATCCCCGGTGAGAGAGTTCTGACATAAAGGACAGCTGTCCGCATGTCCGCCTATTTTGATATTACAATTTAAACATTTCCTCATGTTATTAACGGATCACCTCCGTGGCATACATGTACATATCGGTCCCCGATTCGTTGATCATGCTTAAAAGCCGCCTGATCACACCGGTACCGGAATAAGCCGAAGTTATGCCAAGAACAAGATCATCCCCGTAGCTGGTTGCCGTAATGAACATACTGTCTGTACTGCAGAAATCCGTGAATCCCCGGATATACGGCTGGGTCTGTGGCGGCATATCTATGGGTCCAAGGTTTGAAAGTACCGCAGTGACAGTCTTTTCCTCCCTTCCTGAGAACATGCGAACTATGGGCTGCTTTATAAACAGCGGCACCATTCTGGTAAGAAACAGCTGCTCAATGCTCTGATAGCGGTTCATCTGCTCCTTGATAAGCTCGGGTTTGAGGCTTGACTTGAGTTTGCCGTCAAATTCAGCCGCCAGTTCTTCAAGGGTTTCCGTACCGTCAAAATAATGGGAGACATCCACATTATTGAAGAAATTGCGCAGCGTATCGGAAGGATAGTACTTACGCAGGTTCACGGGCATTGAGATCGTGACCGGACGCCTGCGCTGCCTTATAGGCATGTCTGCCCGGATAGCCAGCATAAGAGAGGCTCCCAGGTAGCTGGTCAGGCTTACGTTAAGCTTCCTTGCGCTTTTAAGCAGCCTCGCAGAGTCAAGATGCACCTCAAAATACTGGAGCTGATTGTAGGGAAGCTTTCGGCTTAAGATCCTGTAAGCCCGTTTTTTCTTATTAAGGATCGTTTTCGGTATAGGCCCGTTGCTGTCATCGTAAAAATGATCGTAGCTGTTCTGCGAGCGGTCATCGGATGAGGCGGAATCCGGAAGTGACACCTCATTAAGCTGCCCCGGATATCTCAATTTGAGATAATTGAGGACAAGAAGCTTAAGTAGGATGAATGCTCCGGTCCCATCGCATATCGCATGAAACATGTCGATGTTTATCCTGTCATTATAATATGTAACAAGATAGTGGAGCACACCCTTGTAACTGCCGCCGTACAGCGAGGGGCACGGACCGAGCGTTTCGGGCATTGCGACGGGAGCAGTATCTGTCTGCTCGAGATAATGCCAAAAAAAGCCGCGGCGTATCCTGACCTGGATCTGAGGACGGTGCTTAACCGTAATCTCAAGAGCCTGCTGTAACACATCGGCGTCTACGGGTTCGTTTAAGATGCAGCTCACCCTGATCGAACGCGGATTCCTTTTGTTGTGCGCGGCAAGGAAAACCTTTGCCACGTTGTCAAGCCTGTACCAATTTTCGTCCATACAATACACAATACCATATTTATGGTCAGAATCAAAGAACAGGATGCAAAAAACACAATATTTTGTATTGATAAACTTTTCGTTAGGGATTAAAATGGAAAGGACGGAGCCTTAGGGCTTGTTACAGGATGAAGTATTTCAAGGGAGGTTTGTATGGAACAGAAAGGAATGGAGCCCATCAGGGACGCCAAGACTCTCGGCAAAGGCAGGATGTTGATCCTCGGACTGCAGCATATGTTTGCGATGTTCGGAGCGACCGTGCTTGTGCCGATTCTTGTGGGAGGATATTTTAAGGATGCTACGGGTGAACCCGTTACAAGGGGCCTTACAGTAGCGGTTACGTTGTTTTGTGCCGGTTTCGGAACGATAATATTCCACATTTGCTCCAAGTTCAAGGTACCGGCATTTTTAGGATCGTCCTTCGCTTTTCTGGGCGGTTTTTATACGGTTGCCAATCTCAATATGGGTAAATTCGCATCGATGGGTGCCAATGATAAGGCTGCTTATGCATGCGGCGGCGTGGTGATCGCCGGATGTCTGTATTTCATTCTTGCCATTATCATCAAGCTCGTGGGCATACATAAGGTTATGAGGTTCCTGCCCCCCATCGTTACGGGCCCCATCATTATCTGCATAGGATTGTCGCTTGCGGGATCTGCCATATCCAATGCATCGGCCAACTGGCTGCTCGCTTTTATTGCCCTGGCGGTCATTATCATATTCAATATATGGGGCAAGGGCATGTTTAAGATAATCCCCATCCTCATGGGAGTAGCGATTTCCTATCTTGTTGCCGTTATTTTCAATGCATTCGGAATGACAAACCCCGACGGCAGTGCTCTTATTGATTTTTCTTCCGTGGCAAGTGCTTCATTTGTCGGCATCCCGGCTTTTCAGATATGTAAATTCGACATTACGGCGATTCTTGTAATGGCGCCTATCGCGATAGCTTCAATGATGGAGCATATCGGCGACATGTCTGCGATATCGGCGACGGTAGGCGAGAACTTTATTGAAGATCCCGGGCTTCACAGGACGCTGATGGGTGACGGACTTGCAACTGCTTTTGCGGGCTTCCTCGGCGGTCCCGCGAACACGACATACGGTGAGAATACCGGTGTTCTGGAGCTTTCAAAGGTATATGATCCGGTAGTTATAAGGATCGCGGCGGTTATGGCGATCGTGCTTTCGTTCGTACCCAAGTTCTCAGCGATAATATCCACAATGCCGACAGCCATCATCGGCGGTATCTCTTTCATGCTTTACGGAATGATCTCGGCTATCGGTGTAAGGAATATAGTTGAAAACAGGGTGGATCTTACAAAGTCAAGGAACCTGATCATCGCCGGCGTTATCTTTGTTTGCGGACTGGGTTTCTCCGACGGTCTTACGTTTAACCTGGGAAGCACGTCTATAACACTCACCGCGCTTGCCATAGCAGCCATTGCGGGCATTATACTTAATGCGATACTTCCCGGAAATGATTATAAGTTCGGCGAAAATCCCAAGGGTGACCACAGCCACGGCGTATTCATAACTAATTCGGACAATAAAATCGAGGACAGCGATAAATAGGAGGAACCTATGAGTTACGAGAATGAGAAAAATATAACGATCTCGAAGCATCCGCTCATCCAGCACAAGATTTCCATGTTAAGGGATAAGAATACGGGAACAAACGAATTCCGTAAGCTTGTCGAGGAGATAGCTATGCTTGAGGGTTTCGAGGCGTTAAGCGACCTTCCGATGGAAGATGTTGAGGTTGAAACCCCTATCGAGAAGTGTAAAACCCCCATGATAGCCGGCCGCAAGCTGGCACTGGTACCGATCCTGCGCGCGGGACTCGGTATGGTAAGCGGTGTTCTGGCACTTGTGCCTACGGCCAAGGTAGGACACATCGGCATGTACCGGGATGAGGAGACGCATGAGCCTCAGGAGTATTATTGTAAGCTCCCGAGCCCTATTGAGCAGCGTACCATAGTAGTTATGGATCCTATGCTTGCAACGGGCGGTTCGGCTGTCGATGCTATCGACCAGATCAAGGCGCACGGAGGGGTGAACATCAAGTTCATGTGCATTATCGCAGCTCCGGAGGGAGTGGAAAAGCTCCGCAAGGCTCATCCGGATGTTCAGATATACATAGGCCATCTTGACAGGGAACTTAATAAGGATGCTTATATCTGTCCCGGTCTCGGAGATGCTGGTGACAGGATCTTCGGAACCAAATAGTACTTGAGTTTTAGGGGCGTCACCTAAGGGTGGCGCCGCTTTAGACAGCAAAGACAAAAACATTGACGAATGGCAGCCAGTAATATTACAATTATTTGGAAAGAAAACTCGAAAGGAGACATTGTAAAAATGCCACAATACTACCAGCCCGAGATAGAGACCGCGTCGAGGGATGAGATCGTTAAGATCCAGAATGAGAAGCTTGTCAAGCAGGTCAGGCACGTATACGACAATGTCGCATATTACCGCGATCTGATGGATAAGAAGGGTGTAAAACCCGAGGACATACAAAGCATAGACGACATACACAAGCTCCCCTTCCTTAAGAAGGATGATCTCAGGGAATGTTATCCTTACGGATTACTTGCGACCGATCTTAAGAACTGTGTAAGGATCCAGTCAACATCCGGTACTACGGGCAAGCGGGTAGTTGCATTTTATACCCAGCATGATATCGACCTGTGGGAAGAGTGCTGTGCAAGAGCGATAGTTGCCGCAGGCGGAACGAACGAGGATGTTGTGCAGGTATGTTACGGATACGGACTTTTTACCGGTGGCCCCGGCCTTAATGGAGGTTCACACAAGGTGGGCTGCCTGACTCTCCCCATGTCTTCCGGAAACACGGAGCGCCAGATTCAGTTCATGATGGACCTAAACGCCACCATTTTATGCTGTACACCTAGTTACGCCGCTTTTATAGCAGAGTCGTTAAAGGAGAGGGGTTACAATCCCGGTGACAATAAGCTTAAGGCAGGAATATTCGGCGCCGAACCCTGGACCGAGGAAATGAGGCATTCTATCGAAGAGGGACTGGGGATAAAGGCATACGATATATACGGACTTACGGAGACTAGCGGTCCCGGTGTTGCATTTGAGTGCAGCGAGCAGTCGGGAATGCATATAAACGAGGATCATTTCTATGCGGAGATAATCAATCCCGATACGGGAGAGGTGCTTCCCGAGGGAGAAAAGGGTGAGCTCGTGTTCACCGCACTTGATAAGGAAGCATTTCCGCTGCTCCGTTACAGGACGAGGGACATATGCGTACTTACCAGAGGCAAGTGTTCGTGCGGAAGGACACATGTTAAGATGTGCAAGCCCATGGGCAGGAGCGATGATATGCTTATCATCCGCGGCGTAAATGTATTCCCGAGCCAGATCGAAACGGTCCTTCTTAATGAAGGTTATTCGCCGAATTACATGATCTATGTTGACAGGAAGAATAATACGGACACCTTGGACATCGATGTTGAGCTTTCACCCGATCGGTTCTCGGATAATGTTGCGGACATGCAGGAGATGGAGAAGAAGCTTGCGGCCGCGATGCGTACGATGTTAGGTATCGGTCCCAAGATCCATCTCGTACCGCCCAAGACTATTCAGCGAAGTGAAGGCAAGGCGGTCCGCGTAGTCGATAACAGAAAGCTTCATTAATGGGAGGGTCATATGGCTGTTAAACAATTATCGATCTTTATTGAGAATAAGCACGGAAGGCTGTCTGAGGCTATCAAAGGCATATCGGAATCGGATATCAACATAAGGGCACTTAGTATCGGTGATTCCAGTGATTACGGCATTGTAAGGATGATAGTATCGGACCTTGAGAAGGCAAGGAACCTGCTTGGAGAGAACATACTCAGCAAGGTTACGAGCGTTGTTGCCGTCAAGATGGATGATAAGGGCGGCGCACTTTATAAGATATTAAGGGCTCTTGAGGAAGCGGAGATAAATGTGAAGTATACATATGCATTTACTTCAAACAAACAGCTCGGGGCATATGTTGTACTCAGGGTTGATGATGTGGAGGCTACGGAGAAGCTGCTTGCGGATAAGGGTTTCGTACTTGCAACTGATGAAGAGATAAGAGCTTAGTAACAAGGGGTAAATTGATTAAAGAGGGGAAAAACATGGGAATACTTAAGATCTTCAAAAAAGGAAAGAAAGAAATAAACGAGGATGCCATCGATAACAGCCGGTTCGGTGAGTTTGATGACGGAATAGTGGGCGAGGTTGAACATGGCGGCCCGGTTTCGGATGATGATGAGGACGATGAAGTTTTCGAGCCCGGACAATGTTCGTTTGTAATGGGCATTCTGGATGTAAAGCCCGTCCCCGATACCACAAACCTCGCAGTTTCGGGAAATATCAAGGGAAGCGTGGTCGTAAACACGATCATCTCGGCCATTAATTTCGGCGATGATGAAAAGCAGGCCGTAATGACGACGGTGACCGGGATACAGGTTGAGGAGCAGATGAAGGATCATGCTACCGACTGTAATGTGACTCTTATCCTTGAAGATGCCAGGGAGCTTGATATAGGCGTAGGAACCGTGCTTTATACAAGGGATATGGGCGAGGACAGCATCCATGATGCCTATGTGGGTGCCCTTGGGGATGCATATGTCAGGGAGCGTTCACTTAAGCTGACGGTTGAGGAGATCCAGGGCTTAAGCCTTACGGACTGTGCCGAGATATGGCGCCTAAATGCATGGTATATGGGCCATGCGGGCAAGGATGAAGATGATGAGGTTAAGGAAGACCGCCGCAAGAGGCTTGATAAGCTGATCGCCGCCATGTGCGATAAGATAATAAAGGCGGATGAGATCTACTACGTTCACGACAAGAAGACGGGTGAGGCGCATCTTTTCTCACAGACAATAGACAAGGGCGACGGATCGTTCATATGTACTCCGCCAAATATACTGATAGTGACCAAGGCATATCGCAGGCATTACAGAAAGGTTTACGGAAGTGACAAGCTTGAACTCGCGGTTGTAAGGAACGGAGACGACAAGAAGGGAATAGGCAATTTCCTGGCCGGTAATTTTTATATAAACGGGGCCTGCGGAGCTGCAATAAATGTGGTTCAGACATCCATAGCAGCGGGAATGCTGGTTAAAAAGCCCGATCATAAGGGAATACCTGTTACAAATATCCCGGTGACCAATCCCGATCTTGTACGCTGGATGCTTCTTATAGGCCAGATGGATGCTCCGAAGGACGACAAGGATGATACGGCTCTGATATTTAAGCTCTATTACAGGTTTATGGGTATAGAAATGACCAAGGCCAAGCTCATCATTCCCATGAAGCATGAGGGCGATGCCGACGAAAACGGCAAGGCTGCACACGATAATGACTTCAACCCCGCCATTGCAACCATGAAGGGCAAGGGCGAAAGGGATGCCGTCATTATGTATACGGACTGGCGCAGGTTAAGGTCTGAGTACGGCAAGGAGTGGGACGGAATGATCCATACGATAGGCGGGCTCATAGGTAAGTTTGACTGTGCCGTTAATCCTACGAGGTTTCCGGCAGCAGGAGCTTATATTACCGGTAAGATGTATGAAAACATGGTCGACATGGTTAAGCAGGAGAAGAACAGCTGATAGGTCGGCCTGTTAATAAAGAGTTTCAAACAGGAGGAAGGAAATAATGAAAAAGAGAATAATAGCGGTTATGATGTGTGCGGCGATGGTACTTACCATGGCAGGCTGCGGCGGAGCAAAGAGCAGCTCCGGCTCGGGAAGCGGACTTAAGATCGCAATAGTAAGTTCACCTTCAGGCGTTGACGATGGCTCGTTTAACCAGGAAAACTATAACGGAATACTCAGCTTCATCGAGGCTCATCCGGATTCAACCGTAACACCGGTTCAGGAAACAACCGGAGATACGGCTGCCTGCCTTAAGGCGGTCAGCGATATAGTTGCCGATTATGATGCGATCGTGTGCGACGGCTTCCAGTTTGCCGGAATAGGCGATATTGCAAAGGATAATCCGGATAAGAAATTCATACTTGTTGATTCGTATCCCAGTGATGCCGATGGAAACGAGATAGAAGTCGATAATGTATATGCAATGCAGTTTAAGGAGCAGGAGAGCGGTTTCCTTGCCGGAATGGCTGCGGCACTTACGACAAGTACGGGCAAGGTTGCGGTTGTAAACGGTATAGCTTATCCTTCAAACGTAAACTATCAGTACGGTTTTATGTCGGGTGTAAATTACACCAACAAGCACTATGGAACGACAGCCGAGATAGTTGAACTTGCTTCATATGCAGGTACCGATGTTACCGGAGCAAATGTAGGCGGTAATTACGTGGGTTCTTTCGCGGATCCCGCAAACGGCAAGGTTATCGGTGATGCTCTTATCAAGGAAGGCTGCGATGTCATCTTTGTAGCTGCCGGAAGTTCGGGTAACGGCGTATTTACGGCAGTCAAGGAGAGCAGCGAGAAGGATTATGTTATAGGCTGTGATACAGATCAGTATGATGACGGTGCTAACGGAAGTGAGAATGTTATCCTTACCTCAGGACTTAAGGTAATGGGAATAAATGATAAGAGGGTGCTTGAAACTGTGCTTGACGGCTCATTTAAGGGCGGCAATTATCTGCTTGGTGCCGATACCGATTCAACCGGTTATGTGAATGCATCGGGAAGGAACCAGTTAAGTGCGGATGCGATAGAAAAGATCGATAAGGCATACCAGCTTATCAAGGATGGTAAGATAGTTCCGGCAGCTAACTTCAACGGACTTACACCTGATAACTTTACGGGTATCGATGTTGAATAATTGACGTTTATCCGAGGCGGCAGGCTTTTTGGGCTGCCGCCTTTTTAATAGAAACTTATAGTTGAAAGGGAAATCTATATGACTGATCCTGAAAGCATCGTTAACACGGAAACGGAAACGATCGAACCTGAATACATCGTTGAAATGAAGCACATAACCAAGCGCTTCCCTGGGATCGTTGCAAATGACGATGTATCCCTTAGCATTAAGAAGGGTGAGATATTTGCCCTTCTTGGTGAGAACGGTGCGGGAAAATCGACCATAATGAGTATTCTGTTCGGTATGTACGAGCCTGACGAGGGGGAGATATTCATACGCGGTACCCATGTTAACATAACATCACCGCGCTATGCCACTACACTCGGGATAGGCATGGTACACCAGCATTTCAAGCTGGTATCAAATTATACCGTTGCCGAAAACATAATACTTGGCCTGGAGCCTAAAAAGAAACTTGCCGGCTTTCTGCCCAAAGTGGATATTGAAAAGGCTAACAGGGATATAGCCGAATTATCCGAAAAATACAAGTTAAAAGTCGATCCGACATCTGTGATAAGCGACCTTAATGTATCCACCCAGCAGCGTGTAGAGATACTTAAGATGCTTTACAGGGACGCCGAGATCCTGATATTCGATGAACCTACCGCGGTACTTACGCCCCAGGAGATAATCTTTCTTCTTGAGATAATCAGGAACTTACGGGACAGCGGAAAGACTGTCATCATAATCACACATAAGCTTGAAGAGATAAAAGCCATAGCCGACAGATGCGCCATACTTAACAGGGGCAGGCTTATCGATGTTAAGGACGTAGCCGAAACTTCTACTTCGGAAATGGCCAGGCTTATGGTTGGCCGGGAGGTATCATTTACCGTTGAAAAAGAAAAGGCGGATCCGGGTGACACCGTCCTTAAGGTCGAAGGCCTTACGGTATGCAATGATGTGGGATATGAGGCCGTTAAGGACGTATCTTTTGAGATACATTCCGGTGAGATATTCGCACTTGCCGGAGTTTCGGGAAACGGCCAGAACGAGCTCGCAGATGCGATCGCAGGGATAGATAAGGCTAAATCGGGTCACATTTTCCTAAACGGAAAGGATATAACGGGCATGTCCATCCGCCAGCGTGTGGAGGAAGGGCTTGCTTATATACCGGAGGACAGGCAGAACGTTGGTCTGGTACTAGGTTTTACATTAAGCGACAACCTTGCCCTTAAGAATTATTATACGGCGGCTTTTTCACAAAAAGGCGTTTTGAACGATGAAGCCCTTAACAGTAACGGAGAAAGGCTCATTGAAGAATATGATATAAGATGCTCTAAAGGCAATAGAACAACGGTCAGTTCCATGTCGGGAGGCAACCAGCAGAAAGCTATTGTTGCCAGGGAAATCGACATGAAAGGAAAGCTCATTATTTTCATGCAGCCCACAAGGGGTCTTGATGTAGGGGCGATAGCAAATATCCATAAGCAGATAGTTGCCGAGCGTGACAGGGGAGCGGCAGTGCTTCTCATTTCACTTGAACTCGATGAAGTGATGGGCCTTGCAGATACTATAGGTGTAATATATGACGGGCGGATAAACAGGATAGCTGATGCTTCGGAGCTTACCGTGGATGATGTGGGCCTGTTTATGCTTGGCGTTGGGAAGGGGGTAGTTAAATGAAGGACCTTATGGTTAAGCTGCTTGGCGGCGAAAAGCGCCAGATGTTCCGCATATCCGTCTTTGCGATAATAATAAGCCTTATTGTGGGTTCCGTAATATTCATCTTTATCGGTAAAAATCCGTTTTCGGCATACGGTAATCTGCTGCAGGGCGCCGGTCTTCTGCCAAAGAGATCATATGCGGGAAGGCAGAGCCTGTTTACGGATTTCATGAGTTTTCTTGATGCCCTTACACCAATGATCTTTGCATCTTTGGCCGTGGCGGTAGCATTAAAGGGCGGACTGTTCAATATCGGTGTATCAGGTATGATGCTGGCATCGGGCTTTCTGGCAAGTGTATTTGTGGGCATGTCGGGGCTTTCGGCACCCATAGCCAAGCCGCTTGTGATAATCATAGGCTTAGCAGCCGGCAGCCTGGTCGGAGGACTTATCGGCTGGCTTAAGTACAGGTTCAATATTAACGAAGTTGTGTCATCGATAATGCTGAATTATACGTTGATGTATATTTTCACATTTTTCATTAATACATTTTATGTAAACCCCGTTTCGAGACAGAGCGAGCCGATAAGCGATGCATCAAGGCTTACGCTTGTGGATGTCAACGCATTCGGCCTTAAGTTTAATATTCCTCTTGCATTTCCTCTCGCGGTTCTTTCGGCGGTATTTATAAAGTTTGTAATGGACAGGACAACGACGGGATTTGAGATAAAGGCAGTCGGGCTAAGCCGGAGGGCTGCCGAGTATGCGGGTATAAGCATCAGAAGCAATATAATAAAGACCATGCTGATCTCCGGTGCGCTTTCCGGCATGGCGGGAGTTACTTATTTCTGCGGATATTTTGGCTCAATACAACCTGGCGTAGTCCCGAGCATGGGATTTAATGCGATAGCTGTAGCACTTTTGGGAAACAGCGATCCTTTGGGATGTATGCTCGCCTCATTTCTTATCACTGTAATATCAAAGGGTTCTATATATTTAAGCAGCCAGCAGGGTATTGAGATCGAGATAGCGGATCTGATAACTGCGGTGATCCTTATTTTCGCGGCTTGCAGTGAGTTCATCAGGATGTATGTTACAAGGGCGGCCGCCGAGAAAGCTCAGGCAAAGGGGGTTTAGGATCATGATAAATACGATGATAATAGACGGTCTGGCATTTGCGCTTCCCATGTTTATAATGGCTATAGGCGGTATATTCAGCGAAAAGAGCGGGATCACAAATCTGGCGATAGAGGGCCTGCAGGGTTTTGGCGCCTTTTTCGGAGGATTGGCCGCAGTTCTCATAATGCAGGTTTCCGGCATTAATTCGAACGTTCCCTACTATGTATCGTTTCTTGCCGCAATCCTCGGAGGAATGCTTTATGCCATGGTCCATGTGTGGCTGTGTATTAAGTTCAAGGCAAATCAGGTAATAAGCGGTGTTGTCGTGAATATTCTTGCAATGGCGCTTACAAGCTTTTTAACAAAGCGCATAAACGAGAGTGTTTTTTCGCAGAAGTCAAACAAGTTTGTGCTTGAGACAAGTATGAGGTTTACTGTCCCGGGATTGTCAAAGATACCGGTCCTTGGAGCAGTGTTTACAAATGTATATCCTTTTGAAGTGATGATCGTGATCATAGCGGTGGTAACCTGGTATGTTATGTACAGGACTCCGTACGGCATGCATCTTCGCGCCTGCGGGGACAATCCCCATGCTGCGGATGCAGCCGGTATAGACGTAGATCGCGTGCGTACCATAGCGGTGGTACTGTCAGGCGGATTGTCGGCCGTAGGGGGCATGAGTTATGCTTATTCAATTTCGGCCAATTTTTCACCCGATATCTATCTTGGTTTCGGATACCTTGCCATAGCGGCTCTTATTTTCGGTAACTGGTCGATACTTCCCACACTTGGGGCCTGCCTTCTTTTCGGATTTGCAAGGAGTGCCGGACAGGCGATCATACAGAAACTGGGAATGCCGTCAACTTACAATGACGTGGTACGTATACTGCCTTATGTCCTGACTCTGTTCCTGCTCATTTTCTTCGGAAAAAATAACAGGGCGCCCAGGGCACTCGGCGAAATTTATGACAAGGGAAAGAGATAGCGGAGGATGTCGGAAGATGAGAGGGCAGCCTGAAGAAAGATTTATGAGGAGGGCGATCGGGCTCGCAGCGAACGGGGAAGGTTATGTAAACCCAAATCCGATGGTCGGTGCGGTGGTCGTAAAAGACGGGCGCATCATCGGTGAAGGATATCATGAGCGTTTCGGCGGGCTTCATGCGGAGAGAAATGCTCTGGCGTCACTGACCGGATCAGCCGAAGGATCTGATATTTACGTGACTCTTGAGCCTTGCTGTCATCACGGAAAGACACCACCTTGCACAGAAGCGATAATAGAAAATAAGATCGGCCGGGTCATAATAGGCTCCGCCGACCCTAATCCGCTGGTGTCGGGGAAGGGAGTTAAACAGCTTCGGGATGCGGGTATCGAGGTGGTCACGGATTTCCTTAAGGATGAGTGTGATGAGCTTAATCCCGTGTTTTTTAAGTATATTAAGACAGGTCAGCCCTATGTGGTGCTTAAGTATGCGATGACGATGGACGGTAAAATAGCAACCACCACCGGAGAATCCAAGTGGATAACGGGGGAAGAATCACGCACGCAGGTCCAGCGGCTTCGGCACAAATATATGGCAATAATGGCGGGGATAGGGACGGTGCTTGCTGATGATCCGATGCTTAATGTTCGGATCGACGGTCTTAAAAGCCCTGTCCGCGTGATATGCGATTCGGGACTTAACATACCCATTGATTCAAATATAGTAAATACTGCGGATAAATACCGCACGATCCTGGCTCATGCGATAAGGGATGAAGAAAGGGAAAAAGCCTTAAGTGACAGGAGCTGTGAGCTGATTTATCTTCCCGGAGGGGATGGCAGGGTAGATATTAAGGGACTTATATCAAGGCTTGGCGCGGACGGTATAGACAGCGTTCTTATTGAGGGCGGCGGAACACTGAATGACAGCCTGATACGGGAGGGGCTGGCCGACAGGGTTGAGGTGTTCATTGCACCCAAGATATTTGGTGGAAGGGATGCAAAAACTCCGGTTGAAGGGTCAGGCGTGGCTTCGATAAACGAAGCCGCATTGTATGAACTTAAAGAAACAGCATATTACGGAAATGATATTTTGCTTAGTTATGTAAACCAAAACAGTTGTAAATAACTTCGGAGGACAGGAAATTGTTTACCGGTATAATTGAGGAACTGGGTACAATTAAAGATATGCCGCCCGCGGGCGTAAGCGGAGCTGTGAGTATCGCCGCATCCAAAGTGCTTGAAGGAACCAAGGTTGGCGACAGTATCGCGGTAAACGGGATATGCCTAACAGTTACAACACTTTCAACGGACGGATTTACGGCCGATGTAATGCCGGAGACCGTAAGGCGTACTTCATTATCGATCCTTAAAAGAGGAGATAAGGTTAACCTTGAACGTGCCCTGGCTGTGGGTGGACGTTTCGGAGGACATATAGTTTCCGGACATATAGACGGTACCGGTAACATAAGGGAGTATAAAAAGGAGGCAAATGCCATATGGGTGACCGTGGCAGCGCCTTCAGACATCCTTCGGCTTATTGTGGAGAAAGGCTCCATAGCCATTGACGGCATAAGCCTGACCGTGGCAGCAGTTGATGAAACATCTTTCAAGGTATCGGTGATCCCGCATACGGCACAGGAGACCACGCTGACGCTGAAACGTCCCGGCGATCCCGTGAATCTTGAAACGGATATAATAGGGAAGTATGTTGAAAAACTGCTGGGAGGAGCATATATAAAAACAGAAGATAAGGGCACAGCATCGGGAGGATTGACGATGGAAATGCTTGAGGGTCTTTTGTAGATGTGATAATATACACGTTGTAATGGAAAATGATTCTGGAAGATTTGAATACAATTCAATAGAGGAAGCGATCACTGAGCTTCGTGCAGGGCGAATGATCCTTGTCACGGACGATCCCGACAGGGAGAATGAAGGTGACCTTATCTGCGCGGGTGAGTTTGCTACGCAGGAGAACATAAACTTCATGGCGACCTACGGCAAGGGACTTATCTGTACGCCGATGAGTGCTGAGGTTGCAAAGCGGCTCGGTTTTCCACAGATGGTGTCCGAGAACACGGACAATCATTGTACGGCTTTTACGATATCGATAGATCATATCAGTACAACGACCGGAATATCGGCTGTCGAGAGGTCATTTACCATAAGGAAATGCTGTGATGATTCTGCAGGGCCTAATGATTTCCGGCACCCCGGTCACGTATTCCCGCTTACCGCCAGGCATGGGGGAGTACTTGTAAGGAACGGACATACGGAAGCCACAGTTGATCTTATGAAGCTTGCGGGCCTTAAGGAAGTAGGCGTTTGCTGTGAGGTTATGGCTGAAGACGGTACAATGATGCGTACGAAGGAACTCTGGAAGCTGGCCCGTGAACACGACCTTAAGTTCATTACGATAAGGGAACTTCAAAACTATCTGCATGTTCATGCCAGGCATGTTGTCAGGGAGGCGGAAGCTGATCTGCCGACCGAATACGGCGAATTCAGGATAGCGGGATACATCAATGATATAACCGGAGAACACCATGTGGCGCTTATCAAAGGCGATATCGGAAACGGTGAGGATGTGCTCTGCAGGGTACATTCGGAGTGTATGACAGGTGATGTTTTCGGTTCCAAGCGTTGTGACTGCGGCAAACAGCTTGAACAGGCCATGCGCCAGATCGAGGCTGAGGGCAGGGGAGTTCTCCTTTATATGAGACAGGAAGGCCGTGGTATCGGTCTTATCAACAAGCTGAAGGCCTATGAACTTCAGGAACAGGGCTATGATACCGTGGAAGCGAACATAAAACTCGGGTTCGCGCCGGATCTCCGTGAGTACTGGGTCGGAGCCCAGATTCTTGCGGACCTTGGGATAAAGTCACTTCGGCTGCTTACAAATAACCCCGAAAAGGTATACAGCCTTGAAGGATTCGGACTTGAGATAAAGGAAAGGGTTCCTATAGAGATAGCTCCGCAGGAGTATGATAAATTTTATATGAAGACCAAAAAGGAAAAAATGGGTCATATCTTTAATGAGATAAAGTTATAGGAGGAATAATATGAGCGATATCAATGTACTTGAAGGAAAAGTGATAGCCAGGGAAGGAATGAAGGTAGGCATAGTCGCATCCCGTTTTAATGAGATAATAGTAAACAAGCTCCTTGGGGGTGCTGTCGACGGCCTGGTACGTCATGGTGTGGATGAGAAGAACATTACGGCCGCATGGGTACCGGGAGCTTTTGAAATACCTGTCATTGCCGATAAAATGGCTTCTTCGGGAAAATACGATGCCATCATCTGTGTGGGCGCTGTAATACGTGGCGATACAACTCATTATGATTATGTGTGCAACGAGGTTTCGAAGGGTGTTGCTCAGGTTGGGCTCAAGGCGGGTATTCCCGTATTGTTTGGTGTGATAACTACAGAGAATATCGAGCAGGCAGTCGCACGCGCGGGAAGCAAGGGCGGAAACAAGGGTTATGACTGCGCGCTGTCGGCAATTGAGATGGTAAACCTCATGGACCGGATTTAAACGTGTTTCTTCCTATTAATTATTTTATATGTTGTGAAATGCTTTCAGGCCTCTTCGATAAGAGTGAGGCCTTTTAATGTGGGGACTGCCACAAGGGAGTAGTTGGTGTAATATACAACAAATCCCGGCTTGGCTCCCGCCGGCTTTTTGACTTCCTTTTTCATTACGTAGTCGATCTCTACCTTATCCTGATCCCGGCCTTTCGAATAGTATGCCGCAAGCGCTCCCGCTTCCTCAAAGGTTTTATCCGTGATATTACGGCCCTCGGTTTTAACAAGCACATGTGATCCTGGGATCTGTTTGGCATGGAACCACCAGTCGGATCCGTTTGCCAGTTTGAATGTAATGTAATCGTTCTGGTAATTATTCTTGCCTACGTATATATGAAAACCGTCTGAGCTTAAGTAATGTATGGGACGGCTTTTCTGTTCCCTGGTCTTGCCGGGTCCTTTTTTACGGATATAACCCGATTCGGCAAGTTCGCGCCTGATGTCCGACAGATCGCTTTCGTTAAGTGCCGTGTCAAGAGACGCGGATATTGAAGCAAGATGTTCCATTTCGGCTTTGGTTTCGGCGGTCTGTGTAGTGAGAGCTTCCTCGGTGCGCTTTAATTTACCATACCGGTCAAAATACTTTTTGGAATTTTCGGCGGCGGTAAGGGTAGGATCGAGAGGGATCGTTATCTTTTCACCGGTATAATAGTTGTCGGCCTCAAAGGATTTGGTACCCGGTTCAAGTCCGTAACCGTAGGTATTGATAAGCTCGCCGTAAATCCTGTACCTGTCTTTTTTCTGTGTGTCCTTAAGCTGCTTAAGCTGAAGGTCATATTTTTTTGAACAGCGTTCGATAAGAGTAGAAACGATCCGGCGCAGGTCGGATGACTTCTGTTTTATACGCGTATGCGTATTGCGTCTGGCATAATAGCTTTCCAGTATGAAGGACATTGATGTATTTTCTTCCAAAACAGAATTTTCAAAACGTGTAAGAGGCAGTGCGCAAAACTCGACGGGAGTGCCTTTTTCAAGTGCCATATTTGGCTTAAAATCGCCGTTTGTCACGTTTTTCATTATGCCTTCAAAAGTGTCGAAAAGGAGCTTGATATCAGCATCCGAATATGCGGATACAGGCATGGAAGAATCAAGATCACAGCGAAAAAGCAGTTCCTCAGCCATGAGAGGAGAGAAGCCGGTGAGCGTTTTTAAAATCGCTTCAGAGGCCGGCATGGGTTTCGATTTTAAAAGATCGGTGAATCTGTCTTTGGATATCGTCAACGGATCTTCCTTACCCAATGTGTTCGGGATGAAGTATTCACGCCCCGGAAGTACCTCGCGGACCGAGCTTACTGCTGCCGGGATATGTTTGATACTGTCTATGATCATCCCTTTATCATTAAGAAAGATGATATTGCTGTGTTTTCCCATAAGCTCGACAACCAGAGTTTTACGGCACATATCGCCCATTTCGTCAAGATGATCTATGTCAAACATAAGGATGCGTTCAAGGGAAGGCTGGCGGATCGAGGTTATCCTTCCGTT
Source organism: Lachnospiraceae bacterium (assembly GCA_024694965.1). Lineage (GTDB taxonomy): Bacteria > Bacillota > Clostridia > Lachnospirales > Lachnospiraceae > UBA2868. The sequence goes on from JAILJC010000180.1 coordinate 69,348, forward strand.
CTGTATATGCTTCCTTAAAAGCATGCAAAAGCCGGGGGCTGACGCGGGTGCCTGTTTGTTTGAGTCGGTGAGGTAAATAAACGGAAGTGATGCACCGGCACTGATAAGCAGGCGGAGCTGGCCGGAGGAGGTTTTAAGAGTGAAAAGAAGCTCATCGGGCTCCGGCTGAGATATCTTATTTATCCTTGAATTTAATATTTTTTCATTGAGTTCATGCCTGATAGCGGCTATGGTAAAACCGTCAAGTGCCATTTTTAAATCCTCTTCAAATGCAGTTTTTTACATGATAAATCGATACATGACGGGTGTCAAATTTTCAAATAATTTATGAAAACGTGAAAAATTCAAAAAATTCACTTTACATAAAACTTGAAAAGCGTTATAATGTACGAAGTAATGTGCGTTTTAACGCAACATTATGCAAACAAATTCAGATTATTTCTTATTTTGGAAGGAGAAACGGACATGAAGAAAATGGAGATTATGAGGAAGTTAGGTAAGGTTATGACAGGTATTGGAGCTATAGCGCTCGCAGGAATGTTTTTTGTAGTTCCCGTTAAGGCGGATGCGATTTCGGACGGAATGGCCGATTACGCAAAGGGCCTTGCTTATCTTCAGCAGATCAAGGCAAATACGGAAGCGGCAGCAGCAGCTCAGGATGCAGCAGCGGCAGCAGATATTGCAAGGGGTCAGGCTTATCTTGATTCCATTTATGCAAGTACGGCGGCAGCAGCGGCAGCAAGGGATGCACAGGCGCTTGACGGACTTGTAAAGGGTCAGGCATATCTCCAGTCAATAGATGAAGCAACAGCTAAGGCAGCAGCAGCAAGGGATGCAAAGGCACTTGACGGACTTGTAAAGGGCCAGGCATACCTCCAGTCAATAAATGAAGCAACAGCTAAGGCAGCAGCGGCAAGGGATGCACAGGCACTTGACGGACTTACAAAGGGTGCAGCTTACCTTCAGTCGATTAATGCGGCAACAGCTAAGGCAGCAGCAGCAAGGGATGCAGAGATCGTTAAGTCGGCTGAGAGAGAGATCGCTTATCTCCAGTCTGTAAATCCTGCACTTATTCCGCCTACAGTTGCAAGCCTTGAGAAGGAGTTTGCATGGCTTAACAGCATCAACGAGTCAACTGTTAAGGCATGGACCGCAAGGGATGCTCAGGCAGCAGCCGGTGGTGCAGCAGGTCTTGCATATCTTAACAGCATCAATGCTTCGACCGTAGCAGCATGGACGGCAAGGGATGCTCAGGCAGCAGCCGGCGGTGCAGCAGGTCTTGCATACCTCAACAGCATCAATGCTTCGACCGTAGCAGCATGGACGGCAAGGGATGCACAGGCGATCGCAAGCGGTCAGGCAGGACTTGCATACCTTAACGGTATCAATGCTGCAACCGTAGCAGCATGGAACGCAAGGAATGCTCAGGCAGCAGCCGGTGGAGCAGCAGGAATGGCTTACTTAAACGGTATCAACGTTGCAACAGTGGCAGGACAGCAGTACATTAAGGCTCAGGCACTAAGCGGAGCAGCAAGGGGGCTTGCTTACCTCCACTCGATACATGTAGCGAACGGACTCGCTGCATAAGCAAACACTTTCCGATTTCTCCAAAATAAGATGAATTTTACAGGGAAGCTCAGGCTTCCCTGTTTTTTGCGTAAAGCACTTAATGAGGTTAAATACTTGATTTTAATAATTCCTTAGAATATAATGTTTTATGGTGCGTGAATTCCGTTTTAAAGGAGAACTGCAGTGATCAAAAGCATGACAGGCTTCGGACGCGCGGAGCATTGCGATGAGAAACGTAAGATAACCGTAGAGATCAAGTCGGTCAATCACAGATATCTGGATGTCAATATCAAGATGCCAAAGAAGCTTGGCTTCTTCGAGTCTTCTATCAGGAACCTTCTTAAGGAATATATGCAGAGGGGTAAGGTAGACCTGTATATCACATATGAGGATTACGCCGAAGATAATTACAGCCTAAAATATAATAAGGATATAGCAAGGACTTATCTTAAATATCTGAATGAGATGGGAAATGACTTTGGACTCGAAAATGATGTTCGGATTTCCGTATTATCAAGATACCCTGAGGTGTTTGCGCTTGAGGAGATGGATATCGATGAGGAAGAACTCTGGAATGATATGGAGAAGACCATCCGAAGCGCAGCCGAGGCATTTGTAAAGTCCAGGCTGGATGAAGGTGAAAACTTAAAGGCCGATCTTATTAAAAAACTGAACGGCATGCTTGTATATGTTGAGGATATTGAAAAGCGTGCGCCGGCGATCATTGAAGAGTATCGAAATAAGATAACGGAAAAGGTAAAGGATATGCTTGGCGACGCATCGATTGACGAGAGCAGGATACTTACCGAGGTAACACTGTATGCAGACAGGTCATGTGTGGACGAGGAACTCGTAAGGCTCAGGAGTCATATAAAGGGTACTGTCGATACACTTAATGCCGGCGGGAGCGTTGGCCGAAAGCTTGACTTTATAGCACAGGAAATGAACCGTGAGGCAAATACGATTCTCAGTAAGTCGACCGATCTGTCAACTTCAAATGTTGCGATAGATCTTAAAACCGACATTGAGAAAGTCCGTGAGCAGATACAAAATATTGAATAGTAAAATACGGATCACAGGTGATGTATGAATAAAGGAATACTGTTTATTATTTCAGGCTTTGCCGGTTCGGGTAAGGGAACAATAGTTAAGGAACTCCTTAAACGATACGATAATTATGCTTTGTCGGTATCGGCGACGACAAGGGCTCCGCGCCCGGGTGAAGAGCACGGACGGGATTATTTTTTTGTTTCCCATGAAGAATTTGAAAAGATGATAGATTCCGGAGGGCTTCTTGAATATGCCGAGTATGTCGGGAATTATTACGGTACTCCGTGTCAGTATGTGGACGAGAAGCTTTCGGAAGGAAAGGATGTCATACTTGAGATAGAGCAGCAGGGTGCGCTCCAGATAAAACGCAAACGTCCGGATGCGCTTCTTATGTTCGTGATGCCGCCTTCCGTACAGGAAGTTTATAACAGGCTTAAGAAGAGAGGCACGGAAACAGAAGAAGTGATCTTAAAGCGCATGCGGCAGGGCGCCAAGGAAGCCGAAGTTATTGATGAATATGATTTTCTTATAATAAATGACGAACTTGATAAATGCGTTGCCGATGTTCATAACACGATAATGTGTGCCAGAATGGCCACAATAAGAAATCGTGGATTGATAGATGAAGTAAAGGTTGGATTTAAAGAATTTTTAAAGGATAAGGATTAGGAGGAATCAAAATGTTACATCCGTCATACAGTGATCTGATGAAGGTGGTAAACAGCGAGGTAGAGGAGGGTGAGCAGCCGGTAGTAAACAGCCGCTACTCGATAGTAATGGCTACGAGCAAGCGCGCAAGGCAGCTTATCAACGATGCTCCGACACCGGTAGAGGGTGCGGCTGATAAAAAGCCGCTGTCTGTTGCGATCGAGGAACTTAATTCCGGCGTAGTTAAGATCGTCGGAGAATAGGCTTTATGAACGTATTGTTTGTTTCGCTTGGCTGCGATAAGAATCTTGTGGATTCCGAGCGCATGCTTGGGATCCTTAAGGATAAAGGATATGAGTTCACGGACGAGGCCGAAGATGCGGATGTCATCGTCGTGAATTCGTGTTGCTTTATCGGCGACGCCAAGGAGGAGAGCATCAATACAATTTTGGAACTCGGGGCTTACAGGATCGATCCCGGGGAAAGGTGCAAGGCACTTATCGTTACCGGATGTCTGGCACAGAGATATGCGGATGAGATACGAAGTGAGATCCCTGAGGTCGATGCCGTTATAGGAACCACTGCCTATGATTCTATTGCAGAAGTCCTTGAAAAGGTACTTGGCGGCGAATATGTAAGGGATATTAAGGATATCGACCGAGTGATAGAACCAAAGACCGACCGGATCATTACGACCGGCGGTTATTATTCATATCTGAAGATCGCAGAGGGCTGCGATAAACACTGCACTTACTGTATCATTCCCGGGCTCAGGGGACATTATCGTTCCGTTCCGACCGGTGAACTTGTCAAAGAAGCCCGTATGCTCGTGTCAAACGGCGTAAAAGAGCTTATACTTGTTGCACAGGAAATCACGCTTTACGGCAGCGATCTGTACGGCGAGAAACGTCTTCCGGATCTGTTAAGGGAACTCTGTGCTATCGAAGGTCTTGAATGGATAAGGCTTCTTTATTGTTATCCCGAGGAAATTACGGATGAACTCATACAGGTAATAAAGGATGAGCCCAAGGTATGTCATTATCTGGATATGCCCATCCAGCATGCATCAGATGACGTGCTTAAGCGAATGGGCCGAAAGACGGACAGCAGGGCAATAAGGGCGGTAATAGAAAAGCTGAGGCGGGAAATACCGGATATAGCGATACGTACAACACTTATTTCCGGATTTCCGGGAGAGAGCCTTAAGGATCATGAGATACTTAAGGATTTTGTCAGGGAGATCGGGTTTGAAAGGCTTGGGGTTTTTGAGTATTCGCCCGAGGAAGGAACTCCGGCGGCCGGTATGGAAGGCCAGATAGATGATGATATTAAGGCATCAAGGCGCGGCGAGATAATGGAACTTCAGCAGCAGCTGGCCTATGAGAAGGCAAAGTCAATGACGGGGCGCAGGATGGATGTACTTATAGAGGGGCGCCTTGTCGAGGAGGACGTATATACAGGGCGCACATATATGGACGCCCCGGATGTCGACGGAATGGTATTTGTAAAGTCGGACAGGGAACTATTAAGCGGCGATATAGTAAGTGTATATATAACGGGAGCCGATAATTATGATCTGATTGGAGAGTTGGATGATGAACCTGCCTAACAAGCTGACGGTATTAAGGGTACTTATGATCCCTTTCTTTGTATTTTTCATGCTAAAGGACGTTCCCGAGGGGTACGGGAAGTGGATCGCTCTTGCGATATTTGTGGCTGCAAGCCTTACCGATATGCTGGACGGAAAGATTGCAAGGAAGTATAATCTTGTTACAAATTTCGGTAAATTCATGGATCCTCTTGCGGATAAGCTCCTGGTCTGCTCGGCACTCATCTGTCTTGTTGCAAACGGAAAGCTGGCCGCATGGATGGTCATCATTATCATCAGCCGCGAATTCATTATAAGCGGTTTTAGGCTGATCGCATCCGATAACGGTGTGGTGATAGCCGCAAGTTATCTCGGAAAGTTTAAGACAGTGTTCCAGATGGCAATGATCATCATGCTCATAGCGGATATTAAAAATGACATTTATGCGATAATCACCGGTACGGTCATAGCCATCGCGCTGGTACTTACGGTATTATCGCTTATCGACTACATATATAAGAACAGGAAAGTCATGAGCAGTATGCCGGCAGGAGCTGCCGCTGCGAAAGAAACGGAAGGTGTTACAGATGTCAAAGAACAAGGATAAAAAGGAAGAATCATTAAAGGCTGCGGAAGCCGGGACTGCCGGGATAAGTGAAAATGCCGGGGATTTGACAGATCAATCCGTGCCTTCGGATGACGGGCATTTTATTAAATATTTCAAGATATGCGGACTCAGCGAGGCAGAGGTACGTGACCGGATAAAAGATATTGCCGGCTCTGTCAATCCCAGGCTGAGCATAGAGACGATCCCCGGGGAAGTGCACATTACTCTCGAGGCATCTCCCGACGATGAAAATTCGGCAAAGAAGACCGGAAAACCTATGGTAAAGGAGTTAAAGAACCGTTTCGGACTGAACATATACGCAACCGACAAGGATACGACTCTGGAGCAGGCAGTCGTTGAGCTGCTTAGAACGAATGCGCTCTTTCTTTCAACCTGCGAATCATGTACCGGTGGTATGGTCGCATCAAGGATAATCGACGTTCCCGGTGCTTCCGATGTATTTAAGGAAGGATTTGTTACATATTCAAATAAGGCGAAGCGATCAAGGCTCGGGGTAAAGAAGAGCACTCTTTTAAAGTACGGAGCAGTCAGTGAACAGACGGCTAAGGAAATGGTAAAAGGCTGCGCATCGGCAGCAAAGGCAAACGTGACACTTTCGACAACGGGTATCGCGGGTCCCGACGGCGGGAGCGAGGATAAGCCCGTGGGTCTTGTTTATATAGGATGCAGCGTGTGCGGCAAGACCAAGGTCGTCAAATATAATTTCAAGGGTGACAGGGCCCTTATACGCTGTCAGGCAACGTCTGCGGCACTGGCACTTCTCAGAATGTGCGTTCTGGAGTATTACAGCGAGAAGAATTTCTCGTGATCCAATCCCATTAAATCGACGTTAAGATCGGCAGAAATGAAAAGGCCGGTATTTTATAAATATTTTCAAAAACCGCTTGACAAAACCGAACGGGTGTTTTATATTATCACTTGTAACGAACAGATGTTCAAAATATTTGTTCGATACGGGTCAGTGTCGTGTACCCCGGAGGGGAGTCTGCGGGAGTGTAAAGGAGAACATAATGGAAAGAGAAGAAAAACTTAAAGCATTGGAAGTTGCATTGTCAAAGATAGAGAAGGAATACGGTAAGGGATCCGTTATGAAGCTTGGGGACACCTCAAACCATATGAATGTGGAAACAATACCTACCGGTTCGCTGAGCCTTGATATCGCGTTGGGACTTGGGGGTATTCCGAAGGGAAGGATAATCGAGATCTACGGTCCCGAATCATCAGGTAAGACCACGGTTACTCTTCATATGATAGCCGAGGTACAAAAGCGAGGCGGTATAGCAGGCTTTATCGATGCCGAACATGCACTTGATCCCGTATATGCGAAGAATATCGGTGTGGATATCGATAATCTTTATATATCACAGCCGGACAACGGTGAGCAGGCCCTTGAGATAACAGAGACGATGGTAAGGTCCGGAGCGGTTGACATAATAGTTGTCGATTCGGTTGCCGCACTTGTACCCAAGGCTGAGATCGACGGTGATATGGGCGATTCTCATGTGGGTCTGCAGGCTCGTCTTATGTCCCAGGCTCTCCGTAAGTTGACTGCCGTTATATCGAAGTCCAACTGTACGGTAGTTTTCATTAACCAGCTCCGTGAGAAGGTCGGCATCATGTTCGGTAATCCCGAGACCACCACAGGCGGACGCGCACTTAAGTTCTATTCGTCCGTACGTCTGGATGTAAGGCGCATTGAGGCTCTTAAGCAGGGTGGTGAGGTTATCGGAAACCGTACACGTGTCAAGGTTGTAAAGAACAAGATAGCTCCTCCCTTTAAGGAGGCTGAGTTTGATATCATGTTCGGTAAGGGAATTTCAATGATAGGAGATATCATCGATCTTGCAGCAAATATCGATGTGATCGTCAAGTCCGGTGCATGGTATTCCTACAACGGCCAGAAGATAGGCCAGGGACGCGAAAATACGAAACTTTACTTTGAGCAGAATCCGGAACTTCTTAAGGAGATCGAAAATAAGGTACGTGAGCATTACGGGTTAAACGGTTCGGGAGAAGCCGATAAGGATAGTGCGGATAAAGACGAGTAATGATGAACGATTTTGAATCCCCTGATGAAAGTATCAGGCGTGCAAAGCTCAGGGCGATGAAGCTGCTTGAGCAGCGTGATTATACTGAAGCAAGGCTCAAGCTTAAGCTTAAGGACGGCGGTTATCCCGATGAAGTTGTAAATGAAGCCATCGAATACGTAAAGTCATACGGATATCTGGATGATTTGCGTTATGCCGGTAATCTGGTAAGGACCAGCATAGGAGTAAGGAGCAAAAGGGAAGTCGAACGTAAGCTTAGGGAAAGGGGCGTTTCTTCGGATATCATAAGGGAGGCGTTTGAGCTTGAAGGCGGCGGCTATGACTCAGACAGTGAGGGTGAACTTATAAGAAAGCTTATCCTTAAGCGCTGCCCCCATCCCGAAGAGCTTGACAGCAGGAGTAAAAGCAAGCTGTTTGCCTATATGTACGGAAAAGGCTTTTCAATAGACAGGGTTGAACGGATATTGGAAGAAGTATTGCTTGACATAACATCTTAAAGAGTATAAGATTTATATGTTGTAGTTTTTTGAGTTAGAATATGTAATCTATATTCTATATAATAATCGTACAATGAAAACTATATAAGGAGGTGCCCTGTGCAATATGTAATCATTATTGCAGTTGCGGTGATTCTTCTGGGAATCGGTTGCTTTCTTTCCTACAGGATGGGATTTGAGAAGAAACGCAGGACGGATGAAGAGAAGATAGGCAATGCCGAACAGAAGGCTCGCGAGATAATCGACGAAGCCTTAAAGACGGCCGAGGCTAAAAAGCGTGAAGGGCTGCTCGAAGTCAAGGAGGAATCCATTCGTGCCAGAAATGACATTGAGAAGGAGACCAAGGAGAGACGGGCAGAATTACAGCGCATGGAGCGCAGGATGCAGCAGAAGGAAGAGAACCTTGATAAAAAGACTGATGCCATCGAGAAGCGCGAAGCCAGCTATGCCCAGAAGGAAGAAGCACTTGCAAAGCAGAAGGAACAAGTGTCCAAGCTTAATGAACAGCGTGTACAGGAACTGGAGAGGATCTCCGGATTGACCTCTGAACAAGCAAAAGAGTATCTGTTAAAAACTGTTGAAGATGATGTAAAACACGAAACTGCCATCCTTATTAAGGAACTGGAGAATAAAGCCAGGGAGGAGGCAGACAAGAAGGCTAAGGAATTTGTGGTAAATGCCATACAGAGATGTGCGGCAGACCATGTAGCAGAGACGACTATCTCTGTTGTTCCGCTGCCTAATGATGAAATGAAGGGAAGGATCATCGGACGAGAGGGTAGGAATATAAGGACCCTTGAGACGATGACGGGAGTCGATCTTATCATAGACGATACACCCGAAGCCGTAGTTTTGTCAGGCTTTGATCCTATAAGACGTGAAGTGGCGCGTATCGCCCTTGAGAAGCTGATCGTCGACGGACGTATCCATCCGGCAAGGATCGAAGAAATGGTAGAGAAGGCCCAGAAAGAAGTTGAAACCATGATCCGGGAGGAAGGCGAATCCGCTACGCTTGAAGTAGGCGTTCACGGAATACATCCCGAACTGATAAAGCTTCTGGGCAGGCTCAAATTCAGGACCAGTTACGGTCAGAATGTGCTTAAGCATTCCATCGAAGTTTCGCTTTTGTGCGGACTTCTTGCTTCCGAGATAGGAGTGGATGTCCGTATTGCCAAGCGGGCAGGTCTGCTTCATGATATCGGTAAGGCAGTGGATCATGAGATGGAAGGATCACACATCCAGCTGGGTGTTGATCTGTGTCGTAAGTACAAGGAATCCGCAACGATCATAAATGCGGTTGAAGCACATCATGGCGATGTTGAACCGCAGTCTCTTTTTGCGGTACTCGTACAGGCAGCCGATACTATTTCGGCAGCTCGTCCGGGCGCGAGAAGAGAAACATTGGAGACATATACTAACAGATTAAAACAGCTTGAAGATATTACTAATTCCTTTAAAGGAGTCGATAAATCTTTTGCTATTCAGGCAGGCCGCGAGGTTCGTATAATGGTAGTTCCTGAGCAGGTTAATGACGCGGATATGGTATTGCTAGCACGAGATATTTCCAAGAAGATCGAAGAAGAAATGGAATATCCGGGTCAGATCAAGGTTAACGTGATCCGAGAGAGTCGCGTAACTGATTTTGCAAAATAAGCACAAAATAATTAACCCCATGCCATAAGGCATGGGGTTTTTAAATAGTAGCGAGGAAGAGACTTGAACTCTTAACCTCCCGGGTATGAACCGGACGCTCTAGCCAGTTGAGCCACCTCGCCACAAACTCGGGCTGACCCGCTTTGCTATTATACTAATCAGTCGCCGTTATTGTCAAGGAAAATATTTTATTTATAACTTTAATTTATCTCTAATACAGTATATAATATAATAACAAACTTTGATCGGGAGGTTCCGGCATGAAAAAACTTATGGTATTGATGGTGGCGGGGATTGTATGCATGGGGTTAACTGCCTGCGAGGGTACGGAATTCGACCCTTCAGCGATAAGTGAGGTGTCGCGTCAGGTCGAAGAGGTTACCGCTTCCGTTGAGGAAATAAGTGAATATGTCGGTGAGATACAGTCATCGGTACAGGAAGGCATTGATGAGGCAAATGCCGTAATGGAATGGTACAAAACTGAAGCATGGGCAAATAATCCGTGGATTTCCACACCTGTTACCGAGGAAGAAGTTGAAGGTCTGATTGATGCGGGACAGAAGGAGATCAACGCATATATCGGAGAAAATGCGGTATATGATATCCTAAGCGCAAGCGATATCGAATTCTTCAATGAGTATTTTAATGACGGCCGTAATAACGGATTTTTGTTAAGCACATATGAGTGCCCCGAGGCATGCGATGCTTCGCAGATATTTTCAAGGTATTCGGATGCCATAGAGGAAGTAACCGATGAAGATACTGAGGATGATTATGCAGGCAAGGTACCCGAGGAAGGAGTAAATGCAACCCTGCTCGGTAATCTTGGCATTGAAAACAGGGAGCTTAACACGCCTCTTAAGTTTAAGAAGGGTTCAAACGGCAGGTATCTGTTCCTTGATGATGTAAAAGATACTGTTAAGCTTAATTGTGACGGTGGTTTTTATTACAATAATATATTTGTGATCATGATGCGTGCGGAAAACCAGGATACTCCGTTTGCGCTGACTGTCCTTACAAAAGATGATGACGGTTCCGTAAAGATTCAGATGAATTACTGGAGCGATGATATGGAAGAAGTACAGTGGGACGGTTCATTCCTGTATGATCTGTACGACATGATGCAGGATTCGGATATACAAAGGGTAATGAATATTCCTGGATTTACCGGTGATGTTTCTCTTGGGGCCGAAATAGCTGCCGATGCTATGACCGGCGGAAAGGGACTTGAAGAAGTAGCGAAGCTTGTATCGGATGCAAAGGATGAAGCTAAGACTTATGTACAGGAATTTGAAGGTTATGAGGTTTATTACAGTAACCTTGATCCCTCGGCTGTCGGCGAATATGTAGTATCACAGATAGATGTTTCTTCAGGCAATTTCAAGACCGCCGAAGGAGCAGGGATCGGAACAACGGTTGAACAGCTTAAGGAAATGTACGGCGATGGTGTTATAACAAGGCTGGCCGCCGGCAGGGAACAGATAATGTACACAAAGGGTAAATATAACATGCTGTTCCTTATCGATAAAGCGGGCAAGGTTGAGGAAATGACATTATACATTAACGAGGAATTCAATAAGTAACGGGAGCAGGTCGTTTATGCGAGTCGGTACGGGTTATGATGTGCACCGTCTTACGGAAGGCAGGGACCTTATAATAGGCGGTGTTAAGATACCATATGATAAAGGACTTTTAGGACATTCGGATGCGGATGTCCTATTGCACGCTATAATGGATGCGTTGCTTGGAGCAGCGGCTCTGGGTGATATAGGAAAGCATTTTCCCGATACTGATGAGGCATACAGGGGTATAAGCAGTGTTGAACTGCTTAAACGTGTCGGCCGCATGCTTGATGACGGACAGTATATAGTTGAGAACATAGATGCCACGATAATTGCTCAGCAGCCGAAGATGCGTCCTTACATTGATGACATGAGGAGTAATATAGCAGGCGCGCTCGGTATTGAGGTATCGCAGGTAAACGTAAAGGCGACAACTGAGGAAGGTCTTGGATTTACGGGCAGCGGTGAAGGCATATCGGCGCAGGCTGTCTGTATCATAAGTCCGTTAAGGGAGCTTGCAAGCTATCCTGTAGGAGGTAACTGCGAAGGATGTCCCGGCTGTCCGGGAGCTGCGGGAGGCACTGTATAGCATATGGGTTTTATCAGGAATATAAAGGATGAGATCAAGGTAATACGCGAACGGGACCCCGCCATCCATTCATCGATGGAGGTTTTTTTGTACCCAAGCTTCCGGGTTATGATGCACTACCGCTTTGCGCATAAGCTGTATCTTAAAAAACATTATCTGCTGGCCAGGTTTGTGTCCCAGCGTGCAGCCAGAAAGACGGGCATTGAGATACATCCGGGAGCACAGATCGGAAGCGGGTTTTTCATAGACCATGGTACGGGGGTCGTAATCGGAGAAACCACCATAATAGGGAATAATGTGACTCTGTACCAGGGCGTTACCCTTGGAGGTACCGGTAAGGAAACGGGTAAGCGTCATCCCACCCTTGAGGATAACGTGATGGTTTCGGCGGGAGCCAAGGTACTGGGTTCTTTTACGATAGGCGCAAACAGCAAGATCGGAGCAGGCTCCGTAGTGCTTGAGGAGGTGCCGCCAAACTGTACGGTAGTCGGGGTGCCGGGACGCATCATCAAACGTGAGAATGAAGTGGTTATACCCCGCGAGACCATGGATCAGGTGCATCTGCCGGATCCCATCAAGGAGGATATCCAAAACCTGCAAAAGGCCAATTCGGAACTCACAAACAGGCTGCTTGATCTGGAAACCGAGTTAAGACAGCTAAGGAAGGATACTTAATATATGAAGATTTACAATTCGCTTACAAGAAAGATCGAAGATTTCAAACCTATAGAGGAGGGCAAGGTATCCATGTATACCTGCGGGCCCACTGTGTATCATTTCGCACACATAGGGAACTTAAGGAGCTATATCTGCGAGGATGTACTGGAGAAGCTATTAAGGTTCAGCGGTTATGATGTAAAGCGTGTGATGAACATTACCGATGTGGGTCATTTATCTTCGGATGCCGATACGGGCGAGGATAAGATGCTTAAGGGTGCAAAGCGCGAGAACAAGACGGTCATGGAGATCGCAAAGTTTTATACCGATGCATTCTTTTCGGATTGTGCCAAGCTAAATATTAAAACTCCCGATGTGGTGGAACCCGCAACAAACTGCATTCCGGAATTCATAAAGATGATCGAGGGACTTCTTGAGAAGGGTTATGCTTACAAAGCAGGAGAGAATATCTACTTCGATACTTCAAAGCTGAAGGAATACTTTGTTTTCGGAAATCAGAATGAAGATGAACTCATGGTGGGAGTGCGCGAGGATGTAGAAGAGGATACAAACAAGCGCAACAGGAATGACTTCGTCCTGTGGTTTACCAAGTCAAAGTTTGAGGATCAGGCACTTAAGTGGGACAGCCCCTGGGGTGTAGGCTATCCCGGCTGGCATATAGAGTGCTCATGCATAAGCATGAAGCATCTTGGAGAAAAGCTTGACCTTCATTGCGGCGGCATTGATAATATGTTTCCGCATCATACAAACGAGATAGCACAGAGTGAGTCATATATAGGGCATAAGTGGTGCAATTACTGGTTCCATGTCCATCATCTTAACGATGAGTCCGGCAAGATGAGCAAGAGCAAGGGCGAATTCCTTACCGTATCGCTGCTTGAAAGCAAGGGTTACGATCCGATAGTATACAGGCTGTTCACCCTCCAGTCGCATTACCGGAAGCCTCTTACATTCTCGTATGAAACGCTCGATCAGACGGTCACCACATATAAAAAGCTTAAGAACCGTATAGCCGCAATAGAGGATTCGGGAGATGTAAGCGAGGCGGCCGTTAAGGAGTGGCATGATAAGTTTGCGGAAGCCGTAGGGAATGACTGCAATACGGCTATGGGGCTGACTCTGCTTTATGATGTATTAAAATCCGACTTAAACGGTGCGACAAAGTTAAAGATAATCGGCGATTATGATTATGTTTTATCCCTTAACCTGCTTAAGCCTGAAGAATCAGAGGCTGTCGATGATGAACTTGCATCATTTGTTGAAGCAAAGATAGCGGAGCGGGCAGAAGCCAAGAAAGCAAAGGATTACGCAAAAGCGGATGCCATAAGGGAGGAACTTGCCGGTAAGGGTATAATCATTAAGGATACCCGCGAGGGAACAGTGTGGAGCAGAGCTTAGGATGGAAGGCAGCATTCTTTCAAATATCAGGGAACGTTTCGAGCTTAAAGATATAGAACCGGAACATTATTCACCTCTTGCGCTTGCGTTCATCGGTGACAGTGTGTTTGACCTTGTGGTCAAGACGGTACTTGTCGAGAAGGCCAACTGCCCGGCCAATGTCCTGCATCGCAAAACGAGCGGTATCGTAAAGGCGCAGTCGCAGGCGGAGATGGCACAGTGGTTTTTGAACAATGATATGCTGAGTGAGGAGGAACAGGGCATTTACCGCAGGGGGAGGAATGCCAAGTCACCCACAACGGCAAAGAATGCATCGGTATCCGATTACCGCATGGCAACGGGTGTCGAGGCGCTTATCGGATATCTGTACCTTAAAGACCGTACCGAAAGGCTGGTTGAGCTGATAAAGGCAGGAATGGATAAGATCACGGAGTTATAGGATGTCATACGAGGAAGTACTGATAGAAGGCAGGAATGCCGTAATAGAGGCATTAAGGTCCGGCAGGCCTATAGATAAGCTGTATATACTGGACGGATGCCAGGATGGACCGATCTCAACGATAAAGAGGGAAGCCAGAAAGACGGATGCGATTATAAAGTTCGTCGATAAGGAGCGGCTAGATCAGCTGAGCACAACGGGGCATCATCAGGGCGTCATCGCGCAGTCGGCAGCTTATGAATATGCCGATGTTGATGATATCCTGAAAAAAGCGGAAGAAAAGGATGAAGCACCGTTTATCTTCCTGCTTGACAATATCGTTGATCCGCATAACTTGGGAGCCATAATAAGGACTGCCAATCTATGCGGTGCGCACGGGGTCATAATACCTAAGAACCGTGCGGTAGGACTTACCGCCACCGTTGCAAGGACTTCAGCGGGAGCCCTTAATTACACTCCGGTTGCCCGTGTGACAAACCTTGCAAGGACGATTGAAGACCTTAAGAAGAAGGGGCTTTGGTTTGTTTGTGCCGATATGGACGGCGAGGTGATGTATAAACAGAACCTTACAGGGCCGATAGGCCTTGTGATAGGGGCCGAGGGCGAGGGAGTAAGCAGGCTCGTTAAGGAAAAATGCGATTATGTCGCATCGATCCCCATGAATGGAGACATAGATTCACTGAACGCTTCGGTAGCAGCCGGAGTGCTTGCGTATGAGATAGTTAGGCAGAGGATAAATGAACGCGGATAAATACGAAGGATTGTCTGATATTGAACTTATAATGCGATCTCGTGACGGTCACAGCGATGTGACCGATTATCTTATGGAAAAATACAAGGATCTTGTCCGGAGTAAGGCCAGGTCAATGTTCATCCTGGGGGCCGATAACGATGACCTTATCCAGGAAGGCATGATAGGGCTTTTCAAGGCAGTCAGGGACTACGATTCGGGAAGGGATGCAAGCTTTTTTACCTTCGCCGAGCTGTGCATATCAAGGCAGATATACACGGCGGTCCAGGCTTCGCGGCGCCAGAAGCATATTCCCCTTAATAACTATATATCCCTTTACGGAAACGTTTCGGATGATCCGGCAGATGCCGATAAGTACTTAATAGACGCGCTTCAGCCGGACGGCGACTTAAGTCCCGAAGAGCTGGTCATCGACAGGGAGAATGTACACAGGCTGGAGCAGCGTATCGAGGAGAGCTTAAGTCCGTTTGAAAAGCAGGTTCTCGACCTCTATATAACCGGCATGTCATATGTCAAGATAGCCGCCGTTTTAGGAAAGGATGAAAAGTCAACGGATAATGCGCTTCAAAGGCTTAAATCCAAGATAAAAAAGATAATTAAAGAGGACATAAAATAAAAAGATATTGACTATACCTGCTAATAAAGTTATACTATGCAAGTGGTATTTTTAAGCTGCTATGGCTCAGTCGGTAGAGCGCATCCTTGGTAAGGATGAGGTCAGCAGTTCGATTCTGCTTAGCAGCACTGGATTTCAAGGTTTAAGTAAAAAAGTTTCCCCCTGGGTTTTCCCCATATTAGGGGGATTCTTTTTTTGTAAAAACATGTTAAAAAAGATGCGAAAGGGGGACACAGTATGCGGGCAAAAGGAGAAGGATGTTTCTCGAAGATTAAAAAGAATGGAGTTGAGTATTGGCGTTTCGCTTCGGGCGTGCGAGGAAGGATGCTGCAGAATCATGACTCAACCGATTAAGCTTTCCTTTAAATAATTAGAGATGTATTATGCGGTGATGGGATGCGGGGATTAAATTATGAAGCATCTTTTGTATGTGGAAGCCCCCCATGTCATAATAATATTTTCAGCAGGATATATTTGAGCAGGGAATATTTTTGCAGGCGTTTTCTATAACAGATAGTTCACATCGGGGCGTTTTATGCGGTCTTGTTTGTTACTTTTTACAAAAATGTTACAACTATTTTTGTTATATAGTAACAAAATTTAAAATATCAGTTGAAATACATATAAATACATGTTATAGTCATAATCGCGAGTTAAGGATTCATAGCTTATATTCGAATCAGATCATGTTATAAACGATTCGTATTAAACTCTATAGATATAGTTTTAAGGTAGTAAAATGCATATAGTAATACAGGTATACAACTCTCATTCCTTAGAGGAGTTTGTATTTAAGGCTTACCCCCTGCCTGATGAACGGGCCACGGCACTTTTCAAGCTTCGCTCGGACATGTTTCGCCTGAAGGCGGATCGTGTCATCTCTCTGATCATATCAAATAATGGGGTCGCCCTAAACGGGACTGACACCGAAGTGTATCATCAGTATCAGGATAAAAAAATCAAATGTGAAAACATCATATCAGATGATGCCGGGCTCGTTCTGGTGACAGGGGACAGGGAAGTACTTAAGATGGCGGTGTATTTTGCGTCCGATGAAGGGATGAGGTTCTACAAGGTTGGCGATAAGGATTTAATCACTGTCGGGAATTCTCCCAAAAGGACAGTCAGTCTGCTTGGCAACCAATATATCTCCGATCTGCAGTTGATGTTTAGGAAGGCTGATGCAGGCGGGATAATGAATGTAAGGTCCGAAACAGGATGCTATTTAAACGGGAGATATATCGGACCTATGAATACGGCAGAATTAAAATACGGTGATGTGATAACAACAGGAGGCGTAAGGCTGTTATGGCTGGATGAATGTATCGGTTTTGAAGCCCTGTATATAGGACCTCCCTGTGTTGTAAGGCTTAAGGAATGTACCCGCTTACGAAAGGTAGATAGAAGCAGGGGAGATGACGGTTTCACACCCGGGGTGCGAAACCTGATAAGGACGGATAATCCTGTGATAGAGCTGGATGCTCCGCCACCGGCACCGAATATCCGTCGCCAGCCTGCTTATCTGGCCGTCGGACCGTCGCTTACAATGGCAGTCCCGATGTGTCTGGGGTGCGGGATGTATATATATGCAGCTTCACGGGCGGGTACCGGAGGCTCAGCAATATATATGTATACGGGACTGGTAACGGCAATTGCATCCGCGATACTTGGTACGGTGTGGGCCGTTGCGAACTTAAGGCAGAGCAGGCGACAGGAGAAGGAAGATGAAAGGCAGCGGATAAGGACATATAAGGAGTACATAAACAGCTGTACAAGACGCATAGAAGATAAATACAGGTATAACAGGAATGCCCTAAAGAGGAACAGCCCCGGACTGGATGAGATTTTAAAAGGGAACCTGAACAGCTTTGTACTTAACAGGCGTTTAGACGATGAAGATCTTTACAGGTACAGGCTGGGCACGGGTAAGTGCAGGTTTGAAGTGGATATAAGGGTTCCGAAGGAAAAGTACATGCCGGTTCCTGATGAGCTTGCGTCGCTCCCGCTCAAACTCAAGCAAAAATACTTAAAGATAAGTGATGTACCCATATGTACGGATATTAAAGCCGACAGGATCCAGGGTTTTATAGGAAGGAACGGACAGGGGCTTGAACAGCTGTTTCTTAACATTGCCCTTCAGATAGCGGCGACAACCGGCCCCGAGCTTATAAGGATGGTATTTCTGTTTGGGGATAATGTGATACCTGAGGGTGCGGTAAGGATAATGAGGTGGCTTCCCCAGGCACAGGGAGATGACGGACACTATGTATGCACGGATCGTGACAGGAACGATGAACTGCTGTGTTTTCTAGAAGGGATCATTAAGAATCATGAAAACATCGTACACAGATGGATAGTATTTACGGATGATCATAAAAGGCTGCCGCCTTCATTGCTAAGCAGGGAGGATCTAAGCCTACTGGTATTTGCAAAAGAGTACAGGTCGCTGCCCGGTGAGTGCAGATGCATTATACAGAATGATGCTTCATACAGAGGCATGCTGATGCCGGGAAGGGAAGAATTAAGAAGGGATATATGTTTTGATCACATTTCGCTTAAGGAAGCCGAAGGATATATAAGACGCATTGCCGGAGTATGCAGGTATGTAAAATCGGCAGTAAAACCGATACCCGCACTTGTGACTCTTCCGATGCTTTATGATACAGACAATATAAGGCATAATGATATAGCGGCTTTCTGGCGGGATAACAACACAATAAACAGCATTAGGGCGCCTATCGGTATGGCAGGGGATCAAAGAGTGATATCCCTCGATCTGCATGAAAAGGCGCATGGACCTCACGGCCTGGTGGCCGGTATGACAGGGAGCGGAAAGAGTGAACTGCTGCAGACATTGATACTGTCTTTGGCGTTACGGTATCCGCCATGGGAGGTCGGATTTTTTCTTATCGATTACAAAGGAGGCGGCATGGCTTCAATGTTTGAAGGGCTGCCCCATCTTATAGGAAGCATATCAAATCTGTCCGGCAATATCACGGACAGGGCACTGCTGTCGATACGCAGTGAAAACGAACGCAGGCAGAGGCTGTTCCTTGATGCGGGTGTCAACTCGATCAGGGACTACGGCAGGAAATTTCTTGACGGCACTGTAGCCATGCCGCTTCCCCACATTTTGATAATCATAGACGAGTTTGCCGAGCTTAAGCGCGAGCAGCCGGAATTTATGAAGGAACTCATAAGCGTTGCTCAGGTGGGAAGGAGCCTTGGAGTTCATCTGATCCTTGCAACTCAGAAACCCGCAGGCACGGTTGACGATAACATTTTTTCAAATTCCAGGTTCAGGATATGTTTAAGAGTTCAGGATAAGCAGGACAGCAATGACATGCTGCACAGACCTGATGCGGCTTATATAAAAAACCCGGGAAGGGCATATTTCCAGGTGGGAAACGATGAACTGTTTGAGGAGTTCCAGTCGGGATACACTATGGAACCCTGTATGGTTGAAAGTGATACGGGAACATTATGTCTGCTTGACAGAAACGGACGCAGGATAAAGGTATCGGAAAACCACATTGAAAATGAAGAAGCGGATACACATTTTTCTATGTCCATGAAGGTTATCAGACGTTGTTATGAAGAAAGTGACCATGCCACGATACAGAAGCTCTGGCTTCCCGAGCTTGACACAAGGCTGGTGCTTAACGAAACAGCTATCCGCATATCCGATGATGAGCCCGGAGTGATCATCGGAAGATATGACGATCCCGAAAACAGAGAGCAGGGCGATTACAGGATAGATCTTTTAAGGACCGGGCACATGGCGGTATGCGGCAGTGCACAAAGCGGAAAGAGTACGTTACTGCAAACGCTGATAATGTCGTTGCTAAGTCACACGGTTAAGATAGACCCTGCCATCTATATAGTCGATTACAGCAACGGTATTCTTTCATGCTTTAGGGACAGTGTGCTCGTGGGTGCATACATAAATGAAGATACTCAAGACAGGCTTGGTAACCTGTTCTGTTTGATAAGGGAGATCATTGACAGGCGCCGCACACAGTGGGACGGTATAAGCTTTTCAAACCGCAGGGATCAGTACGCGATATCCGATAAGGCCATCATACTGGTGATCGACAATTACGGAGCGTTCAGGGAGAAAACGGATTGCATTTATGATGATGCGATGCAGGAATTTATAAAGTACGGCGAAACCTATGGTGTATTTGTCATACTTACCGGAAGCGCAATAGGAAGTTCGGATATACCGGTCCGACTTTTTGAAAACATCAGGACGGGAATATGCTTAAGGTTAAATGACAGGTACCAGTACAGTGAATGTCTGCGTCAGATACATTTACCTGTTATGCCGGCCGAAGCAGGCGGAAGGGGACTTGCATATATATCAGGGCGGATACTTGAGTTTCAGACATATCTTATACTTGCGGAAAATGACAGGCAGCGGAATGAACTTATAAAGAAGGAAGTCGGCTATATCAATGTGAATGATCGGACTGTGCCGGCAAAGAGAGTTCCGTTCATACCAAAGGAACCTTCGGTTGAGGATCTTGATGGGGCGATTAAAGACATAATCCTTAATAATGGGCAGCTTCCCATCGGGTATGATGCCGTAAGTGCAAGGCCGTTTATAATAGATCTTTCCGATACACCATGCCTAATGTTTGCCGGTGCATGCAAAAGCGGAAAGAGCAATGCCTTGAGGGTGATACGTCATTACGCAGAAAGAGCAGGGATAAAGGTAAAAGATACGGGCAGTATAAGGAGCATATACGAAGCATTCAGGGAGGAACCCGATGTGCTCGTTATCTGTGACGGAATCGAATCGGTAATAGATGATTTCTACAAAAACGACAGGGATGAGGCAATTGAAAAGGAAATGACGGAGCTTATCGGTAAAAAGGGACATTGTATGGTATTTACCGTTTCATCATCGGGACATGCAGGTGTGGCAGGGCGAAGGATTTATGAACAGATACGTGCCGTATGCATGGGAATATACCTGGGCGGAAGCATTGATAAGCAGAATGTGTTTGACTTTTCATATCTTCCTTACAGTTTGCAGTGCCGCGCGGGTGAAGCGGGTATGGGAACGGTGTTAAGGCGTGGCAGGGCAGCATCTTGCAATGACGTAGTGATCCCGTATGCGGAGGAAGTTAAGTAAAGCATGATAAGGTTTGAGGTTTATGCTCTTTCGTGGGCAAAGACTTATGAGATCGAGGCCGGTGAAAATACAAAAGTAAGTGAACTATTATGTTTCATCTCGGGTTTGTGCGGTGAAACTGAAAGAGGTATTCTTTTAAGCCTGTCCGGGAAGGGCATGCTGGATGAAAGCATAAGCCTTAAGGAGCAAGGGGTATTATCCGGAGATAAGCTTATGTATATATCGGCAGGGTATAGGAAAGGAGGTAAAGGTGAAGCCGTTAAGCGCGGTATATGTGCGGATGAAGGGGCTGCTTGATGAACTGGGGGTTGTGTCGGAAAACCTGTACGGTAAAATTGCGGGACTTGAAGAAGCCATTTCAGGTCTGGGGATATCATGGGAGGGAACCGCTTATGAACAATACAGTATAAGGTTAAAGGATGATCTTAATTTTATGAAAGCCAAGGCTTTGAACCTGAAGGTCATGTATCTTATGCTTAGCACCCTGCTTGCGGGGTATCAGAATACTGAAATTAAAGTAGGCAGTATTATAGGAGGATTAAAAAAATGAGTATTAAGGATGAGATCGATATCCAGTTTGGACGGGCAATGCAGCAGGCGGAAGAACTTGAGGAACTCTCGGGCATGATCTGCAATATAGGGAGTGAAAAGTTAGATGGAGCACTGACCCTGCTGACCAAGTCTTGGAAGGGAGAAAACGCAGGAGAATTTACCGGCAAGGTAAATGTTATAAGAAACAGGATGTACGGATGTGCGGAGGCGCTTAAGGAAACGTCGAAGCTTATAAAGCTGACGGCGGGGCGGATTTATGATGCCGAGATGGCGGCAATAAGGATGATAAGTTAGGAAGAAAAGGAGGATCAGATATGTCATTTTTTCAGGTTACAGCAGCGGAGCTAAGGAAAAAGGCCGACCAGTTAAAAGGTCTTAACTCAAGGTTTAAGGGATCGGTTGATTCAATGCAGGCGACAGAACAGTCGTTAAAATCAATGTGGGAGGGTGAAGCAAACGAGACATTCCATAAAACGTTTGTAAATGATAAGGGAAAAATGGACCAGTTTCACGCGGCAATAGACAGGTTTATAGAGGCACTTCTGATAATTGCGGCAAAGTATGAGGAAGCAGAGAAAAAGAACACTCAGACCGCAGCGGTAAGAAGCTGTTAATGCGGACATGAATAAACGGAAAGGAGAAGGATGATGACAGGTTTGTTAAAGGTTACGCCGGAAAAACTGATCGCGGCGTCAAATGAATTCAGTACGGTTGGAAAAACAGTAAGGTCGCTTACACAGGAAATGAATGATATAGTTTCGTCTCTGAAATCGGTGTGGATGGGAGAAGCAGCCACCGGATACGGATCGAAGTTTGCCGAACTTTCAGATGATATAGAAAAGATAAACAGAATGATACAGGAACATGTGACAGATCTTAACAATATGGCAAGAGAGTACCAGACGGCGGAGGATACAAATACACAGCAGGCTGCAGCTCTCAAAACGGATATCGTTGCATAAGAGGTAAAACTATGGAAGTAGGATACAAGAATCTTATCCTTATAGACAATTCAATGTCTGTCGGTGATGCCAATTTCATGCTGTGCAGGGAAACGGCAAAATATATATGCGAAAACGGAGGAACGCAGGATACTTTCAGGCTTGCCACTTTCGGTGAGGATATAGAATACTTAACCGATTATACATCCGACAATGTGCTCCTTACTGACAGCATAGATGATCTTCAGCTTACGGACAGAGACACGTTTATAACGGATAATCTGGTGAAGATTTTGCGTGAGTGGAAGGAGCAGGACGTTGCATGCAGGAATATAATCCTGTTTACCGACGGTGAGGAATCGGAATCCGTGCTGCATGCGGATGAGGAATTGTATTATCTGTTAAGGGATTCGGAATATCCCGTTTATGTAGTGCAGAGTATTGAAAAAATAGGGATACCGGCAACAAAAAATCTTTCGGCTATAGCAACGATAAGCGGAGGCAGGCTGCTTCTTACAGAGTTTGAAGGCTCCGATGCATCAAGTGAGATAACTTTGGGAAGTGCTATACTTTCCGCGATCGATATTTCGCGTGAAGCAAAGGAGGAAGAAATCCATGCGGCGGAAATCACCGATAGTAAAGAGGAAATCCATGAAGAGGCAGAAGCAGCAGAAGAGGCGGATGAACCGGTTTCGTCCGCGGAAAGCCTTATGATATACGGTGATAAAGGTATGGGTACAGATATGCACAGTGAAACGGTACCGGTAAACACTCCCGAAACGCATGCTTCTGTTAATACGCCCATCATAAAACACACTACGGAGCAACACTCCGGCATCAGTCTGGGTGTTATATTCCCGATCCTGGGATTTGTGTTTGCACTTGCGTTTGCGATCATCATACGTCTTATCACATCAAGGAACAATGAAGACTCCCTAGGGAACAGCAGGTTAAAGGAGACGATCGAGGAGGAACTTAAGCGAGAAGCAATGATAGCGCTTGATGCCGAAGAATATGACTGCATGACAGTGAAACTTAATGATCCGGGAACGAATACAAGGCTGCTTTCCCAAAACGCAGGCAGCCATGATATAGTTCTGGAGGACTGTAATGATCCTACAAGGTTATTCAGGGCTTCAAGTGACAGTGCCCTGATCGTAGGGAGGTCGGCAGGCTTGTGCGATGTTGCGATAGACTATGATGATTCTATATCCGGAAGGCATTGCGAACTTTCGGTAAAGGATGGAAGCTGGTATGTCAGGGACCTTAATTCATCCAACGGTACCAGGGTGAACGGGCAGAAGGTATTCCAGGAATTGATGCTTAAGTGCGGAGATATATTAATGCTCGGACAGTCATCCCTTCAGGTGAGGATATGAGAGAATTAAGTGAGAAGGAGCTGCTGCTTCTATCCAATTATCTGTACATTGATAAATGTACGGAATACGGGACAATAAATGAAATGCTTGACAGCTGCCGCGGCGCAGACGGAAGTATAGATGAAGGAAAGGTGGCTGCACTTGGTATAGGCGGATGTATGAGTGCCCAGGAGGGCTGCCGCATACTTAATGAAATGGATGCATGCGGAGCAGGACTCTGCAGCCTGAGTGTTGCAAGAAGTATAGATGCAGGTGGGATACGCGCTATATGTTTTGAGTCACGCGATGGAGATGCTACGGTTGTATTCCGCGGGACGGGCGGAGATTACGAGCCATGGGTTGACAATGTACGGGGTGAATATCAAAGCGATACCAGAATGCAAAAGCTCGCGGATGATTTTATAAGATATGACTGCGGCGTATATGACAGTATCACCGTGTCCGGACACAGTAAGGGAGGTAATCTGGCCCAGTATGTTACGGTTCTTAACAATGACAGGGTTGACAGATGCATATCCTTTGACGGGCA
The DNA here is from genome assembly GCA_024694965.1 of Lachnospiraceae bacterium. Classification (GTDB taxonomy): domain Bacteria; phylum Bacillota; class Clostridia; order Lachnospirales; family Lachnospiraceae; genus UBA2868. The sequence goes on from JAILJC010000180.1 coordinate 93,603, forward strand.
GGGTTTCGGAAAGGGCTTTTTTGATTCTTACGCTAAGGACGTCGGACCGGCGAGCGCAAAGATAAAATCCATATGCGCACATAATGATTATGTAAACCTGCTTCTGGGAGCTATAGCCTGCGAGATAGTGTTTGTAAAAAACCGTCACAGCGATCCGGTGGGATGCCACAGTTCATTTGCGCTTTTTGACAGCTGTGAATTTGACAAAAGCGGAAACATAGTAAATCTGACAGAACAGAGTAAGCTTATGAAGGGAGCGAAATCCCTGACTTCATATCTTACGGGATACATGGATTCGCTTCCGGGAGAGGGCGGCATGCTATTAAGTGAATTGCTCGCAGCAAATGTTGCCGCAGTATTCAGCTCGGAACTTGGCGAAGAATATGAAAATGAAAGGAAATACAAAGCAGGACTTGACGTTAAGCGCTATCTTGCTTCTTCGGCCGGATTTGACATAAAGGATCCGCTGCGCGATGTGAGCATAGTTACCGATGAATTATATATTGATCCGGCGGGGCTTAAGGAAGCGGCAAGCCTAATCTTAAATACAGGCAGGGAAATGGATGCTGCGGCACTTAAGCTTGCAGAGCTGCGACATAAAATTGATTATAAGGCTGCCGCTAAGCTTGCGGTTGACATAATACTTAGGAAGGCTGAAAACAAAATGACTGAATATGCGGCTATGACTGTATCGCGCGGTGAAGCATTAAGTGAGATAAGCCGGTTGTATGAAGAGAGGGAAAAAGAGATCCTAAGCTGCATAGGATCGATCACGTTTGCCTAAAGTGTATCGTGATCGTAACCGTGACTGTCAAGGAAGCGTTCAAACATATTATCCCAGGCTTCATTAAGAGTGCGGTCTATGGAAAAGATATTAAGTGAAACGGCGGTGGTGCATGTAAGTGCACCGCCGTCATATTTTATATTTACGTTTAGTGAGCTTATCTGTTCCGGAAGAACCGGGGAGTCTACCGAGTTAAGGAACTTTATAACGTTTTCCTGAGCAAGAGCGAGAGTGATCCTGAAAGAAAGAGGAGGCTTTTTTCCGCGGATATATGAATAGCAGTAGCCTTTGACAGATTCCCATCGGATCAGATTTTCACTGAAAATACGCCCGCTTTCTTTGGCTTTTTCCCTAAGCAGGTCCAGCTCATCTGCGGTATAGAAATCCTTATTGATATGACCGTCAATAGTGTAGGCATTGGAAGTGGAAATGATCGCTTCACTTAAAAGGAAGCTGTCAAAAACCGTTTCTTTTTCCGACAGAAGACCGGTCATGAAGATTGCGGCGTTGTTTATCTTAAAAAGCTTCATATAGCCTCCGTTACATTATCTTAAAATCAAGAGGTGTAAAGAACAAAAGTATGAGGACAAGTGCTATCTGCAGTCCGAGTATGAGCGGCATACCGATGTAAAATGCCGCTTTGTGGGTTTTATGCCTGAATAGATACATACCAAGAAGGCAGCCGATGCTGCCCCCGAATAAAGCGATGGAAAATAAAGTCGCTTCCGGTGTGCGCCACGACTGCCGTTTGGCCTTCTGCTTGTCTATAAAGAAATATGCAAGTCCGAGCAGATTAACACAGATAATATACAGACCTATGATCATCCGGACATTACCAAGATCAATCATTAAGGTACTCCCTTTGATTATTTTCCGGCATCAGCCGCTTCCTTCATCTTAAGTGCACGTACCTTGCACGAAAGACCGAAGAGGTTTATGAAGCCTTCCGCATCATGGTGATCATACATATCACCCGTCGTGAAGCTTGCGATGCTCTCGTTGTACAATGAGTAAGGTGATGTGGTACCGGCCTTTATTATATTGCCTTTATAGAGCTTAAACTTAACTTCGCCGGTCACATATTTCTGCGTTGACTCAATGAATGCCTGAACAGCTTCACGAAGAGGAGTGAACCATTTGCCCTCATATACGATCTGTGCAAACTTATTTCCGAGGTCGGCCTTTAATGCATATGTATCGCGGTCGAGGATAAGTTCCTCAAGCTGCTGGTGTGCTTCGTAGAGAATGGTACCGCCGGGAGTTTCATATACGCCGCGGCTCTTCATCCCTACAACGCGGTTTTCAACTATGTCAACAATGCCGATACCATGCTTTCCGCCGAGACGGTTGAGCTCGGCTATGATATCCGCAACCTTCATTTTTTTGCCGTTTACCGAAGTGGGTACTCCGGATTCGAATGTCATGGTAACATATTCGCCTTCATCCGGTGCCTTTTCGGGTGTTGTACCGAGCACAAGAAGATGCTCATAGTTGGGTTCGTTGGCGGGATCTTCAAGCTCAAGACCCTCGTGGCTTATATGCCATAAGTTACGATCCCTTGAGTAGCTTGAATCGGCCGAGAAGGGAAGGTTAATTCCGTGAGCCTTGCAGTATTCTATTTCCTCCTCACGTGAGCGGAGAGTCCATTTATCGTTACGCCATGCCGCAATGATCTTAATGTCGGGAGCCAGTGCCTTGATGGCAAGCTCAAACCTTATCTGGTCGTTACCCTTTCCGGTAGCACCGTGACAGATGGCGGTGGCACCTTCCTTGCGGGCTATTTCGACAAGCTTCTTAGCTATAACAGGACGAGCCATCGAAGTTCCGAGAAGATATTTGTTTTCATATACTGCATGAGCCTGTACACAGGGGATGATGAAGTCATTACAGAATTCATCTGTGAGATCTTCGATATATAGTTTTGATGCTCCTGATGAAAGTGCACGCTCCTCAAGTCCGTCAAGCTCTTCGGCCTGACCGCAGTTTCCGCATACGCATATAACTTCGTAATCGAAGTTTTCCTTAAGCCATGGTATTAAGGCGCTGGTGTCCAGTCCGCCCGAATATGCAAGTACAACCTTTTCCTTCATAATTTATATCCTCCTGAAGATCAATTTTTAGCTGTTCTGAAAATGACATGTATAAGGATACAACAACACAATAGTAAATGCAAGCAAAATATGTATAAAAAAACAAAAATATTCATTAAAAGTTAAAAATGCGTTGCATAATATGCATATTTAGTGTATTATTATGCAAATGATGACTGAAACGGAGAAAAATATGGAAATACGCACAATGACTGTTGACGATTATGAACAGGTAAAGGACCTGTGGATGTGCATAAAAGGTTTTGCGATAAGGAGCATTGACGATTCTTATGAAGGCGTCGCAAGGTTTATAAAAAGAAATCCCACGACCTCCGTCGTTGCCATAAAGGACGGAAAACTCGTGGGAAGTATACTCTGCGGTCACGACGGAAGGCGTGGATGCTTTTATCATGTTTGTGTCCATCCGGATCACAGGCTTAAGGGCATAGGAAAGCAGATGGTTGTTTATGCAATGAACGCACTTAAGGATGAACACATTAATAAAGTAAGCCTTATTGCTTTTACGCGAAATGACATAGGTAATGCCTTCTGGAACAAAATAGGGTGGACTAAACGTGCCGACTTAAATTATTATGATTTTACACTCAATGAAGAGAATATAATCCGATTCAACGAATGATGATCATAATTTTATCAACGGCGTGTCAGGTAAAATGAACCGTTGCTTTTGATGATATTATAGCTGTCCTCATCATCAATGCTGAGTGCAAAGCCGTCCGTTGAAGCGGCCGGTGCCTTTAGCAGCTGGAATGCGGGCTTGGCCTGATTGAAAACGGGATCTGATGATTCAAACTGACCGGACCTTAAGAAGTTGATGCAGGTACCGTTGTCCATAGTCAGAAGAGCAAGCTTTAAGCCGCCTTTGTCCGTAGCCTGAGTTATTTCACCGTTTATTGTGATCTTTGAAGCAACGCTTTTTACGAGGCCGTTGCTTCTTTTTATCTTGCAGGTGCCTCCAAGCTCGGCCGCCAGTTCATCCTGATGTACATTGCCGACATTGATCTTACCCTTGCAATAAAGACCCACATCTGAGATCAATAAGTTTCCGATCCCGTTTATATCACCGTTGACTTCAAATTTATATCTGAAATCACTATCGGCAATGTGAGTTCCGGATGATAAAACCTCAAGCGTCGATGCTTTGGACGCTCCGTTTCCTTTAATAGATCCGATCCTGTATGTGCTGAAATCGACATTCTTCATAGTAAGATGCGAAGCGTTGGTTTTAAGGTTGATCCTGGTTTTTTTATCTGCCACTCCTTTAGTATTAATATAATCGGCAAGGATGACTCCATCAAGTGTAAGCGGGGAATTGAGCGCGATCGAGTTTTTGACTTTAAGCACCGCTTTTTCATCGGTTTTTGAAGCTATGGTTATACCCGCTGCCTGTTTAGGAGTAACAAGGTTTGTTTTAAAGTCGGAAGCCGTATCTGAAGAAGGGTCTATGAGGATTGAATATTCTGTCTCATTAGAACACAGTAAAGCAATTTCGCCAAGAGCATTATTGACGGTATCGAAGCTGCCGAGAACCGTGAGATCTTCAGAATCGTTTTTAATGCAAAGGGTAACGGGGATGTCATCACCGGATGAGATGCCGAAGGTGTCTTTTGCCTTTTTGACAAATGCGCTGACAGTGATCCTGTCATCTTCGACAGCCGTTCTGGCGATCACAAAACAGCCGGCGGGTACCTTGGCGGCTGTTATGATCTTACTTTTCTTACTTGCCGCGGAAGTATAATCACCTTTTAAGAACTTGGGGGTGATACTTAAGGCAAAGCGATTTACGATGACCTCTCTTCCTGAACCGGAAACAGCCTTCACATTCGGACCACTGCATTTCATAGAGCCGCTTATTTTGCATTTGCCTTTTTTGTCACCGTAGGAAATAGAATTATACTCATTAAGAGAAGCTACATTTTTTAATGTAACATTTGCTGCGGCATTTATAGAGGCGGATTTAAGGCTTAAGAGGTTTGACACACTGATATTGCCGTTTGCGGATGTAATATCCGCATTGTCTGCCGTTATATTTCCTGCGTTTATGTTTCCGGCAACCGTCATGGGCATGCGCTCTTTTGTTCCCATAAGGATCAGGTGCGACCCGGCTTTACCGGAAATGGAGGCAAAGCTTCCTTTTGATGTTGTAAAGGGAGAGTCGGTAAACTCCACTGTATTGCCGCCGATCGTCAGCTTGGCGCCCGAAGAGTCAGATACCAGATTAATGTTCTGGAAAGAAGTATCGGTTGAGGGAGAAAGATCCCCGGTAAATCCGAAACTGTATCTGTCGGCGCCGGCACTTGCAAGGGTGATTTTTGCCGCTGTTTTCGGAAATACAAGCTTTTCAGCCATATCAACGCTTTCAATAAGCTCAATCCTGTAGGAAGCGTTTTTGTCCTTTACAGTATTGTCAATGTAATTTACTGCTTCTGACCATTTAATAAATGTGCTCACAGGTTCTTCGCCGTTGTAAAGGGCAAATGCGGGTTTTGCAAAGATGAGGCTGCTATCCACCTCGCAAAGATCCAGTGAGGTATCAGCAGGATTCTTATTCGCTCCTGTAGAGACAATATCAAATACATCTTTAAACTGGGCATTTGCCAGTGTGCCGGAAGAGTCGGTCACTCTTTTTATAGTACCCGAGTTTACAGCTACAACATCGCCTGATTCAAAGTATCCTTTTCCCGAAGTTGCAAATTCAATTTTCGGAATGGGGGATTTAATGTCGTCGCTGTTTGCCCCAAATGCTGTAGTACCCTTTATCAAAAGCCTGCCGTTTCGCAGCAGACGGCCGCTGTTATCATAGGACTTGGAAATGATCACGGGATGATTTTTACCTGTTTTATTAAGCAGATAGAAACTGCTGTTTTCAAGTGTGACCGTATTGTTGAGGTAGAGAGAATAATCAGCCTGTGCGTACGGGTCCATATTGTCACCGTAATAAACGGGCAGCTTTTTAAATGTAGTATTGTCCAGGATCATGTCCTGGCAGGAGTAGACATTAAATAGAAGGTGATCCAAATCAGTTACACCGGTAAAGACTACATTTTTTACCTCTTTTATATAGTCTAATGACAGGTTACCGGAATATGTAAAAACTTTATCACTGTATCCTACGCAAACGGTGCCGTTTGATATTTTGGATGCAGATAAGAAGCAGATGTATTTACACTTTAAATTATGGCCGTTTAAGTCGATGCTCACCCTCTCGGGATGCGATAAACTGATGTCATCGGCATCTCCGCCGAGGATACAGTCGCTGTTAAACTTTATTGTCCAGTCGGCATCTGATACGAGGCTCTTTGAGTCTATGTATTGGCATGCAGCAACAAGACTGTCAAATTCGTCTTCGTTACCATCTGAGCCGATGACAGATATCTTACCTGCTTTAAGATCAGTTCCGCCTTTGACCTTGTCAAAATAATTTTTGATAAAGCGCGGACTCTTATACATATCCTGTTCTTCGGAACGTTTGAAACTTTTGTTGTCCGAAAGATACCTTCCGGTGGAGCAGTCTATGAAGTACCAGTAACCGTCTCCTCCGTCAACAATGTTGTATGCATGAGCAGCGGCATCCGTGCCCATGATGGCTTTGCTTGCAACTCCGAGTTCTCGCATAAGCCTTGAAAACAGATGTGCATAAGCTTCGCAGGTGCCGTTACCTTTAATGAGGGCATGATAGGCGGTATGGTAGAGGGGATAGGTGCGGTCCGATCCGCCGCTGCCGTTCACGGTTCCTTTTACATGCTTTCTTACATAATCATAAACCGCTTTGATCTTTTCGGTGTTTGTTCCGTTTTTAACGCCGGCAAAGGTCGTGTTCATAAGCTCACTTACCTTTGCGTCCATTTCGTCCTCCTCGGAGCGGGTTGTTATCACCGGAAGATATATTTCATACACTTCGTAGGTAGTTCCATCGTAATCATAATAATCTATGCAGCTTGGATACTCATATTCAAACACACGTTGTATCCTGTTTCGAAACTGGTGGAACATATAGTCGCCTTCGTCCGGCTTCATTCCCGGACGCTCGGCTTCAAAATCATAAACATCCATTAGATCGATGCAGCCGCTGATCAGGCCCTTTTTCACATAGATCCTGTCATAAACATATCCGTCAGTGTCGTAATTCATGCGATTGGTTACGTCGGGATAAAGCGCCATATTGTTGACCCTTCTTCTTACGATATCGCGCACGGCTTCATATGCTTCGTATTGAGTATTGCAGTAATACTGCGAAGCGGCCTGTACCCCGGCATCGTTAAGCCCGGTATCATCTAAGTGAAAACTGTCATTTATGTCCGCCGGAACAAAAGCTGTATCGGGTAACGTTATTATATCCGGTTCCGATGAGATATCGCTGATCTCGGTGAGAACATCGATACTCTCGGCGGCAGCACATGTGAATGTGGAAATGAGAATCATGGAAACGGTTAGAGTGAGAGTCAGAAATCTTTTAAGCATAGTCTTTCCTCCTGGTGAGTCACAAATATTCAGTTAAACAAATTCTATCATGTGACGCAGGTAAAAAAAAGAGTATTGATGTAAATAGTAAATGATTGTATAGTTTAAGTAATTATGTAATACGGGAGGCTTGAATGGAACAGATAAAAGGCGGTGTTACCGCGGCTGAAGGTTTTTTTGCCGGAAGCTGCGCTGCGAATATAAAGTACGAGGGCAGGACGGACATGGCGATGGTGTATTCTAAAAAACCATGTGAATGTGCTGGCACATTTACTTCGAATGTGGTTAAGGCGGCATGTGTTCAGTGGGATATGCAGCTGACAGGTTCGGGTGATCCGTTATATGCGGTTGTAATAAACTCGGGTATAGCCAATGCATGTACGGGAAAAGAAGGCTTTGATGCATGCATCGCGACTGCAAAGGCCGTGGAAGCGGAACTTAATGTCCCGTATAAAGGAGTTGCCGTTGCATCGACAGGAGTCATAGGCATGCAACTGCCTGTCGATAAGCTCACAGCCGGGGTTAAGGAAATGGCGCATAAGCTTGGCGATAGTATTGAGGCAGGCACACAGGCCAGCAAAGCCATCATGACTACGGATACGGTTAATAAGGAAATAGCGGTTTCCTTTGATATAGACGGAGTCAGAGTCACGCTCGGAGGGATGAGCAAGGGCTCGGGAATGATTCATCCGAATATGTGCACGATGCTGGCTTTTCTTACGAGCGATATAGCAATAGATAAAGCACTTATGCAGGAAGCGTTAAGTGAGGCAGTTAAGGATACCTTCAATATGATCAGCGTAGACGGTGATACTTCAACAAACGACACGCTGCTGCTTTTGGCAAACGGTGCTTCGGGAAATAAAAAGATCGAAAGTAAAGGTCCCGCTTATGATACATTTAAAGAAGCCTTGTTTTATGTGTGCAGGGAGCTTGCAAAAAAAATGGCAAAGGACGGAGAGGGAGCGTCCAGGCTCTTTACCGCTCATGTCGTAAATGCAAAAACAAAGGATGACGCTAGGACACTTGCGAGGTCAGTCATAAGCTCTAACTTGAGCAAGGCAGCGATCTTTGGCTGCGATGCGAATTTCGGAAGGTTCTTATGTGCGATGGGCTATTCGGGCGTATCATTTGAGCAGGAAGATGTGGAGCTGTTTTTTGAAAGTGCCGCCGGAAAGCTTAAGGTATTTGAATACGGTGTGCCGCTTGACTTTGACGAGGATGAGGCGCTTAAGATCCTTAAAGAGGATGAGGTTAAGGTGTTCATAGACATGAATGAAGGTACGCAGGAAGCAACGGCATGGGGATGCGACCTTACCTATGATTATGTTAAGATAAACGCGGATTACAGGAGCTGATCATAAAGGAGAGATAAGATGTCGGTATCAAATGAGGAGTACATGGAAAAATATTATCAGAAGGCGGAGGTTCTTATGGAAGCCCTTCCGTATATCCAGAAGTACAACCGCAAGGTCATTGTGGTAAAGTACGGCGGGAGCGCAATGAGCGATGAAGAGCTTAAAAGGAACGTCATTAAGGATGTTACCCTGCTTAAGCTGGTAGGCTTTAAGCCCATCGTAGTACACGGCGGCGGCAAGGACATAAGTACCTGGGTCAAAAAGGTGGGAAAGGAAGCACAGTTCGTAAACGGACTTAGGGTTACCGATGACGAGACAATGGAGATCGCGGAGATGGTGCTCGGGAAGGTTAATAAATCACTGGTCGCCATGGTCCAGGAACTCGGTGTCAAGGCTGTGGGAATATCCGGTAAAGACGGCGGTCTTTTAAAGGTTGAGAAGAAGTATTCGGACGGTAAGGATATTGGGTTTGTCGGAAATATTACGGAAGTAAACACAAAGATACTGGAGGACCTTCTTGAGAATGATTTTCTCCCTATAGTATCGCCGATCGGACTTGATGATAATTTTGACACTTACAATATTAATGCGGATGATGCTGCCTGTGCCATAGCCAAGGCAATGCATGCCGATAAGCTTGCATTCCTTACGGATATAGAGGGTGTGTACAAGGATCCCGATGATAAGAGTACTTTCATTTCAAGGCTTACAGTGACTCAGGCAAAGGAACTTATTGCCGACGGATATATAGGCGGCGGGATGCTTCCGAAGCTCAACAATTGCACAGATGCCATTGAAAACGGAGTAAACAGGGTGCATATACTTGACGGACGAAAGGCTCATACGCTGCTGCTTGAGTTCTTTACAAGAAAGGGTATCGGAACCATGTTTTTCAGGGATAATGACGAAGATATATTGGGAGAGTGAGTTTATGGACAAGATGAATGAATATATCAACGAAGCGGAGCAGGTGCTCCTTCATACATACAACCGGTTCCCGGTAGTGTTCGATCACGGGAAGGGTGTATGCCTTTATGATATAAACGGAAAGGAATATCTCGACTTTTGTGCGGGCATAGCTGTATTTGCATTGGGATACGGAAACGAAGAGTATAACAACGCGATAAAAGCCCAGGTTGATAAGCTCATACATACATCAAACCTTTTCTATTCCGTACCGGCGATCGAGGCTGCAAAAAAACTTGGTGCGGCAGCAGGCATGGACCGCGTATTTTTTACAAACAGCGGGGCCGAGGCCATAGAAGGTGCTATAAAATCCGCAAGAAAATATGCATACACAAAGGACGGGAGCACGGACCATGAGATAATCGCCATGGAGCATTCTTTCCACGGACGTACAATGGGCGCTTTGGCCGTTACCGGCAATAAGAAATACCGTGAGCCTTTTGAACCGCTTATCGGAAATATCAGGTATGCTGTTTTCAATGATTATGAAAGCGTGCTTTCGCAGGTTACCGATAAGACCTGCGCTATCATAATGGAAACCATACAGGGTGAAGGAGGTATTTATCCTGCGGATAAAGATTTCCTGAAAAAGATACGGAAGCTGTGTGATGAGAAGGATATACTGCTCATATTGGATGAGATACAGTGCGGAATGGGCAGGAGCGGAAGCATGTTCGCCTATCAGGCTTACGGGATCAAACCGGATATCGTAACGGCTGCGAAGGCTGTTGGCTGCGGGGTTCCGGTCGGTGCGTTCATGATGACTCAGAAGGTTGCGGATATGGCATTAAAGCCCGGGGATCACGGAACAACTTACGGAGGAAATCCGCTTGTTACTTCTGCAATTTGTGAAGTCCTTAAACAGTTTGAAGAGCGTCGTATACTTGACAACGTAAAGGAAGTCGGGGATTATATGTATGACAGGCTTGAAGAAGTAATGAAGGCGCACGACTGTATAACAGCTCACAGGGGCGTTGGGCTTATGCAGGGGCTTGTATTTGATAATGATCTAAAACCGGCATCCGAAGTGAGTAAAAAGGCGATCGAAAACGGCCTTATTGTGATCACTGCGGGAAGCAATGTGATAAGGTTCATACCTCCGCTTGTGATAACAAAGGAGGATGTTGACAGGATGACAGACATCCTTAACAGATCCATCTGACGGGGAATGATTGGGAGATAAATAATGAAGAGGATATTAAGCGTGATCATTGCAGCCGCGCTTGTGGCTGCAATGCTTATAACGGCAGGTGGTACCATGGAGCCTGTAAAAGTTCGCGATTCAAATACGCTTATCCTGTGGTATGCGGATGATTCTCTTACAGAGTATATCACGGGAGCGGCACAGGCATATCAGGTTGAAACCGGAGTGCATGTCAAACCGGAGCTTGTAAGCGGTGTGGAGCTGCTTGGCCGGATAAATGAAGCATCGGTTTACGAAGGCGAGATAAGGGACGGAGAAACAGTCACTGCTCCCGATCTGTACATTACCACACATGACAACCTAATGAAGGCATATTATGCGGGACTGGCTTCCGAGATAACGGATCCGCAGAAGGTCATCAATGCGCTCAATTATCCGCAGACTTCACTGCATGCGATCACCTGTAACGGAAAATACGTGGGATATCCCCTGTATTATGAAACGAATTTTCTTCTATATAATAAATCATATATGGCAAATATCGCCAAGCAGAACATAGAGGAGGAGCCTGAGTTTTTTGACGAGGATGACGGCACCGTTGATGAAGGTCTGCAGGACGAAGATAAAGAGCAGGTATCGTCAAACGGTATAAGCGTTGATAATCAGGTGAGTGTTTCCTCGGATACGCTTTCGGAAAACGAAGCCGGAGCGGTTGATGAAGTAGCGGATGAAGAGGCGGAGCCCATGGGAGAAGAGGATGCCACAAAGGATCCCAAGGTTTTGGAGAAACTTGCCAACATGATACCGGCCACCATCGATGATATCCTGACATTTGCAAACAACTACGATGCTCCGGAACAGGTTGAGGCGATCTTTAAATGGGATGTGTCGGATATCTTCTATAATTATTTCTTCGTAGGGAATTATATGAACGTCGGCGGTGAAGACGGTGACGATAATTCATATTTTAATATCTACAATCAGCAGGCAGTTGACTGCCTTAAGGTGTATCAGAACATAAACCAGTTCTTTTCCATCGATTCAAAGTCGGTCAACTATGACGATATATTAAAGGAATTCATTGAGGGCAAGACAGTATTTACGGTAGCAACAACGGATGCTCTGGCAAAGCTTAAGGAAGCAAAGGAAAACGGTGAGTTTGAATATGATTACGGTGTTGCTATACTGCCGGATATAAGCTCAACGCTTAAGGCACGCGGTATGTCGGAAACATCGACCGTAGTTGTTAACGGATATTCCTACAACAGGGAAGCTGCGAATGAGTTTGCCGAGTACCTGTCCTATACAAGGGCAGCTGATATATATAAGAAGGCGGGAAGGATAGCCTGCTTTAAGAATGTGTCCTATGAGGATGCGGAGATCGCAAGTGTAATGGCAGAGTATGAAAAGTCAGTTCCCATGCCCAAGATGATCGAGGCCGGAAATTACTGGGTACAGCTCGAGATAGCATTTACAAAGGTATGGAACGGCGAAGATCCGGATGCGACTCTTAAGGAGCTTAACGATACCATCGGAGAACAGATTGATGAACTGGAGCAGCATGTGCTCACACAGGAATCGATCAAGGTGGGAATTGATTAAAGTTCACAGATTAAACATAATTTCATCACTTTTTCCTCACGATATGTGAATAGAATGTAGGCATATAAGGAAAGAGAGGTGTCTTATATGTACGAGAATTACGATTTTGAAAATAATATCATTTCAGGTGAAAAGGAAAGGCTCGATGCCGAAGCAAGGATAAGAAGAGCCAGGGAATTAAAAGAGCAGAAGAAGGAAAACAGAAGCAAATGGTTTAAATGCGTTGCCTATGCACTTGTGTTTGGTCTTATAGCCGGCGGAACTATCCAGGCCGTTAATCTGGGCGGCGATCTGTTAAGGAGCAGGCTCGGCATCCTTAATGGCAGAGAAAATGCAAGAGACAACGATTCGCGTGATGACCGCGAAAAGGCAGAGCTTAAGAAAGCCGATGAGTCGGAAAAAGATACAAGAGATGCCGGTGATGAGGATAAGGAAGAAGAGAAGCTCAACACGGCAAAGGCAGCCGTTGCTACTCCCCTTGATTCACAGGGTAACCTGGATGTTTCCGATGTGGCAGCCAATGCAATGCCTTCGATAGTTTCGATCACCAACAAGAGTGTTCAGGAAGTAAGGTCATTCTTCGGCGGCGGTATCCGCGAATACGAAAGTGTCAGTGCAGGTTCGGGGATAATAGTAGGACAGAATGACAGCGAACTTCTCATCGTCACAAACAACCATGTGGTTGAAGGCGCCAAGGAATTGTCGGTATGCTTCATAGATGATGAAGTATATGAAGCGGTAGTCAAGGGAAATGACCGGGATAACGATCTAGCGGTCATAGCGGTTAAGTCATCGGACATAGGAAAGAGCACGATGAATAAGATCGCGATAGCCACCATAGGAGATTCGGATGCACTGGTCATCGGTGAGCAGGTAGTTGCGATAGGTAATGCTCTAGGATACGGACAGTCGGTTACGACCGGTATAGTAAGTGCACTTGAACGTGATGTTGAGATAGAAGATATAGCACAGGATCTTATCCAGACGGATGCGGCAATAAATCCCGGTAACAGCGGTGGTGCGCTCCTTAACATGAGGGGTGAGGTCGTAGGTATCAATTCTGCGAAACTTGCTTCATCACAGATAGAGGGTATGGGATATGCTATTCCGATATCGGCAGCAACACCTATAATCGAGGAACTCATGAACCGCCAGACAAGGGAACTTGTGGATAAGAAGGATGCAAGCTACTTAGGTATTGCCGGAGTCGCGGTTTCGGATGAGATCTCCAAGACATATGATATACCTACCGGAGTATACGTATCTGAGGTTACCGAAAAGGGTCCCGCAGAAAAGGCAGGAATAACCAAGGGTGATGTGATCAAGAAATTTGACGGTGTATCGGTATCATCAATAAATGATGTAAAGGAACAGTTAAAGTACTACAAAGCCGGAGAGACCGTTAAGCTTCTCGTCATGAGGAATGACGGTTCGGGATATAAAGAGGTTACGGTAAACGTGACACTCGGAAAGAAATCCGAATCGGATATAAAGGACGAGGAGGAAGAGAATTACAGGGAAGAGGAAATTCCTGAGGATGAAGGATTTTACATCGATCCCTTCTCGATATTCGGATATTGATCCAAGTTTTCATTTACTTATTTCCTAATACATTTTATAATGTAATCGATCAAGCGGGTGCCCCTTGGGGCACTCGTTTGAGTTGCGTATATGCTCTCGCGGGAGAATGAGAATGGAAACCAATCAGATAATCCTCACACCTGACATAACCATTCCCAAGGGAAACTTCGATTTTCTTATGGAAGCTACTCATAATGAGCAGCTTTATCTTGGCTGTCTGAATGCAGAAAAGTGTATGATGACGGATTATGATGCATGTCTTAAAGGGATCAGGAGATCGATCGAGATGCTCGGTATAGAGCTTGAGAAATGGAGCAGGGCAGAGAGCGAAAACATATCTCCGGATGAAGCACTCCGTAGTATATTCATAGATCTTAAGAGGGCGAAGAGTCACAAAGGGAGCCATAAGGAAAGGCGCCGTATCTCCAAGAAGAATTTTTATATAAGGCATGTTGTTGACTTTGAAAAGAAGGATCACGAAGATTTTACAAGGAAGCAGATAACGGCTTTTACAGAGGAGTATACCCGGATTTATCCCAGGGCCTTCAGTGATGAAAGACGAAAGAACGTAAGCTTCAGGGATATAGCCTATGATATTTATGCGAGGTGTTCAAGGCCGCTTACCGATAAAGGAAGTGCCACCAAGGAAGACTGTGCTAACCTTATAAGGCTTTTCCACGGTATGCTGTGTCTTATAAACTATGTCCAGGAACCGTACGATCCGGAACTTACTCCCATGGACGATTATTTTCCCATACCATACGAATACTACGATGAACTCAACCTGATAAAGGGTGCCAATTCCAAAATATATGTATCAAAGGACGGAAGCGCTTTTTATATGTTAAAACGAAAGGATATCGATTATATGGATATCCTTAACCCTGAGGTTTACAAAGAGCGCATGCAGGAACTTAGCATGCTTGATACTTTGTGGGGGCGGCTTAACGGGATCCAGGGGTACGGCGAACATTCCGTTACTGAGGTCGGAACCCATGATTACAGGCGGGCTGTTTATGAATTTGCGGGAAAGCCGCAGGCTATGACAAAACGCTTCATAGAAGGACTGGATAAAAAGAGCATGAGGGAAGAACTGTCAAGGGGACTTATCAGGCTCATCAGGATAATGCATGAGCTTACTCCTCCTATACCTCATGGCCATCTGAATCCCGAGTGTTTTTATGTATGTGAGGGAAGCCGCGGACTTATGCCGTACATTGTCGGGTTTGAAAGCATAAAGACGGATGCCGTAAGGGGAGATTTCCCTGACAGAAATATGCTCGATGATTATTTCAATTCAATAGATATGCAGAAGTTTATCGCACCGGAGATACGCAATCAGGCGCATGATATAGAGGCGGATCTTAAAAGTGCCGATATTTATTCGCTGGGAAAACTTATTAAGTACATATACGGGCGTGATGAGGTAAAGGTAAGGGATTACGTTGACAGGCTGATCTTAAAGGATCCGGCGGCAAGGCCTCAAATTGCCGAAGCTTCCAGGATGTATGACGATGAGGTTGTATACTTTGAACCCACCGTCGCCATGGGCGATGAAGTGCTTACCGAATTCAGGCTGCTTGTTTACAGTACTTATCACGGATTTGAGAATCACAATATCGATGACACCGTTAACATCGGAAGGATGTTTACTTCTTCTGGGAAGGATATAAAGGTTGATTCTCCGATAGCTTCGCGTACTCACGGACGTTTTGTGAAAACCGACTCGGGATTTGAATACATGGATATGTTAAGTACAAACGGCACTTTTATAAACGGTGTTCTCTACGGCGCGCAGAGAGCCGGCCGTCCCGAGCCCAAGAAGCTTAAGATCGGTGACATATTAAAGATCGACCACCCGGAATTTTTAAAGGCACACCGTAATGCGGTGCTTATGTTCGTGCTCGGACCCTCCGTACATAAAATGAAGGAACGTACCATAGATATTACGGAAGGAATGGTGATCTCGGTGGGACGCGAGCCGGGAGATGTGACTCTGGCAAATAACCGGGTATCAAAGCGCCATGCAAGGTTTGTCGTTAAGGACGGTGTGCTGTATATCCAGGATCTTAACAGTACAAACGGCGTTTACGTAAACGGCAGCAAAATAGAAAGTGCGGCTGCGCTTAATACGATGGATTGTGTAAGGATAGAAGATTACATATTTATAATCACCGAAGGCCGGATACGTTATTACGCCGAATGATTTTTAAGCTTTGTCTTTAAACTGCATAAGATATGTGATAATATAGTCAATGCATAAGGGCCTGCGCAAGGAGGCTTATTTGAAAAAATCAATAACGTGCATTCTGATAATTATCCTTTCTGTGGTTTTTGCATTATCAACGGGCTGTCAAAACGAAGAGGCAGTCATTGAGCTTGAGCAGGAGCGTTCCGAAACCGATCCTATACAGGTTTTAAGTGAAGAAGAGGCCGCGGATGCGGTAAGTACCGTTACCGTATATGTATGCGGGGCGGTGACTCATCCGGGTGTATATGAGCTTGAGGACGGTTCGCGGGTGGTCGATGCTATTTATGCATCGGGTGGGATGAGTACCGAAGCGGATCGTGATTATATAAATCAGGCCATGCTTCTTAAAGACGGTGACAAGGTGTACATCCCGACTTGTGAAGAAACCGCGCAGGCGGGAGATTCGGGCATAAATTCCGGTAACCTGTCCGGAATGCAGGATGAACCTGACAAGGTCAATATTAACACGGCCGATGCCAAGGAGCTTATGACTCTTCCCGGGATAGGGGAGGCAAAGGCAGCGCTTATCATCGAATACCGGGAAAACAACGGCGGATTTGATTCGATCGAAGACATCATGAAGATAAGCGGGATCAAGGAAGGAATGTTTAATAAGATAAAAGACAGGATAAGGATTTAGAGGGAAGATAATGAAGGTTCTTGTAGTAGATGATGAAAAGGCGATAGTAAAGGGAATAGCGTTCAGCATACAGAACGACGGAAATGAAGTCGACTGCGCATATGACGGTGAGGAAGCGCTTGAAAAGATAAAGTCAAACGATTATGACATCATACTTTTGGATGTCATGCTCCCAAAACTTGACGGGTTTACCGTGTGCAGTAAGGTAAGGGAGTTTTCGACGGTGCCCATTATCATGCTGACGGCAAAAAACGATGATGCGGATAAGATCGCGGGCCTTACCGGAGGAGCCGACGATTATGTAACGAAGCCTTTCAATATAATGGAAATAAAGGCAAGGATGGATGCGGTACTTCGCAGGAGCGCCGACAGGAGAAAGGCGGAGGATGCGGGCAAAGATTCTGTCCTTAACATAAGCGACATGCGTCTTGAACTTACCAATAAACGCCTGTTCATCGCCGGCAGGGAGGTAAATATCACGGTCAAAGAGTTTGAGGTGCTTGAACTCCTTGCTTCAAATCCCGGCAAGGTATACAGCAGGGATAAGCTGCTTGAACTCATTTGGGGACTCGGCTATCCGGGAGGATCGAGGACGGTTGACGTTCATGTGAGGAGGCTCCGCGAAAAGATCGAGGATAATCCCAGCGATCCCAAGTATGTGCAGACGAAGTGGGGTGTAGGATATTTCTTCCATGTTTAGGGAAAGACTGCAAAACATTAATCCGTTTAACAGCCTTGGGCTGCGTATTTTTCTAATAATTTGTCTGGTCGGTACGATACCTGTTGTGCTGCTTAGGAGCATTATCCTTAACAGCTATGAAACGCGGGCCATTTCCGTAAGGGTGTCCGAGATCCAGAATCAGTGCACTATACTGGCCAATCATCTTGTCACTTACGGCTATCTTGAGGACCCTTCTTCCGAGACAGTCAATACCGAGCTCGACCAGTTCTCGTCGCTGTACGACGGACGCATAATGATCATCGACAGCGATCTTAAGATCATAAAAGATACATATTCCATAAGTCAGGGTAAGATAATGATATCTGAGGAGATATTAAGGTGCTTTGATAAGGCATCTATCTCCAAACACGACAAAAAAAACAGATACATCGAATTCACCACGCCCATCACCGATCTGGAAACGGGCAGTGTCATTGGAGTCATATTAACGAGCGTATCCACTGATAACATAGCGGAGACAATAAAGATAATGGGGCGTAAGGCATATCTGTTTGAGATAATCGCCGCGGTTCTTACCGTTTGCTTTGCCGTGTTTACGACCATATATCTTTTAAAACCATTCAGGGACGTAAACACTGCCCTTATACAGGTTGAGGAGGGCTTCACGGAAGAGAAGATATCGGTGCCGGCATATAACGAGACGAAGGTGATCTCAGAATCATTCAACCGGCTCATGGAAAAGATGAAAACACTTGAGGCTTCGCGTCAGGAATTTGTTTCAAACGTATCACATGAGCTAAAGACACCCATAACATCCATGAAGGTACTTGCGGATTCGCTCATACTGCAGGAGGATGTTCCCATTGAGATATACAGGGAGTTCATGGAGGATATCACGGCGGAGATCGACCGTGAAGACAAGATAATAAACGACCTCCTGTCGCTGGTAAAGCTTAACAGGACATCGAATGACCTTATGAATATCACTTCCGTTGATGTAAACAGGATGGTTGAAGATGTTTTAAAGCGGGTCCGTCCGATCGCAGACAGGCAGAAGGTCGACCTTATCTTTGAAAGCATAAGGCCCGTGACCGCACAGATAGATGAGATAAAGCTGTCGCTAGCAGTGATGAATGTAGTGGAAAACGCTATCAAATACAACAAGGAAAACGGCTGGGTAAAGGTGGCGGTCGATGCGGACCACCAGTTTTTCACGGTGACTGTTTCGGATTCCGGTATCGGTATTCCGGAAGAATCGGTCGCCCACATTTTTGAAAGGTTTTACAGGGTGGACAAGTCACATTCGAGGGAGATAGGCGGGACCGGACTGGGACTTGCGATCGCCCGCAGTGCGATACTGATGCATGACGGAGCGATCAAAGTGGAAAGCACGGAGGGAGTCGGAACGGCATTTACTATAAAGGTTCCTCTAAAGAGCCTTGGTATACAGCCTGCAGCAACGACAAAGAGCAGTGAAGAAAATGAGGATAACGAAGAGAAGGATAAATAGAATAATGTTTCCAATGCTCCTGATACTGCTTGTGCTTTCGGGTTGTAACAGAAGCACCGGTAAAGGCGACGATGCCTTCAAGGTGTTTTATCCGAGCAAGGACGGTGTCCGGGTGGCTTCCGTAGGGATGCAGGTATCGGCAACCGAAACGGATGCGTTTATAAACGAAGTCCTTATGCAGCTTTCCGCACAGCCTTCGGACTACGACCTTCGGCCGGCGATCCCGGAAAATGTCGGCGTTTTGTCTGTTGCATTAAGTGACGGACTGCTTTTGGTGGATTTTGACAAGGAGTACTATAAGCTCACGGGAAGGGATGAGATCATAAGGCGTGCCGCGATTGTCAGGACACTGGATCAGATAAACGGTGTCGATGAGATATCCTTTACGGTTGAGGGATCGCCGATAACCGATTCAAAGGATGTTCCGATAGGCGTTATGACTGCCGATATGTTTATTGACAATGCAGGTGATGAGATCAATTCCTATGAACGGACAAAACTGCTTTTGTATTATGCGGATGCTGACGGAACGGGACTTATTCAGACGACTGAGGCGGTTGCATACAATTCGAATATTTCACTTGAAAAGCTTGTATGCGAGCACCTGATCTCGGGGCCGCTGGCATACGGAGTCTATCCGGTGACGGATCCGGGAGTACATATCATAGCGGTCACTACCAAGGATGGTGTATGTTATGTCAACCTAAGCAAGGAGTTTCTGGCAAAACAGGGAAACCTTACGGATGAAGTTGTTCTCTATTCGTTTGTCAATTCCCTTACGGAACTTAACAATATAAACAAGGTGCAGTTCATGATAGATTCCGAAACCGAGATATCCTTCGGTGAACACAGTTATCTTAACGCACCGTTTGAGAGAAATCTGGACCTTATAAAGGGCAGATAGTAAACCGGGAGGAAATCATTGTATTTAAGAAGGCCGTTATGTGCCTTCTGCCTGCTGTTCACTTTAAGCCTTGCACTGATCATGCACTGTACCCGCGGTGGAGGCGTAAATGACGGGCAGCCGGGATTTGAAGGTAAGCGGATAAGCTTTACCGGGCGGATCCGCAGTATGGAAGAAAAGAACGGAAAACTGATATTACAGGTCGGTCACACATCAATATCCGATAAGAACATATTATTATATCTTTCAGAGAACAATACGACAGAAGACGAACTTCATATAGGACAGAGGATAAGCGCTAAAGGTGAAGCGGGAGAATTTGACTCTGCGCTAAACCGGGGACAGTTTGACCAGAAGAAGTATTACGGGGTTAAGGATATCGCTTTTCCCGTATATAACGTGGTCATATCCGGTACCGGTACGTCGTACGATCATTTAAGGGACGGACTTTACAGGATAAGAAAAAAAACGGCAGGGATTTATGAAAGGTATTTTGACCGCAGGGAATGCGGCATTGTGAAGGCACTCGTACTGGCAGACAGGAGCAGCCTTGATGATGAGATAAAGGAAGAGTATCAGAATGCCGGGATATCGCACATCCTTGCACTGTCAGGACTTCACATAGCAACTGTCGGTTTTATTGTTTTCGGTTTCTTAAAAAAAGTGAACATTCCGTCATGTCCGGCGGCAATGGTTTCGTCGGGGATCATAATGCTTTACTGCCTGATGGCAGGCATGCCTGTATCGGCTGTGCGCGCACTTATCATGTTCCTTTTGTCAATGGGTGCGCTGCTTGCCGGCAGGACTCCGGACCTTCGGACCTGTGCGGCTATCGCTGCAGTCATTATGCTGATAATACGTCCGGACAGTTTATATGATTCTTCCTTTCTGCTTTCTTTTTCGGCAGTGATGGGAATAGGGCTTGTATATCCCTCAGTGAGGTATATGGTTTCAACAGTGATCGGAAGGAGCAGGATACAAAGGCTTCACCGTTCGGAAGTATGGATGATACGGTCTTGTATGGCGGTTCTTAAGACGCTTATGTTTTCCGTGTCGATCCAGCTTGCCTTGCTTCCTTTTACGATGTGGTTTTATTATCAGATACCTGTATACGGAATATTTGTGAACCTTATAGCAGTGCCGCTTGCCGGATTTCTGCTGCTTGCATCGGTGGCTGTGGGACTATTGGGAGCTCTTACGTTCATATCGTTTGTGGGTCCGTTTTTTGAGGTTATCATACGGATCCCGGTGCTGACTGTAAAGGGCATACTTAAGCTTTATGGCATGCTTGCTGCGGCACAGGCATCTCTGCCGGGGGCGTTATTTGTTACGGGGCGGCCGGAAAGGATCATAATGTGGATCTACGGAGCGGTCCTTGCCGCCGTGAGCGTGGGCGGAGCGGTGCTTGAACAACGGGAGAGATCGGGACGGATCAAAAGAAAACAAGTAAGGAACATAAAAACGAGCGCGGCTTTTATGCTGGCTTTATGCATGAGCGGTATCATCCTTTTGTTTGTGAGGGATACTCCTGAATTTGAAATATCTTCGCTTTATACGGGGCAGGGCCAGTGCTTTGTCATACACGGAAAAGATGTACCCACGGTGATGTACGACTGCGGCAGCACCGATGAGAAGGAGGCGGGGCGGTATATGGTGATGCCTTTCCTTAAATGCTGCGGGATAAGGCATATTGATACAGTGTTTGTTTCGCATCTTGACAGGGATCATGTAAGCGGGATCATTGAAATACTGAATGCGGAAAATACCGGGATGGGAATCGGGCGTATCGTCATATCGGGAAGTAAGGCGCAGGAGGAAAGCGAAAACTATCCGGAGCTTTTGAAAGCAGCCGGGAGACATATGATACCGGTATATAAAATGATGGCAGGCGACAGCGTGAGATATAGGAATATGAGTTTAAAATGTCTTTCACCGGGAGGCACCGAAGGCCTTGGTGAAAGTGACATAAATGAGGGATCGCTCGTACTCTCGGTTGAATATACTCCGGATGATGGGAATTGCTTTAAGGCCCTGTTTACCGGTGATATAGGTTCTGAGACCGAGGATGTGCTTGTGTCAGACGGTATCGAAAGATATGATTATCTACAGGTTGCACATCACGGATCAAGGTCGTCGGCAAACCGGGATTTTCTTAAAAGAGTATCACCAAGAATTGCTCTTATTTCGGCGGGGATCAATAACAGCTACGGGCATCCTCATGAGGAAACGCTTAACATTCTTGAGCAGATAGGGCAGACAAGGACCTTTATCACTTCGCGTGACGGTGAGACGGATATGCGTGTGTTTACGAAAAGGGGACGTATGCGATTTGTGATGGTATCCTTAAATGCGTTATGATATAATGGCGTCATGAAAAGTATAGATGCGGACATAAAGAACGGAAGTATAAAGAACATATATCTGCTCATGGGAGTAGAGCCGTATCTGATATATCAGTACAGGGACAAGCTCGCTGATGCCCTTGTGGGCCGGGATGATGAGATAAATCGGAAAAAGTATACAGGTGAGATAAAGGATATTAATGCCGTGATCGAATATGCTGATACGGTCCCTTTTTTTGCCGACAGGAAGGTATTGATACTTGAGGATACCGGATTGTTCAAGTCATCAGACGATACGCTTGCCACATATCTTAAGAAGCTGCCCGAAACAACATATATCATATTTGCGGAGTGCTTTAAAGGGGATAAATCCGAAGAACGAAAGTATGAGAAAACGCTTGTTGATAAGCGTTACAAGCTCTACAAGACGGTACAGGAGCAGGGCCGCGTCATTGAGTTTAAAAGGGTAAGTGAAGACCTGCTTGTAAAATGGCTTCTTAAAAAGTTTTCGGATGCGGGTCTTGGCATAACGAAAAATGCAATGGACTGCCTGCTCGAATATATAGGAAACGATATGATGATGCTTGGCAATGAAGCCGAGAAACTCATATGCTACCGCCTGGGACACAAGTCGATAGACATTGATGACGTAAAGGCTGTCTGTTCACGAAATATCGCAAATGATGTATTTGAGATGGTGGGGGCGATGGTCGCTAAGAATAAAAGAAAGGCGCTGAAGCTTTATTACGATCTTATAGAGCTTAAGGAAAGCCCCATGAGGATACTGGCCCTTATTGGACGTGAATTCAATCTTATGCTCAGGGTCAAGGCTATAAAAGACAAGGGCGGCGGCCAGCGTGAGATTACTTCGGAAACGGGGATATACCCGAGTTTTACGGGCAGATATGTATCGATATCGGGCCGGCTCGGTGAGGAATACTTAAAGAGGGCAATTTACGACTGCATCGAAACAGAGGCTGCTTTTAAGCAGGGCAGGCTTAACGATACGATGGGAGTTGAGATGCTTATAATTAAATATGCAACATAAGGAGGCAATATGCGGAACGAACCTAAACCTTTGCAGGTATACAGGCATTTTAAGGGAACTTACTATCAGGTGCTGACGGTTGCAAAGCATTCGGAGACCGGCGAAAGGCTTGTCATATACAGGCCGCTTTTCGGCGGGGATGAGGCATATGCGCGTCCGCTTGATATGTTTTTAAGTGAAGTTGACCACGATAAATATCCTGATGTCAAGCAGAAGTGGCGCTTCTCGCTTGCTACGGGACAGGGGAACAAAGGCAGGACTGAATGTACTCCTAATGATGCCGCATGCGATGAAGGGTCCGCTTTGGAAGATAAGGACCGGGTATCCGAAAAGAAGGAAGCCAAAACAGGTGATTTCCTCGACAGGTTTCTTGATGCGGATTCCTATGAGGAGAAGCTTGATATCTTTACGGATATGTGGAAAACGATAAGCGAGGACAATATTGACAATGTTGCGACCGTAATGGATCTGGAGCTTAAGGGAGAATCACTGGAGGACAAATATAAGGAAATACTTAAATGCCTTAAAATGAGGGCAAAGTATGAGTGCTCCAGGCTGAGATAGAAAAAGGAGAGGACAAAGGTTTACATAACATGAAACTGTTGAGTATAGCGATACCCTGCTACAATTCCGAAGCATATATGAGAAAGGCTATCGACTGCCTTCTTCCGGGCGGGGATGATATTGAGATACTGGTGATCAATGACGGATCGAGTGACGGGACGGCCGCGGTGGCGGATGAATATGCCGAAAAGTACCCCGGGACAGTACGCGCGATCCATCAGGAGAACAAGGGGCACGGCGGCGCCGTAAATACAGGTATTGCGAATGCGAGCGGCATGTACTTTAAGGTACTTGATTCCGATGACTGGCTGAAGGAGTCGGCATACTTAAAGGTGCTTGATAAGTTGAGGGATTTAGCCGGCGGCAGCAGGGTGCTTGACCTTATGATATGCAACTTTGTGTATGAGAAAGAGGGCAAGGAACATAAAAAAGTAATGACATACAAGTCTGCCCTGCCTGTTGATGAAATCTTCACGTGGAAGGATGTAAAACACTTTAAGAAGGGTCAGTACCTTTTGATGCACTCGGTGATCTACCGTACAAAGCTGCTGAAAGAATGCGGGATGACTCTTCCCGAGCATACCTTCTATGTAGATAATATATTTGTGTTTGAACCCCTGCCGTTTGTCAACACTATGTATTACATGGACGTTAATCTGTACAGATATTACATCGGCCGCGAAGATCAGTCGGTAAACGAGGAGATAATGATAAAGCGCATCGATCAGCAGTTGAGGGTAAACAGGATAATGATCGATTACATGGCGGGAACAAGGCGGTGTCTTGAGCCCAAGCTTGAAAAGTATATGCTTAATTATCTTGATATAATGATGACCGTTTCCTCTATTTTCCTCATAAAGGCCGGCAGCGAAGAGGCACTGGAAAAGAAGAGGGGACTATGGGAGTATCTTAAGGATACGGACAGCCGTGATTATTTCAGGCTCCGTTTCGGACTCCTGGGGACCTCGATGAACATACCGGGAAGGGGCGGGCGTAAGATTTCGGTGCTTGAGTATAAGATAGCCCAAAGGTTCGTGGGATTCAATTAGTGTAAGTTATTGTGTTTTAAAAGAAGTTCCTATATAATGATACGAGGGTTTCGGCCCTGTGCAAATGTATTGAATAACGGAGGTAAGATATGTATTCACTGGATGAAGTAAGAACAGTCGATCCCGAGATCGCAGAAGCCATTGTCAAGGAGCAGGAGAGGCAGAATTCACACATCGAGCTTATTGCTTCGGAAAACTGGGTAAGCAAGGCGGTTATGGCGGCTATGGGAAGCCCGCTTACAAACAAGTATGCCGAGGGTTATCCGGGAAAAAGGTATTACGGCGGATGTGACTGTGTAGATATAGTGGAAGAGCTGGCAAGGGAAAGGGCCAAGGAACTGTTCCACTGCGATTATGCGAATGTTCAGCCGCATTCGGGTGCGCAGGCTAACATGGCTGTATTTTTTGCAATGCTTGAGCCCGGGGATACCTTCATGGGAATGAACCTTGATCACGGCGGCCATCTGTCTCACGGTTCACCGGTGAACATGTCGGGTAAATATTTTAACTGTGTTCATTACGGTGTTAATGACGACGGTTTCATCGATTATGATGAAGTAAGGCGCATCGCGCTTGAATGCAAGCCCAAGATGATACTTGCGGGTGCAAGTGCATATGCAAGAAAGATCGATTTTGCAAAATTCAGGGAGATATGCGATGAAGTAGGTGCATATCTTATGGTTGATATGGCTCATATAGCGGGACTTGTTGCTTCGGGTTATCATGAGAGCCCTATCCCCTATGCCGATGTTGTTACCACAACTACGCATAAGACCCTTCGCGGTCCCAGGGGCGGCCTTATACTCTGCAATCAGGAAGCGGCGGATAAGTTCAACTTCAATAAGGCTATCTTCCCGGGAACCCAGGGCGGTCCGCTCATGCATGTTATCGCAGCCAAGGCTGTATGTTTCAAAGAGGCTCTGTCTCCCGAATTCAAGGAATACGGAAAGAACATCGTCGACAATGCGAAAGCTCTTGCAAAGGGTCTGCTTGACAGGGGATTGAGCATTGTGTCTGGCGGTACGGATAATCACCTCATGCTTCTTGATCTTCGCCCCCAGGGACTTACGGGTAAGGAAATAGAGAAGCTGCTTGACGAAGCTCATATCACGGCCAATAAGAATACGGTTCCGAACGATCCTCAGAAGGCTTTCGTTACAAGCGGAATAAGGCTCGGAACACCTGCCGTTACCTCAAGGGGAATGAATACGGAAGATATGGATAAGATCGCCGAAGCCATTGCTTTTGTTGTAAAGGAAGGTGCCGACGGAGTTGCAAAGGCACGTGCAATAGTTGATGAGCTGACAAAGAAATATCCTCTGATTTAATACGGAGATATCATGATCTTCAGTTCTCTGTTGTTTATTTTCTGGTTTATACCGATATTTTTCGCGGTGTACTATATTGTACCCGTGAAGCTTAAAAATCCGGTTCTCTTTATCGGGAGCCTGGTCTTTTACGGGTGGGGCGAGCCCAAGTATCTTATACTGCTTGCCGTATCCATCCTTGTTAATTATCTTGCGGGCATACTGATGCATCGTTACAAAGGGAGGGCAGACAAGCCTGTGCTTGTCTGCGCCCTTGTTTTTGATATCGGTATGCTTTTCTTTTTTAAATATATCAATTTCTTTATAGAAAACATAAATGCCGTAAGCGGTGCGGGGGTAGAAAAGGTTAACATAACGTTGCCGCTGGGTATAAGCTTTTATACTTTTCAGATCATGTCATATGTCATCGATCTTTACCGTGGCAAGGTAGATGTAGAGAAGTCCGTTATAAACCTTGGCACATATCTGTGTATGTTTCCCCAGCTTATTGCCGGACCCATCGTGGTATACTCCGATGTATCCGCCGCACTTAAGGAAAGAAAAATTGAGCTTAAGGACATTGAAGACGGACTTAAACTGTTTATTCTGGGGCTCGGTTCCAAGGTACTCATTGCAAACAATGCGGGTGAGTACTGGAAGGAGCTTGAACAGATAGGTTATGCAGGGATATCAGCGCCCATGGCATGGCTTGGGATGCTGGCATATACGATACAGATATACTTCGACTTTAACGGTTATTCCATGATGGCGATCGGCCTTGGTAAGATGCTCGGTTTTGAGTTCCCGAAAAATTTCAACCTGCCGTATACATCAAGGTCTATAACCGAATACTGGAGAAGATGGCACATGACTCTCAGCGGGTGGTTCAGGGATTACCTGTATATCCCTTTGGGCGGCAACAGAAAAGGTAAGCTTCGGACTGTATTTAATCTGTTCATTGTATGGTTTGTCACGGGATTCTGGCACGGAGCCGACTGGAACTTCATATTCTGGGGCTTGTATTTCTTTGTGCTCCTTATGATAGAACGGGCGGGCTTATTAAAGTTCCTTGAGAAAAACCGTTTGCTTTCGCATGTATATTCGCTGCTTGCCATAGGATTCGGTTGGATGCTGTTTGCCATTACGGATCTGAAGGCGCTTTTTGTCTATCTTTCAAGGCTTTTTGTCGGGGGATCATCGCCGATGATCATTTATTATCTTAAGAATTACGGCGTTATACTAATACTGGGCTGCCTGTTCTCATCGGGACTTGGCAACAGGTTATATGATAATATCAAGGATAAAAAGGCAATTACGATCCCCGTCTTTGCGGTTGTTTTTATCCTGTCTGTGGCATACCTTGCCGATGCTTCGTTTAACCCCTTCCTGTACTTCCGTTTTTGATTGAAAAAGCTGTGAGAAACAGTATAATATATTATGTGTATTTATGCGCAATTCAGCATGATAGGAGATAAGTACCCAATGAGTTATTGGATAGTTGTTGTCGATGATGAGCCGATAAGTCTCGCAAATGCCAAAAATCTTCTTGTCGAACAGGATATGAAGGTAAGTTGTCTGCGCTCGGGCAAGGATCTTATGAGGTTTATAAAGAACAATACTCCGGATCTTATCCTGTTGGATATCCTGATGCCCGAAATGGACGGTTTCGAAACATATCGTGCTCTCCGCCAGCATGAAGAGAATACCGGCATGGCAAAGACACCGGTCATCTTTCTGACCGGAGAAAGCAACAGCGAGACCGAACGAAGGGGACTTAAGGCAGGCGCCTCTGATTACATACGAAAGCCCTTTGATAAGGATATATTTATAAAACGTATCAACAATACGTTAATGAACAGCAAAATGATCGAAAGCCTTACCGAAGAGGCTACGATCGATAAGCTTACGGGATTCTTAAATAAATCAAGCGGTACCGACAGGATTTCGCAGCTCATAAAAACACGTGCAGGTGCCCTGGTGGTTTTTGATCTTGACAGTTTTAAGCTGGTCAACGATCTTTACGGCCATGATATGGGCGATCGTATTCTTGTGGCATTTTCCGGTATTGTCAGGAATAACATACGGGCAGAGGATGTTGTAAGCCGGATAGGCGGCGATGAGTTCATGGCCTTTTTTGTCGATGTGGACGAAGAGGAAGCGATCTCATCGCTTACGAACCGCCTTAACGAGCAGCTGGTGCGGGAAGCGGAAGCCCTTATGGGCGGGGACTGCGGGATCCCGCTTGGGATATCTGTAGGAGCAGTATTTGCTTCGGATCAGAACAACGATTACCAGATACTTTTCCAATATGCCGACAGCGCTCTGTATAAAGTCAAACAGAACGGAAAACACGGGTATGCGATATATGACCGGGGCAGTGAGGACGAGGCCGGGGAAGTTGACCTTGAGAATGAGCTGCTCCGTGTTACAAAGATCGTTGAAGAGCGCGGAGAAGGAAAGGGCGCTATGCTTTTGGGCCGTGAAGCCTTCTCGTGGAATTACCGTCTCATCATCAGGCTTATAAAGCGTTATCGTACGGTTGCGGGCAGGATACTGTTTTCCGTTGAGTCAGATAAGAAGGATGTTATATTTTCGGAGATTGTTGCCGAATTTGGCAATGTCCTTAAGAATTCGCTGCGCAAGAGCGATATAATCTTTCAGAGTAAACAGAATCAGTTTTTTGTGGTGCTCCTGCAGCTGACGCAGAAGGATACGCCAAAGGTTATCGAACGCGTGATGAAGAACTGGGAAAAGTCCGGGTATCACGACAGGGTAAAGATCGATCATGTGACCGGAGCTTTGACTGCGGATGATGAGAGGAAGCAGAGGAAAGAATGAAAATCACAGTAAGGGAATATCCGCTGACTATCCTTATGGCAGTTCTGATACTTGCGTGTTTTGCAGGGTATCTTACCGGAGGGGATGGCGGGTTTTCGGCTACCGAGAACAGATATCTGGCAAAGCGTCCCGCCTTTTCGGTATCGGCAGTTGCCGACGGGAGCTTCATGGAGCAATTTGAGCTGTATGTAAAGGAGCAGCTTCCGCTGCGTGATATGCTGATAAGGTTAAAGGCAGCGGCTTCGGGAGTAATGCTCAAGAACGAAAACAACGGCATTGTTATGGGGAAGGACGGCTATCTGTTTGAAAAGCTCGTAAATACAGGGGAACAGCTGGATAAGAACAGGGCGGCGCTCAATGCTTTTGCGGATAAGTCGGGCAGGGACATACATGTGTGTATCGTCCCGAATTCATGTGAAATACTGTCGGACCTTAAACCGGCAGGTTTTCCCGGCATATCGCAGAAGGCTTATATAGATGATCTGTACGGAGAACTTTTAACTCACGGGAACGTGGGTACAACGGACTTATCGGGTATTCTTACGGAACATGCGGATGAATATATCTATTACCGTACGGACCATCATTGGACAACACAGGGTGCATATTACGGATATCTTAAGCTGTGTGATGACATGGGACTTGAGGCTGTCGGATCAGATGAGCTTTCGGTGTTAAGGGAAGAGGCTTCCGGTTTTTACGGGACTTATTATTCAAAATACCGGGGACCGGGGGTGAAACCGGACACGATCACATATTATGATATACCGGTATTAAACTTTACGGCAGGAGATAAGGTTTATGATTCCATGTATGATCCCGAGAAGCTGAAGATATATGACAAGTATGCGATGTTCATGCACGGTAACGAGGGGATCAGTGTTATCGAGTCGGTTCCCGGCGGCAGGGAAAAGAAAAATGAACTTATAATATTCAAGGATTCATATGCCAACTGCCTGATACCTTTTTTAACATATGATTATGGCAGGATAACCGTCATAGATTTAAGGTATTATGCGGATCCCGTAAGTGAACTGTTAAGCGAGCATCCCGATGCCGATGTCCTTCTTTTGTACAATTTTATGCATTTTAACGAAGATAATCACTTTTACAGGCTTACAGGCTGACAATATGACGCTTGCAAGTTAATGCGTTTATTGATATATTGGAGTTGCGTATCTGATCGTATTTTAATCGGATGGTGAGGGGAAAGGCTTTGAGCAGTAATAATCCGTTATTCAATTTATTTGGTCCGTCTTCATCGCAGGGCGGAATGAGCGAGGAGGAACTTGCCGTAGTTGAGCGCAGGCGTACGGTCAGGGTGATCTCCGTTGTTTTTGTTGTCCTCTGCACCCTCTTTCTTGCCGTGATGGCGGGAGCGATGATCGCACTGTGGGATACCGGAAAGTCATCCAGGGACCTTCTGGCCGTTATGAACGGAAGTTATGTATATGCAAAAACCCAGGAAGAACTTGAACGCATCGCTAATGAAGAGGAAGCCATCGCACAGGCGGATCAGGAAAGCGAGATCATAGATGAGGAAAACGATGAAGAAGGCTTAAGTGTCGTAAACGAGGTCTCAGCTGTCGATGATGCTGCTTTGAGTGAATCCGATGATGTATCTTTGCAGGACAGTTCGGAATCGGGCATTGATTTTGTTGAGGATGCCGGGGCCGATGCGGAAGCTTCCATGATGTCAGGCCCGAAGATAAACGTTTATGTTGATCCCAACGTCAATTATCCGCTTCCTTTCAGCGAAGTTGACGAATCGTATTTTAATGATGCGCTGTTCATCGGGGATTCAAGGCTTCAGGGTTTTGGAATGTATTCCGGGATGCCGGGGACATTCTATGCCGCTACAGGCTTCCAGTTATATAAATATGATTCTATGGACGTGGTTACTACCGACAGCGGAAAAGTACCGATCACAGAGGCAATGCCTTATGATACCTTTACCAAGATATATATAAAGGTGGGGCTTAACGAAATGGGCGGTAACGATAATGTATTTTTGAGCAGATATAAGGAACTTATCACATGGCTTAGGGAGAATGAGCCCAGGGCGGTCATATATATCCACGGACTGCTGCCGGTTACCGCAGCGAAATCGCAATCGGACAAGGTGCATAACAATGACAATGTTAATGCCAGGAATGAGTCGCTTAAGCAGCTGGCAATGGAGCAGCGGGCATATTATCTGGATGTAGGATCGGCAGTGGCCGGAGCCGACGGAAGCCTGCCTTCCGAGATGGCTGCCGACGGTATTCACCTTAAGGCACAGTACATGGATATATGGAAGCAGTATCTATTGTCGCATGCGGTAGTGGTTCAATAAAAATTCGGAGGGGAAGTAATGAAAAGAAAGATTATAAGTGTTTTTTCGGTTGTTTTGATCCTTGCGGTGTTAGCGGGATGCAAGGGTAACGCAGATGTGGATGCAGGTGCTCTGGCAGATGAGCTTAAGGGCCAGGTTACGTATAATGATGACCTTTCTGCAATAGACCTGGATACGGCAGGAATGTTTTACAGCTTTGGTGATGCGGATATCACGGAAGCATACTTTTATGAGAGCAGCGGAGCTACTGCCGAAGAGATCGCTGTAATAAAGTGCTCGTCCGATGCGGATGCCGGTAAGGTGGAGGAAATACTTAAGCGGCGTGTTGAGGAACAGAAGGAAAGTTTTAAGGATTATGTTCCCGCAGAGCTTGAGAAGCTCAATACAGCCATAGTACAAAGGTCCGGTAAGTGTGTGATCCTCTCTGTAAGTGACGAGCCGGACAAGGCAAGGGATATTATAAAGAAATATACAAAATAGGATCACGAAGGAAGGCTGTTCCCGAGCTTAATTGATTGAATAGTATAAACAATTAGATGATTTATGAATATATAAACTAATAATGCAGCTTATTTGTGAAAAATTATCGAAAAATATTTAATAATTTATGAAAAAAGTATTGACAATTCACAAATGCAGCATTATAATCTAGTTGTGAATTGAAAGAACAGAATTGATCATAAGTTTCGAATACGCGATGCGGGTGTCGGGACTTGGGCAGTGGTCTTAGGGACACGATATTAGAACAGGACAGGCGATGTAAAGCACAGTACATTGAGAAGGGTATGTACATTATAGGTCCGGGTATCGAAGCCGAAGTCGGGAAAACTGAATAGGGAGTCGGATAATTATCGAGTGCAGGAGCACTTAAAAATTTATATAAATAAGTCGACCCCGGAAAGGTATTTGAAACGGAAAAGTGAGGTGCAGTCCATTGGGAACTGACGTGACTGAATGAGGGCGGATGCAGACGTAAAGAAGTCGCATCCGCTCTCATTTTTGTGCAGAGCACCCGGCGAGGTATTGTAAAGCTTAGCGGGGATGCCCCGAACGGGGTTTCTTTTTTGGGGATGAAATGTTAAAATATATGCATGAAAAGGCTGGTCTTTCCGTTTATTATCATATTGTGCTGCCTAATTTTAGCAAGAAGGGTCGAAGCATCGGATAAGGTTGTCATAGTCATAGATCCCGGACATGGCGGTATAGGGGATGACGATACCGAAAACGGTGCACTTTATAAGGACGGTTTGGCAGAGAAGGATATCAATCTTGTAACCTCGCTTGCGATGAAAGACGAGCTTATGAAATACAATAACGTCGCGGTGTATCTTACCAGGGAGGATGACACAAAGCTGTCACTGGGAGAACGTGTTGATTTTGCCAGTATGGTACAGGCCGACGTGATGATAAGCTGCCATTATAACGCCTCACAGGATCACCTGTTTTATGGTTCCGAGATATTTACATCCGCTTTCGGTAACTGTTATATGACGGGTAATGCACTCGCACAGTGCATAATGAAGCGCTGGGTCGATAACGGTCTTGACGAAAAGGGTATCAAGGTACGTATAGGTAAAAACGGAAACGATTATTACGGAGTCATAAGAAAGGGAAGGGAAGCAGGCCTTCCCGTCATAATAATAGAACACGGTTATCTTGACAATCATATAGATTATGAGAGGCTCGGGACCTACGAGGACTGGGAGAGAATGGGAAGGCTTGATGCGGCAGGAATAGCCGACTACTACGGGCTGAGCAGGGATGAGATCCTTGATGAAGTCCTGCCTGCTTTTTTCGCACCGGAACCTGACGGGTATGTGGAACCCGATACAACCGAGCCTGAGGATGTTACCTTAAAGATCACCGATCTTGACATTGATACGAGTGAGATCAGCTATGAGATAAAAGCAACTGAGCCTGACGGCTGCCTTATGTATTACGGACTTGCGCTGGGTGAGCCTGTCGATATACCACCGTCCGATTACGGGGATCTTATGCTGTGGGATAAGGGTAAGGACGTGATGAGGGGAACTTTCAGTGTTCCCACAGGATACAGTGGTAAGGTTACAGCCAGGGTATATAACATATACGAACTCTATACCGATAGTCTTTCGAAGGATGTTGATATGCGTTCGCTGCTTGAAGAGAGGACCAGGCTTCTTGAGAAGGAAGCAAGGGAGGCTGCCGAGGAAGCAAGGAAAAAGGAAGAGGCCGCCGCGGAAAAAAGGCGCATAGCGAGCGAAAAGGCAAAGGAGAGAGAAGAGGTTGGAGATTTTTCCATCCTGCTCGGCGGACGAAATGACGGAAGCGGGAAGATGAGTGAAGCAACCAGGAAAAGGAGGGTGGCCGCGCTTGTGACCGTGTTCATAATACTGACGGTTACACTGTTATGCATCATAATATACAGTATGAGAAAGAAAATTATTAAATTTCTTAAAGATAGAGAAGGATTATAGGAGGGTTGGGTATGAAGCTTACATTTGTGGGTGCCGCTCACGAGGTTACAGGGAGCTGCCATTATATCGAAGCATGCGGAAAACACATGCTGGTCGATTACGGAATGGAGCAGGGGATCAACATTTATGAGAATGTCGATCTTCCGGTAGATGCGTCTATGATCGATTGTGTCTTCCTGACACACGCGCATATCGATCATTCGGGTCTGCTTCCGCTTTTATATGCAAGGGGATTCAGAGGGCAGATATACGCGACCGATGCAACCTGCGACCTGTGCAGCATAATGCTGCGAGACAGTGCTCATATACAGATGTTTGAGGCGGAATGGCATAACCGCAAGGCCAAGAGGGGCAGGGATGTAGAAGAATACGTACCGCTTTATAACATGCAGGACGCCGACGGAGCTATCAAGTGTCTGGTTCCGTGTAAGTATGATGCGGTTGTAAAGGTAAGCGAAGATATAAAGATAAGGTTTACCGATGTCGGGCATCTGCTCGGATCCGCAGCGATAGAGGTGTGGCTTACGGAGGGGGATGTAAGCAGAAAGATAGTCTTTTCGGGTGATGTAGGTAATTTAGACCAGCCGCTTATCAAGGATCCCGCAACTGTTGATGAAGCGGATTACGTGGTGATCGAGTCGACATACGGCGACAGGCTCCATGACAGGGGCAGGCTCGATTATGTATCCGAACTTACGAAGATACTTAAAAAGACCTTTGACAGGGGAGGAAACGTGGTTATCCCTTCGTTCGCGGTAGGACGTACCCAGGAGATGCTGTATTTTTTCCGCCAGATAAAGGAGGAGCGGCTTGTCGAAGGGCACGAGGATTTTGAAGTATACATGGACAGTCCCCTTGCTGTGGAAGCAACGGGAGTATTTAACAAGAATATTTACGATTGCTTTGACGAAGAAGCAATGGAGCTGGTCAACAAAGGGATAAATCCCATAAGTTTTGCCGGACTTAACCTGTCGATCACAAGTGATGAATCCAAGGCCATCAACTTCGATGAGAAACCAAAGGTCATTCTTTCAGCTTCGGGAATGTGTGAGGCCGGTCGTGTAAGACATCATCTTAAGCATAACCTGTGGCGGCCCGAATGCAGCATACTGTTTGTCGGATATCAGGCCGTGGGCACACTGGGGCGCGCGATCGTCGACGGTGCAAAGGAAGTAAGGCTGTTTGGTGAGACCGTGGAGGTAAGGGCTGAGATAATAAAGCTGGCAGGACTTTCGGGACATGCCGACAAAGCCGGACTTACCGCATGGATGCGTGGCTTTAAGAACGATCCGAAGAGAGTGTTTATAGTACACGGACAGGATCAGATATGTGATGACTTTGCTTCTTATCTTAAGGAAGAGTATTCGTTTAATACATATGCTCCGTATTCCGGAACCTGTTACAATATGGCTGAAGATGTATTTGATTATGAGGCAACAGGTATAAGGATCGTGCCCAAGAAGAAGAAAGGCCTCAGTTCCGTATTCGAGCGTCTGGTTGCGGCTGGTCAGCGTCTTCTTACCGTCATTCAGCATAATGAGGGCGGAGCCAATAAGGATCTTGCAAAGTTTGCGGATCAGATCAATTCGTTATGCGATAAGTGGGACCGTTAATTGTAAGGGGTTAAGCCGGAGCTCTTATATTATGGGTAATAATACCGAAAGGATAGCAATATGAGTTACGCTGATAAAGTATTTATAGAAATGTGCCGGGATATCCTGGAAAACGGATGCAGTACCGAAGGAGAAAAAGTAAGGCCCAGATGGGAGGACGGCTCTTTTGCGTATACGATAAAGAAGTTCGGCGTTGTGAACCGCTATGACTTAAGGAAGGAGTTCCCTATAATAACGCTGCGAAAGACCGCTCTTAAAAGCGCGACCGATGAGCTTTTGTGGATTTGGCAGAAGAAGTCGAACCGCGTCAGCGAACTAAGCTCCCATATATGGGATGCATGGGCCGACGAAAACGGCACGATCGGCAAGGCATACGGTTACCAGCTCGGCGTAAAGCATAAATATAAAGAGGGTATGATGGATCAGGTTGACAGGGTTATATATGACCTTAAGAACAATCCCTTCAGCCGCAGGATAATGACGAATATCTATGTGCATCAGGATCTCCATGAGATGATGCTGTATCCTTGTGCCTACAGCATGACTTTTAATGTGACCCAGAGAAGAGGAGAGGATAAGCTTACGCTGAATGCAATCTTAAATCAGCGTTCACAGGATGTTCTTACCGCTAATAACTGGAACGTAGTTCAATATGCGGTACTTGTGCATATGCTGGCGCAGGTATGCGATATGAATGTGGGCGAGTTTGTGCATGTGATAGCGGATGCCCATATTTATGACCGTCATGTGGAGCTGGTAAAGGAACTTATAGAAAGGCCTGTATATGACGCACCGAAGTTCTGGATCAACCCGGAAGTAAAGGATTTCTATGACTTTACAAAGGATGATGTAAGGGTTGACGGCTACAGGTTCGGTGAACAGATAACCATACCCGTTGCCGTATAGGAGATATCAGTATATTATCCTGTTACGTCCGGATTCCTTGCCCTGATACAGCTTGTTGTCGGCACTCTTTATAGTTTCGGCTATGCCGATGGAGCTGTCGTATTCCTCAAGGCCGAAGGTCATGGTAACATTGAATGTGTAATCCTTATATGTGAACTGTTTCTTTTCGATTGAGTATTTAAGTTTATCCAGCTGTTCGAAGGCGTAATCGCCGTTGTTGTTCTCGAATGCA
Source organism: Lachnospiraceae bacterium (assembly GCA_024694965.1). Lineage (GTDB taxonomy): Bacteria > Bacillota > Clostridia > Lachnospirales > Lachnospiraceae > UBA2868. Next base: position 130,287 of record JAILJC010000180.1, read on the forward strand.
AACAGGAATTCCTCGCCGCCCCATCTTGCTATCCAGCCCTTATCCTTCATGAATTCCTTAAATGTCTTACCAAGCTCTACAAGAACGTAATCGCCCGCATCATGTCCGTACGTATCGTTTACCTTCTTGAAAAAGTCAATATCGCTTATTGCAAGCGAAAGCTGTGAATGGCTTGCGGAATCTGATACAAAGGCTTCCAGATGGTTCATCATACCCCTTCTGTTGGTCAACTGGGTAAGAGGATCCATGGTTGCAAGCTTTTCGAGCTTTTTGGCGTATTTGATGATCTTGTGTTCACTGGATGCAAATTTCAGATAGTAGAAATACGATATCGTAACATAAGTGCAGGAAAGATAAATCGTACATGCCAGCAGCAGAATGATGTTCTGCAGTTTGGTGAACTCGACGACTTTCTCCACATACACGAGATAGAACCATATTCCTATAACGGAGAACGAGATTACGATCGCTGCAATGCCCTTGAAAATGGGGTTTTCATCGGTTTTATAATAGAAGAGCAGTATCAGCGAATAAAGCGAAAACTGGAATCCGACCGAGGGACCCAGTGCAAATGCATAAATAAGCATGGAAAGTATTATGGCTGAGGTATATACAGACAAAGCACCGTTTGTCCTGTCCCAGTATGTCATCCAGAGGATGAGACCGAATATAACTATAAAACCGATAGACCACTGGAACAGACGGCTTGAAAGGAATACAAGATAAAATACGGTAAGTATTACGTTGAAAAGCACATTAATAATGCATAAAATGCGCATAAGGACAGAGAGATCTTTCGACTCGTTTTCGGTCGAGACATCCTTAAACAATATGTCCTTCAGCTTGTGAATAAGATTCATGGCCCTACCATCCGCCGCATGTCATAATGTGTCACAGAAACACTATATACAGGGTCAGTATACCATAATGCGGGGGTGTTGTAAATTATATTTAGTACCCTTGCATGAAAGCAGATTATCGTTTATATTAATTTAATAGTGTCTTAATATGCTTTTTCTTAATATGCTTTTAAAGGAGATGGTATCAAATGGAAAAGAAAAACATTGATTGGAGCAATCTCGGATTTGGATACATACCTACGGATGTGAGGTATGTTTCGGATTATAAGGGAGGAAAATGGGACGACGGAGTCCTTACGGCTGACAGTACCGTTACGATCAGCGAGTGTGCAGGAACGCTTCAGTATGCACAGACCTGTTTTGAAGGACTTAAGGCATATACTACGAAGGACGGAAAGATAGTCACATTCAGGCCCGACATGAACGCTGAGAGGATGATAGATACCTGTAAACGTCTGGAAATGCCGGTATTCCCCAAGGAAAGGTTTCTTGAGGCGGTTGATAAGGTTGTTGCGGGAAATGCCGCCTTTGTTCCGCCCTTCGGTTCGGGTGCTACACTGTACCTTAGGCCTTATATGTTTGCGAGTTCCCCGGTCATCGGTGTAAAACCGGCTGAGGAATATCAGTTCAGGCTTTTCGCAACCCCCGTTGGTCCGTATTTTAAGGGTGGTGCAAAACCCATATCTATAAGAGTGTGCGATTACGATCGTGCGGCTCCGCACGGAACCGGTCATATAAAGGCAGGACTCAATTATGCGATGAGCCTTCATGCTATTGTTGAAGCCCATGAACTGGGATTTGATGAGAATATGTATCTTGATGCGGCAACAAGGACAAAAGTCGAGGAGACAGGCGGTGCCAACTTCATGTTCATAACAAAGGACGGTAAGTTTGTGACTCCCAAGTCGGGCAGCATTCTTCCTTCGATCACAAGGCGCTCGCTCATGGTTGTGGCAAAGGATTATCTCGGTCTTGAAGTTGAGGAAAGAGAAGTGCTCTTTGACGAGGTAAAGGATTTTGCGGAGTGCGGTCTTTGCGGCACGGCAGCGGTCATCTCACCCGTCGGCAAGATAAATGACCATGGTAAGGAAATATGTTTCCCTTCGGGCATGGATGAAATGGGTCCGATAACGAAGAAGCTTTACGATACGCTTACAGGAATCCAGATGGGAACGATAGATGCACCCGAAGGCTGGATCAGGGAAATAAAGGTTACGGAATAGCAGGAAACAGACATGGAAGAAAAAAAAGTAATGATGCTCGGTAACGAGGCGATCGCACGCGGAGCATATGAAGCCGGCGTCAAGGTATCGGCTGCATATCCGGGAACGCCGAGTACCGAGATAAGCGAAAACATAGTTAAGTACAAGGATGAACTGTATTGTGAATGGTCGCCGAATGAGAAGGTTGCCATGGAGGTTGCGATAGGTGCATCCTTTGCAGGCGTGCGCTCTTTGGTATCGATGAAGCATGTTGGCGTGAATGTTGCGGCTGATCCGCTGTATTCGATGTCCTATATCGGGGTTACCGGTGGACTTGTACTGGTTGCGGCTGATGATCCGGGACTTTACAGTTCGCAGAATGAGCAGGATTCAAGGATGGTGGCGAGAGCGGCCCAGGTTCCGGTAATCGAGCCGTCCGATTCTCAGGAGGCGAAGGATTTCATCAAATTTGCCTATGATTTGAGTGAAAAATATGATACTCCCGTTATTTTCAGGACAACTACCAGGCTGTCACATTCACAGGGACTTGTTAAGCTTTCGGAGAGGAGCAATATAGCCGATAAGCCGTACGAGCGTAATATCGCCAAGAATGTCATGATGCCGGGGAATGCAAAGATAAGGCATCTTGCGGTTGAGGAAAGGGAAAAGAAGCTTATAGAGGATTCGTGCGATTTCCCGATAAACAGGGTGGAAATGAACGATACTTCGATAGGCGTTATCACAAGCGGCATACCTTATCAGTATGTTAAGGAGGCGCTTCCGCACGCATCGGTGCTTAAGCTCGGACTTGTAAATCCGCTTCCGCGCAGGCTTATAGAGGATTTTGCCTCAAAGGTTGACAAGCTGTATATTGTCGAGGAACTCGATCCCCTTATTGAGACACAGGTAAAGTCATGGGGCATCAAGGCGATCGGCAAGGAAATATTCACGATACAGGGCGAATACAGCGCCAATATGCTGAGGAAGGCCGTGCTTTTACAGGAGCCCGATATAAAGGAAGAGGCAAAGGTTCCGGGCAGGCCGCCGATCCTGTGCCCCGGATGCCCTCACAGGAGTGTGTTCACCGTGCTCAACAAGCTTAAGGTACATGCTGCGGGCGATATAGGCTGCTATACACTCGGCGCGGTACCGCCTCTTGGCGTTATCGATACTACCGTGTGCATGGGTTCCAGCATATCAACGCTCCACGGCATGGAGAAGGCACGCGGAAGGGAATTCATTAAGGACTGGGTTGCTGTTATCGGTGATTCTACCTTTATGCATACAGGCGTAAATTCCCTTATGAACATGGTATACAATCAGGGAACGGGCACGGTGCTAATCCTTGACAATTCAACGACGGGCATGACCGGTCATCAAGATCATGCCGCGACAGGAAAGACACTCCAGGGCGATGAGGTTCCTGCCATCGATATCATGAAGCTGTGCAGCGCTCTCGGTGTAAAGAATGTATTTGAGATCAACGTTTTTGACGTTGAAGGCCTTGAAAAGCTCATAAAACAGGAGCTTGCAAGGGAAGAGGTTTCGGTTATAATCACCAGGACTCCCTGCGTGCTTCTTAACAGGACGCCCGTAACGCATGTGTGCAAGGTCGATCCTGATAAGTGTAAGAAGTGCGGTATGTGTTTAAAGCCCGGATGTCCTGCCGTGACCAAGCTTGCCGACGGAACAACGAAGATTGACGCCAATATGTGCAACGGATGCGGACTGTGTAAGAGTCAGTGCAAGTTCGGTGCGATAGAAGATGAGGCTGTATAGGAGGGGAATATGGAAACCAGGAATATCATGATAGTCGGTGTCGGAGGCCAGGGAACCCTTCTTACCAGCCGTATACTGGGCGGGATAATGCTTAATGCCGGGTATGACGTGAAGATGTCCGAGGTTCACGGGATGGCCCAGCGCGGCGGTTCAGTGGTAACTTACGTAAGGTATGGGGATTCTGTTGCGGAACCGATAGTCGAGGAAGGACAGGCGGATGTACTCATTGCCTTTGAGCAGCTTGAAGCACTGCGTTATGCCCACTTCCTCAAAAAAGACGGAGTCATAATAGTCAATACACAGCGTATAGATCCGATGCCGGTGGTCATCGGAGCGGCCGAATATCCCGAAGGGATCATAGATGATCTTAAGAAGGAATATAAGGTAATAGAGGTGGATGCGATGAGCGAGGCGTTAAAGCTGGGTAACCCCAAGGTATTTAACGTCATTGTGCTTGGAGTCGCGGCAAGGCACATGGATTTTGAAAAGGATGAATGGTTTAAAGTCATAGAAAAGACGGTTAAGCCCAAATTCATCGACATAAACAAAAAGGCTTTCGAAGCCGGATACAATTAACCAAGTGTTTTTCTTATCACATTGATAAGCTTATCATTCATGTCGGGAGACATGAAGCATATCCTGAAATATTTATTGTCAAGAAAAGGGAAGGTACAGCAGTTGCGGATCATCATGCCTTCCCTTATGCATGCATCAAACAGTATATCCGCATTCATATCATCCTTAAGTATCCTGGACAGTATAAAATTGGCCGAAGGTTCATAAACCTTAAGCGTATCCATGGCTGAAAGTGCAGCCTTTACCCTGTTTCTTTCGCTGCTGATAAGCTCTTTTGTCCTGTCTATATAATCATTGTCCGAAAACATAATACGGCCCGCTTCCTCGGCGAGGGAATTGATGGTCCAGGGATTCCTGCGCAGGTTTATCGCCTTTATGAGGTCCTGATTCCCCGTCAGTGCATACCCGAGCCTTAAACCGGGAGAAGCGAAGAATTTGGAGATGCCCCGGAGTATGATTATATTGTTGTAATACTGTGTGAGAGGCACGCAGTTTATCTTTTCGTAATCCTCCACGAACTCGATGTAAGTCTCATCCACCATGACAAAAATATCATTCTGCTTGCATATATCAAGTATGCTGCGCATTGTCTGCCTGCTTACACAGGTTGAGGTGGGATTGTTCGGATTGCAGAGGATCAAAAGGTCGATGCTTTCGTTAAGCTGTTCCATCAGCTTGTCACAGTCGAGCTTGAAGTCATCCTTTTCCTTGAGCGGGAAATAGAGGGATGTTCCGCCTCCCAGCGAAACCTCGCGTTCGTATTCCGAATAAGTCGGACCTACTATCAGAGCTTTGCGGGGATGGGCTATCTGGATAAAAAGGGAAATGAGCTCGGTTGAACCGTTCCCGACGATAACGTGTTCGTATTCGGTGCCGCAGTAATCGGCTATGGTGCGGCGCAGGGAAACGTATTCGCGATCGGGGTATCCGGTGATCACATCAAGATGACCGGCAAGTTCGTTCCTTAAGCGTTCGGATAAGCCTAAAGGGTTTACGTTTGCCGAGAAACTAACTATCTTTTCACGGGGTATCCCGTATATCTTTTCTATCTTTTCAAGGTCGCTTCCGTGGAAATGATCCGAGTGCTGTATCATGCCTTATTTACCTCTTTTATAATTGCTAACCAAGTTGCAGATATGTTATACTTAATCCTGTATAAAGTCAAGTAAAGTGTGGTGAGACTCTTGCATGAGATTGTAGACAAGCTGCTTAACGGGTTTTTCGATTATGATAACGGGAAGCTCTCTTTTTCTGTGTCTAGAATTGAAGAAGTACTCACCGTAGGCGAAATATACGAAGGTTCCTTTACAATCGAGAGTCTGGATGATCTTCCCGCTTCGGGAAATGTATACACGTCAAGCATGCGTCTCGTATGCCGGATCGACAGCTTTGAAGCCAAGAGCGTCGATGTCGCCTTTTTGTTTGATTCTACCGGACTTGAACCCGGAGATACAATAAAGGGCGATGTTCAGATAGTTTCCAACAAAGGCGAATATTATATCCCTTTTGCATTTTCAATAGTACGCAGTATCGTAAAGAGCTCCATGGGGAGCGTCAAGAATCTTTTCCATTTCACCAATCAGGCCCAGATAAGCTGGGAGGAAGCGGTATCGCTGTTCTACTCACGTGAATTTGAGCAGGTGTTTGACGGGAATGAGAGGGTTCATCTTACAAAGTACAGGGGCTTCTGCGGTTTTCCCGGAAACGAAGAGAGTGTGGATGAGTTCCTGATCGCAATAAACAAGAAGCAGCCTGTGCTTTACAGTGTCGATAAGACCATACATGAGTTTTTGAATATCTCAGAGTCACTAAGGTGTGAACTGCCTGTAAGGAAGTCAACCTGGGGCTATGTAAGTCTATCCGCATCTACGGATTGCGAATTTCTGCGTATAGAAAAGGATAAGCTCAATTCCAATGATTTCCTCGGAAATGTCCACCGGTTTGTGTTCTTTGTGGAGGAGGACAAGCTCCACGAGGGGAGGAACTTCGGAAGGCTGATCTTTGAAAGCTCACATCAGAAGCTCATAGTCACCATAGTTGCATCCAAAAGGATGAGCAACGAGGGACTGAGGATAGAGCGTCGGGAAAAGCGCAACCTTACGATGCGTCTTATGCGCTGCTATATAGCATTCCGCACAAAGCATATCAACGTGAATACATGGGTAAGGGATTCGCTTAAGATCGTTGAGCGTTTAAACGTGCTTGATGACAAGAATCCGGAGTCAAGGCTGTTCCAGGCGCAGCTTTTGCTCGTATCGCAGCGTTTTAATGAGGCAAAGTGGATAATAGACCATGTGGCAAATGACCTTAAGATACAGCAGAAGGATCCCACAATGTACAGCTATTATCTTTATCTTACGACCCTGTATCTTAGGGATGAGTCATATATAAACGAAGTGGCGGCCGAGGTTGAGGAGTTGTATAAACAGAACAGGGATGATTACAGGATACTGTGGACGCTGCTGTATCTTGATGAGGAACTGTCAAATAATCATTCCCAGAAGATCGAGCTTATAGAGGAGCAGTACAGGAACGGATGCAGGAGCCCCATCATATATGTCGAGGCATATCAGTACTATGTCAACAATCCGGTAACCTTGAACAAGCTTACCGAGTTTGAACTCCAGATCCTCCTATGGGCAGCCAAGAACGGCCTTATGAACAACGAACTGTGCAAGCAGGTCCTGTATATCTGCGCGCGCACCAAGGAGTTTTCCGAGCATCTTTTGAATCTCCTCATAAAGATCTATAGGATAAACGAGGACCCGGATGTGGTAAGCGCTATTTGTTCGATGCTCATCAAAGAGGGACGGACGGATGAGAAGTATTTCGAGTGGTACAGCATGGGAGTCCAGATGGAATTAAGGATCACCAAGCTTTACGAGTACTATATGCTGTCAATACCGCTTGAGCGCGAAGAACTTCTTCCCAAGTCGGTCATCATGTATTTCGGATTCAGGAATCATCTCGATCATGTTCATCTTGCATACCTATATGCAAATATGCTAAGGCACAGGTTTGATATTCAGAGGCTGTGTGAGGAATATGAGCCGGCCATGAAGGCCTTTGCAATGGAGCAGATAACAAAAGGCCACATAAATGCGGATCTTGCATATCTGTACGAGCAGGTTATAGTTCCGTACGATATAGATCCCGGTATCGTTAATTCTTTCGTGAAGCTGCTGTTTACATTTGACGTAAAGGTCGACGATCCCGATGTTATAAGGATATGCGTTATCCAGGATGAATTTGAAGGTGAGAAACTGTATCCGGTATCGGGCAGGCATGCTTATCCTGATATTTACAGTTCAAACTATATGATATTTACCGAAGACGGTCAGGGCAGAAGGAGGATACTGCCTCTTGATAAAGCCGTAAGGCTGATGGATGAGACGATGTATGTCCCGTACATAAAGAATTATGTTATGGAAAATGCCGGATTCAACCTATACCTTTGCAGCGGACGCCGCCATTATGTCACGGTTGATTCCGAAAATGTGGATTTCTGCCGCAATCTCGTAGATTCGATAGAAATAAAGGAGAGCTTCAAGAAGGACGTAAGGATGGAGCTCTTAAGGCATTATTACGACAACAACGAGATATCAACTCTCGATGAATTTCTTATAAGCATAGATCCGAGGATATTAAGCGGCAAGGACAGGGCCGAGCTGGTCGGGTATTTTGTCCTGCGTGGAATGTATGACGATGCATATGATCTGCTTACGGTTTACGGCGCCGAGAAGGTGCCGGTAAAAACTGTCGTGAAAATATGCTCGCATATGATAGGCCGCAAGGAGGAACTGTATGATGTCATGCTTGTAAAGGTAGCGTATTTTGCTTTCATAAACGGCAAGTATGACGTTCTGACCCTGCAGTATCTTGTGGAGAATTTCAACGGCCTTACCAAGGAACTCCGTAACCTGTGGAAGGCGGCAAGGCAGTTTGATGTCGACTGCGGCAAGCTTATGGAGAAGCTCATAATACAGATGCTCGCTACAAGGACAACGATAGGCGAGAAGGAAGAACTGTTCGAGGAGTATGTGAAACAGGGCCCCAGCACCAAGGTGGAACTGGCTTATCTGTCTTACTGTGCATATGATTATTTCATAAAGGAGAGAATGCTTGACAAGCGGGTATTTGAGCATCTTGTCAAGAATTACAGGCGGGGTGAGGAGCTTAATGAGGCGTGTAAGCTTGCTCTGCTTAAGTATTATGCCGAGGATGAGAAGGAATACGATGAGCGTATCAGTGTGATGCTTGCCGATTTCCTTAAGGAATTCCTTCAGGAGAATATTTACTTTGTATTCTTTAGGGAGTTCGTTCATATCATGCCCGAGATAGCCGTTTACGACGATAAGACGATCATCGAATACAGGACCCGTCCGGATGTGCGAGTGCTGCTGCATTACATAATCGAGGGCGAGGAGGAAGAAGAGAATTATCACACCGAAGAAATGCGGAATATGTACGGCGGAATTTTTTCGCGGGATTTCATTTTGTTCTTCGGAGAGAACCTACAGTATTACATTACCGAGGAAAAGGACGGTCACGAAGAGCTTACGTTCTCGGATGCCGTTTCCATATCGGATGTGGTCGCTGACGGGCGTGAATCACGCTATGCGCTGTTAAACGACATGGTCGTATCAAAGACGCTTCAGGATGATGACACGCTGATGCAGCTTATGGAGGAATATGTGAGGGATGAATGCTTTACCGAAAGGGCATTTTCATTCCTTTGAAAGGATAAGGACAGATGGACACCGGTACGAGATATGTGGTCGGGTATGATCTTAATGATACCCTTACACAGATCAGTTATTTTGAATTGGATAATGATGCGCCCAAAACGCTGGTTTCCGACGGTGAGAACGAGCGGCTTGGGATTCCCACCCTGCTTTGCAAACGAAGGAAGGTAAACCAGTGGAGCTTCGGCACGGAGGCAAAGAGGCTTATCATGAATGAGGGTGAGAGCGAGGCCGGAAAGCTTTTGAGCATGGCAGTTAACGAAAGCTCGATAGTTATAGACGGGGAGTCGTTTGAAGGGATAGACCTGCTGATACTGTTTGTGCGCAAGTCTTTGAACCTTCTTTCCGTATATGTGCCTATGGAGCAGGTGGAGAGCTTTATCTTTACCGTGCCTTCGCTTGACCGCGACATGATAAAGGTGCTTGAAAGGGTATCGGCGGCAATACCGGTGGAGAGAAGCAGGATACTGTTCCAAAGCTACAGCGAGAGTGTCTATTATTATATGATCCATCAGCAGAGCGAGCTTTGGGAGACCGAAAGTGCGGTCTTCGACCACAACGGAAAGAACATGACCTGTTATCACTTAAGGATGAACCATAGGACTACACCCATAGTAGGCGTTATAGACGAGTATACATTCGATAATGTCTTGGTCCCGGAGCCTGGCAGGATATATGCGGAAAAATACGATGAAGACAGCGAAGATGATAATGAAGAAAAAGACGATGCCGCAGGGGATGAGGGCGATGCGGACGAGATATCTTTTGAAGATAAGTTAAGAGAAGAGACAGACAGGATGGATGAGGCTCTGCAGGAGCTTCTGCATGATTTTCTCATGTCCCGTCCCATAAGATCCGCTTATCTTTTAGGTGACGGATTTGAAGGGGAATGGTGCAAGAAAACGATAGGCTTCCTCTGTATGGGACGGCGTGTATTTCAGGGAAAGAATATGTATTCCAAGGGTGCATGCCATTACGGTATGGATAAGTTAAAGCCTACGGAATTAAACAGCAAGTATATATTCCTCGGGAAGGATAAGCTTCAGTTTAACCTGGGTATGAACATGAAGCGCAAGGACAAAGAGGAATACATCGCCCTTGCGGACGGTGGTGAGAACTGGTTTGACATAAGCACGGTAGTTGAATTCCTTTTAACACAGGGGAGCAGAGTGGATATGCTCGTTACCCCGCTTGACGGAAAGGAAGTAAGAAATATCACGGTGAACCTTGACGGGCTTCCAAACCGCCCGGAAAAAACAACGCGTCTTAAGATGCGGGTCGGTTTCACCTCGGGCGATACCCTTAAGTTGAGGATAGAGGATATGGGCTTCGGCGAGATATTCCCCTCATCGCAGCTTAAGTGGGAGAAAGAAGTAAGGATAGTATGAGGTATCACGGATGACGAATCTGATATTGTGCCATATGAGTACGGCTGACAGGCCTTATAATGTTGTCGGTCTCGGTATAAATATATATTCGGGTGAGGAGCTCTGTTATCTTATTGCTCAGAATGCGCATACGCTCGATCATGATTTTATGGATGAGCGTCTGTGTGATTTCCTTGACAAGCAGCTTGAGCTTACGGAACTTGCCGATAAACTCAGGGAGATCCTGCGAGATAAGGGGAATCTGAGTGATTTTGTCATGGCTATCCTTGATGAGATAGGGTACTGTGATGCCGATGAGATGCGAAACATTAAACAGATCCTTATTGAGAGTGCCGGCTTAAGCCCCGCAAGGAAGCATAAAAGCAGGGGTGATAACCTGTTAAAGGCAAGAAAGTTCGCCCGGGCGATAGATGAATACGCGGGAACATTAAAGAAGATAGATGTTGACGCGGAGCCGATCCTGTACGCCGCCGTACTTCATAATATGGGGACCGCATATGCAAAGCTTTTGTTATATGAAAAGGCGGCAGAGTACTATATGGAGGCCTACCGGCTTAACATGGATGATGAGAGTCTTATAATGCACATAGTATGCTGCAGGCTCTATATGACGGATGAAAAGTACGACAGGATGATCATAAGGTGCGGATATTCGGACCGCGTGATAAGTGCGGCCGGCGATATACTTAAGACAAGGGATGATTATGCCGGTTCCGCAAATAAATACGCAAAGCAGCTTGCGGAACTCAAGGGTCTTAAGGAAAGCGGCCAGGTGAGCAGATATTATGAGACTCTCGATGCAACGCTTGACATATGGAAGCGGGAGTACAGAATGAGCCTTACATAAGGCTTTGCAGGGAGACAAAGTGCGTATATTTGACTTTATACTTGAAAAGCTGGGTTTTTTGGATGACGACGATGATGAGCTGGATTTCGGTATCGGCATGCAGCCCGTTGAGGATGCCGAGGAGATCACCGAGGTCTTAAAGCGCGCACCGATAAAGCGCGCGGATATCAATATACTTGATTATCGCGAACGCGAGCTTTATATAAGGGACAAGTGTGAACAGATGAAAGCTGCCGCCGACGATATGGAGGGGCAGAAAAGCGAGTATGAACGCGTCACCCAGCAGCTGGCTGATGTGGACGAGATCTGTAACCTTCCTCTTGACCGCTTCAGCGAGCTTGAGCGCCTGGCAAAAAGGATCGAAAAGATAGAAGAGGACGATAAGCAGTATGTCCGTCCGCTTTCAAAGATAACGGAAGCTCAGTACCGTGATATGGAGCGGCTTGAGGATGATATTCCCGATATTTTGAAAAAGCTTAAGAAGGAAGAGGAGTATCAGATGACCGTCAAGAGGGACTTAAACCTTCTTGAGGGTGAAAAGGGGGCGCTGGCATATCAGCGCAAGGAGGAGAAGGAAAAGGCGGCCAATGCCAAGGCGCTTTTGTTTATCTGCTTTTTCGTTTCCGCACTGGCAATGGCGCTTCTGTTTGCGCTTCAGGTGACTCTTAAGTTTGATGTAAAGATCGGTTACTATATAGTGCTGGCCCTTCTGGCGATGGCAATGACAGGAGTTTTTGTAAGCTACAGGAATGCACAGGAAGCACAGCTGAGCGCGGAAAAGAAGATCAACAGGGCAATAAACCTGCAGAACAGTGTCAAGATAAAGTATGTTAATGCAACCAATCTCATTGATTTTTATTATTCCAAATACAAGGTAAACAACTCATATGAGCTAAGCTATATGTGGGAGAAATACCTTGAGGAGAAAAAGGCCAGGCATCATTCCGAAGAAGTGGCGGAAAAGCTTGAAAAGGCACGGAGGGAGCTTGGAAACGAACTAAGGAACTACAGGCTTAACGATCCCGCGATGTTCATTTATCAGACTGAACTCCTTACGGATGATGATGCGATGCGGGATATGAGACGCGGACTCATTATCCAGCGGAAGAAGATCAAAAAGGGATTGGATTTTAACAGTTTAAGCCTCGAGCTGTCAAAGAACGAGATCGAGAACATCGTCAGGGAGTATCCAAAGTTCAGCGGAGAGATACTTGCAATAGTCAGTGAGTATGAAGAGAATTCTTGATTTATGGCATGAAACATGGTACCATGGGTGCTTGGTTAAGGGATGTTTAAGATGATTTCAGCTTCGTTTTAAAGTCATCGAGCATCTTTGCGACACGCGGAGAGATGGATACGAATTCGCTGCCGTAATGATATAATCCGTCACCGACGGACTGGCTTCTTATGATCCTTATATCGGTGATTATCTGGGGCAGTTCCTTGTCAAGCTCAATATTCGCGATAAACATGAAGCCTACAGGAAGGGCGGCATCACACAGAAAACCGATGCCCTTCGGTGAGATATCCGTGACTTCTATGGGAGATGACATTTCAATGATACCTGTCATATCCTCGGGATACAGGTCCGATACCGACAGTTTGATGTCGATGGGTATTCTTGTTTCACTGCGTTTTTCTTGCATGATGGAACCTCACGTTTTTTGTAGTAAATGATTATATATCAAAAATATCAACTTATCAAGTCGGCCGGATGCCGGCTGAATTAATGAAAGGACAGAGATGATGACGGATAAATATGTAAGTCCCCTTTCGGAAAGATATGCAAGTGCAAAGATGCAGTATAATTTTTCTCCCGACATGAAGTTTAAGACGTGGAGGCGTTTATGGATTGCCCTTGCCGAAACCGAGAAGGAGCTTGGACTTAATATTACGCAGGAGCAGATAGACGAGTTAAAGGCGCATGCCGAGGATATCAACTATGATGTCGCAAAGGAGAGGGAGAAGGTCGTAAGGCACGATGTAATGAGCCATGTGTATGCCTACGGCGTACAGTGTCCGAATGCGAAGGGTATAATCCATCTCGGCGCGACTTCATGCTACGTGGGTGATAATACCGATATCATCGTGATGACGGAGGCACTTAAGCTTGTAAGGGAGAAACTGATAAACGTGATCGCCGAGCTGGCGGGATTTGCCGATAGGTACAAGGCTTTACCGACACTTGCGTTTACACATTTTCAACCGGCCCAGCCCACTACCGTCGGAAAGCGTGCGACGCTTTGGATGAATGAATTCATGCTCGATCTCGAGGAGCTTGACTTTGTTCTTTCTAATATGAAACTTTTGGGTTCCAAGGGAACTACCGGCACTCAGGCCAGTTTCCTTGAACTGTTTGACGGCGATGATGAAAAGATCGACAAGATCGATCCCATGATAGCAAAGAAGATGGGATTTAAGGAGTGCTGCCCGGTATCCGGACAGACATATTCAAGGAAGGTTGACACAAGGGTGGCTAATGTTCTTGCGGGAATTGCGGCAAGCGCCCACAAGTTTTCAAATGACATAAGGCTTCTGCAGCACTTAAAGGAGGTTGAGGAGCCTTTTGAGAAGAATCAGATCGGCTCGTCGGCCATGGCATATAAGCGTAATCCCATGAGGAGCGAGAGGATAGCATCACTCAGCAGATATGTAATGATAGATGCATTAAACCCCGCAATAACATCCGCCACGCAGTGGTTTGAGAGGACGCTGGATGATTCTGCAAATAAGAGGCTTTCCATACCGGAAGCTTTCCTTGCTACAGACGGCGTACTCGACCTGTGCCTTAATGTGGTAGACGGCCTTGTGGTTTATGAAAAGGTGATCGACCGTCACTTGAGGAGCGAGCTTCCCTTTATGGCAACGGAAAATATCATGATGGATGCGGTAAAAGCAGGCGGTGACAGGCAGGAACTTCATGAGCGGATAAGGGAACTGTCCATGGAGGCTGCAAGGAACGTAAAGCAGGAGGGCGGAGAGAATGATCTGCTAAAGCGTATAGCAGAAGATCCCGCGTTCAACATGTCGTATGATGAACTGTTAAAGACGATGGATCCCGCTAAGTATGTCGGACGTGCACCACGTCAGGTTGAAGTTTATCTAAAAGAAGTGATAAAACCCATGCTTGATGCCAATAAGGATGTTCTTGGCATGCATGCGGAAATAAACGTTTGATCTAAAACAGGAGGATAACAGGATGGTTAAGGCTATAGTAGGCGCAAACTGGGGTGATGAAGGCAAGGGCAAGATGACCGATATGCTGGCACAGGATGCCGATATCGTTGTGCGTTTTCAGGGAGGAGCAAACGCAGGACATACTATCGTTAACAAGTACGGTAAGTTTGCACTTCATACGCTTCCTTCGGGAGTTTTCTGCGAAAATGTGACAAGCATAATAGGTAACGGTGTGGCCTTAAACATACCGCTCCTTTTTAAGGAGATACAGGATATTACTTCAAAGGGCGTACCCATGCCTAAGCTTCTTATCTCGGACAGGGCGCAGGTTGTGATGCCTTACCATGTTGATTTTGATACATATGAGGAGGCCAGGCTTGCAGGAAAGTCATTCGGTTCTACCAAGTCGGGTATCGCGCCTTTTTATTCCGATAAGTACGCAAAGATAGGCTTCCAGGTTAGTGAACTGTTTGAAGACGAGGAAGCGTTAAGGGAGAAGATTGCAAGGGTATGTGAGATAAAGAACGTTACTCTTAAGTATCTTTACGATAAACCTGCGATCGATGAAGACAAGCTGTATGATACGCTTATGGAATACAGGGATATGGTAAAGCCCTATGTGTGCGACACATCACTGTTTTTGTGGAACGCCGTGCAGGAAGGGAAAAACATACTGCTCGAGGGACAGCTCGGTTCCTTAAAGGATCCCGACCACGGAATCTATCCCATGGTAACTTCTTCGTCAACTCTTGCCGCATATGGCGCTATCGGAGCCGGTATACCTCCGTATGAGATAAAGAAGATAATAACGGTATGCAAAGCTTATTCGTCGGCAGTGGGCGCCGGTGCGTTCGTATCCGAGATATTCGGGGATGAAGCCGATGAATTGAGAAGGCGCGGCGGTGACGGAGGCGAATACGGTGCCACAACCGGCCGGCCGAGGAGGATGGGCTGGTTTGACTGCGTGGCAAGCAGGTACGGCTGCCGTATACAGGGTACCACCGATGTGGCCTTTACCGTGCTGGACGTTCTCGGATATCTGGATGAGATACCGGTATGTACCGGTTATGAGATAGACGGTAAGGTCACGACAGATTTCCCGACTACGGGACTTCTTGAAAAGGCCAAGCCTGTTCTTGAGATACTGCCGGGGTGGAAGTGTGATATAAGGGGCATAAAGAAGTATGAAGATCTGCCGGAAAACTGCAGAAACTATATTGAATTCATTGAAAAGAAGATCGGCTTCCCGATAACAATGGTGAGCAACGGTCCTTCCAGGGATGATATAATATACAGGTAACAATGCCCTTATGCTAACGATCTGAGGATTGCCGAATGTTATTAAGAGCGTTGAATGATATTTGGACTGCCTTAAGGAGCTTCGACGAACAGGCCTTAACCTTTGCGAGCCGGGCGGTCCTTATATACGTTATATACATATTGGTCGTTAATATAATAAAAAAAGCCAGCGGGAAAAAGCACCTAAAGCTGTGGCAGATGCTGCTGTCTGTCTTCGTGTTCAGTGTTTTGTGTGTTTATATGTCCTATCTGGTTTCTTTGACTTTGTCCGGCCGTGAAGCCGGCAGCAGGCCAAATAAGATAAACCTTGAGATATTCGGTACATGGGGGAGTGAGGGGATTTCGGCATATGCCATCGAGAATGTGCTCCTCTTTATCCCCTTCGGTATACTGGTGCCGCTTATGGCAAGGTTTTTCAAAAAGTGGTGGAACCTTGTCCTTGCGGCTTTTATTACAAGCTTGCTGATAGAGCTTACTCAGCTCATTACCGGCAGGGGATACTTTGAAACGGATGACATACTGTTAAATACTTTCGGGGCGTTTGTCGGATATGTTGTTTTCTGGATAGCATACCACAGCTATATAGCAGTCAAGCATGAGACGCAGATACCTTTAAGCAGGCATGAGCAGCAGCTTAACAGGATAACGCTCTTTATAATACAGCTGCTCCCGGTCGTGCTGCTGGTGCTCATGATAATCGGGTTCGGTAGTGATGATGCCCTTAAGTCGGCCGAACTCTCAAAGTTTGTGACCGAGAAGCTGCTTTATATAGTTAACAAGGTATTTAACTTAAAGTGGACGGCTCAGAAGATCGAGGAATCTGTACCGGTATATGAGGGGGCGGTGAGAAAAGGTGCTCATCTTACGGAATTTGCACTACTTACTCTGTTTACCTTCGTCTTTCTTTATTGCAGAAAACTAAAGGGACGAACGGCGCGTATAATAACGTTTTTCTTTGCATTTTTTGTTGCAGTCATTGATGAACTTAACCAGTATCACGGTGACGGAAGGAGCGGTTCGCCGCTTGATGTTGCACTTGACTGTTTTGGGAGTGTTATCGTCCTTATCATCATTTTCATTTTATTAAAGATCGCAGGCCATTACCACGGACATTCGGCGGGAAAGGCCGGGGCTGCGGGATAACAAAGGAGTAACTGATGGATCAGTCACGGATCAGGAATTTTTGTATAATAGCACATATTGACCACGGTAAGTCGACTCTGGCAGACCGTATCATCGAGAGCACCGGGCTTCTTACCAGCCGTGAGATGCAGGCACAGGTACTTGATAATATGGACCTTGAGCGCGAGCGAGGTATCACTATAAAGTCACAGGCGGTCCGTACCGTTTACAAGGCAAAGGATGGTAAGGAGTATATCTTTAATCTTATAGACACTCCTGGCCATGTCGATTTTAATTATGAAGTATCAAGGAGCCTTGCGGCATGCGACGGCGCCATCCTTGTGGTAGATGCGGCTCAGGGTATCGAAGCCCAGACGCTGGCAAATGTATACCTTGCGCTGGATCATGACCTTGACGTATTTCCGGTAATAAACAAGATAGACCTGCCGAGTGCCGAGCCCGACCGTGTAGTAAATGAGATAGAAGACGTGATAGGGATCGAGGCGCAGGATGCCCCCAGGATTTCGGCAAAAAACGGCATAGGAATAGATGAGGTATTGGAGCAGATAGTGACTAAGATACCTGCTCCTAAGGGTGACCCCGGTAAACCTCTTAAGGCACTGATCTTTGATTCGCTGTATGATTCTTACAAGGGCGCCATTGCCTTTGTAAGGCTTATGGATGGGCGTGTTTCAAAAGGCACACCCATAAAGATGATGGCTACGGGAGCAACCGCGGAGGTTGTGGAAGTCGGTTATTTCGGCGCCGGCCAGTTCATCCCCTGTGACGAGCTCAGTGCCGGCATGGTCGGATATATAACGGCAAGTATAAAGAATGTCAGGGATACGGCTGTCGGCGATACAATAACCAATGCCGCAAAGCCGTGTGATGAGGCCCTGCCCGGATATAAGAAGGTGCTTTCCATGGTGTACTGTGGAATGTATCCGGCCGATGGTGCAAAATATCCCGATTTAAGGGATGCTCTGGAAAAGCTTCAGCTTAACGATGCTTCGTTAAATTACGAACCTGAGACTTCGGTAGCTTTAGGCTTCGGATTCAGGTGCGGTTTTCTTGGACTGCTGCATCTCGAAGTTGTTCAGGAAAGGCTTGAACGTGAGTACAATCTCGATCTGGTCACTACGGCTCCAAGTGTTATATACAAAGTCCATAAAACAGACGGTGAAGTGATCGACCTTACAAATCCCACGAATCTTCCGGATCCGTCCGTTATAGATTATATGGAGGAGCCCATAGTGGATGCGGAGATAATGGTCACAAAGGATTTCGTTGGGCCCATTATGGAGCTGTGCCAGGAGAGGCGGGGACGGTATGTAAGCATGGAATATATGGAGGAAACAAGGGCTCTCCTTAAGTATGAACTTCCGCTTAACGAGATAATCTATGACTTTTTTGATGCGTTGAAATCGCGTTCGCGCGGATATGCATCTTTTGATTATGAGATGAAGGGATACGAGAAATCCGATCTGGTCAAGCTGGATATACTTATAAACAAAGAGGAAGTCGATGCTTTAAGCTTCATTGTCCATGCCGAGAGCGCTTATGAGAGGGGAAGAAGGATGTGCGAGCGGCTTAAGGACGAAATCCCGAGACATCTGTTTGAAATCCCCATTCAGGCGGCTGTCGGAAGCAAGATAATAGCGCGTGAGACGGTTAAAGCAATGCGTAAGGATGTACTTGCAAAGTGCTACGGCGGAGATATAACCCGAAAAAAGAAGCTGCTTGAGAAGCAGAAGGAAGGCAAGAAGAGGATGCGGCAGATAGGTAATGTCGAGATTCCGCAGAAGGCCTTCATGAGCGTGCTTAAGCTGGATGAGGATAAATAGCAAAAATTGTCGGAGGCGAAAATATGCGGCCGCTGGGTATTTATATACACGTTCCGTTTTGTGTCCGTAAATGCGGTTATTGTGATTTTTTGTCCATGCCTTCAGGTAAAGAGGGCATGGATGATTATATTTTTGCGCTTATAGAAGAGATAAAGGGATATGGGGAAAAGTATAAATGCGAAGGAAGTGAGTATGAGGTAAAAAGCGTTTATATAGGCGGCGGGACACCGAGCCTGCTTTTGCCGGATGCTGTGGGCAGGGTGATGGACAGCCTGCATGAAACCTTTGCGTTTGCCAATGATAAAGGTGTGGAGGTCACCCTGGAATCAAACCCGGGCACTGTCACCATGGCTTCTCTTAACGGGTACGTAAAGTGCGGGATAAACAGGCTGAGTATCGGACTTCAGTCGGCAAACGACAATGAACTTAAAACACTCGGAAGGATCCATGACAGCGCTGCTTTTTTTAAGGCCTTTGATATGGCCGTGGATGCGGGATTTGAAAATATAAATGTTGATATAATGACTGCCATCCCGGGGCAGACTTTAAACAGCCTTGAAAATACTCTCAAAACGGTGACTGGGCTTGGATGTACACACATTTCCGCATATTCGCTGATCCTCGAAGAGGGAACCCCGTTTTATGAAAAGTATTCTTCGAAAGAAGGCCTGCCGGATGAAGATGAAGAGAGGGAAATGTACCATTTTACGGTTTCATATCTTGAGAGGCGGGGTTACCTTCGATATGAAATATCCAATTTTTCCCTTCCGGGTTATGAAAGCAGACATAACACGGCTTACTGGGAGAGGGATGACTATATCGGATTCGGACTCGGGGCCTCCTCGCTTATAAAAGATACAAGATATAAAAACACCGCAATCATGAAGGAGTACATCATGTCCCCCTTGTCCCGCGATATTTTTTCGGAACAGATAACTTTAAGCGGCCGCGACAGGATGGCTGAGTATATGTTCCTCGGCCTTCGGATGAGCAGGGGAGTGTCGGAGGACGGTTTTAAAAAGGAGTTTCTTACGGGAATAGACGGGATATACAAAAATGAACTTGATGCCCTTAAGAGGGACGGGCTTATATTACGGGATTCGGGTCGTATAAAACTGACAGAGAAGGGCATTGATTACGGAAATTATGTTTTTAGCCGATTTTTGTGACTTTATCACATTAAAACAGTTGTTATTGACTGTTTTTTTTTGTATAATCAAACTGTATATTTATTGTTTTTTTGCTGAATACAGCGTACGGGGTGCTGCTATGAGTAAATTAGGTGAAGATCTGTTTCAGAATGCAATGGATATAAACGATATCATAATTTTTGAGTATGATATCGATAATGATGTGATAAAGTTTTCCGACAATGTCGACAGGTATATCCCGATACCGAAGGAAGTCGCTTCTTTTGCCGGAAACATAAGCATACGCGGCCGTATTCACGATGACGATGCGAAAAAGGCCATCTCTTTTTTCACCAATCAACCCGAAGAGGGCAAAATAAAGATGGAATATGTCCGGTTCCTGGATCTTAACGGGGACTATTTCTGGTATCAGCTTAAGGGCAGGATGAAGGATCCCGAAGATGCCGGCCGCAAGGGAAGCATTCTTTACGGGACCATGACCTACATAGACGATGAGACCAAGCACCGCAGTGAGGAGGCTGAAAAGAACAAGGACGGCCTGACGCATGTGCTTAACAGGGAGGCTTTTTTGGGCTTTGCCGATGAATACTTAGGCTCCATGAGCAAGGGTGCCCTGCCGAATCTCATGCTCATAGATATAGATGATTTTGACGAGTGGAAGGAGATGAACAGCGATGTAAGCGCCGACGGAGTTCTTGTCGAGCTTGCGAGGATAATAAAGCGCGCGTTCAGAAGCTCGGATATAATCGGGCGTGTCGGCAACGACAGGTTCGCGGTCCTCATGAAGGGAATACGGAATACCGGTATTTTGGAGGAACGCGCATCATATGTATGTAAGACCGTCAAGGAAGTATGGGGCGAACTTGACAAGGTAGTGACGGTATCCATCGGTATAAGTGCTTTTAAGAAAGACGAGGGTTCGGTTGATTCTCTGTTTGATCACTCGCTGGCAGCCCTTGAAGACGCAAAGCATTCAGGAAAAGACACCTATGTAATGTACCATGACAATATGGAAAGGGTCGATAAAAAGGCCGATCCGATTCTCTCGACAAGGGAAATGGAGCTTGTTACCAATATCCTTGATCCGATGTGCAGCTGGGCATATGCGGTGGATGAGGATTATCATATACTTTATCAGAACGAGATGTTAAGCGACAGGTTAACCGGACAGGACTCGGGTTTGTGCTATGAACGCAACAAGGGTTACAGCGAGCCGTGTCCCGATTGCCCGATAGCGCGCATGCGAAAGGACGAATCCTCCTATGATTCCGAGATATATTCAACGACACTGCGCTGCTCCGTGCCGTCAAGGACAACACGTATCAACTTAAGGAACGGTAAGAACATCTATCTTATCGCATCTATAAAGGAAAATGTCGAAAGGCAGGAGGAGAGGATAAGCGAAAGCCGTAACCGCGTCCGCGATGCCGTTATTTCAATGCAGGACATCATATGGGATGTTGACATTGACAGGAACAGCTGTATCAGGATAAAAGAAGAGAACATAAAGAGCATAATGGACCGCAGGATAAAGAATTACCATACTTTAAGGGAGTACTTTTCCGCGAAAGTATTATGCTCCGAGGATAAGGGAGCCTTTAATGAGGCTACAGATCCCAAGTACCTTAAGCAGGCAAGGAGCCTCGGCACGCAGATGCTGTGCCGTGAGGTGAGGCTCCTTAACATAGAGGGAGAGTACGAATGGTATAACCTGTATTCTGTTCTTCAGGGTACCGATGACGGAAGGGCCCTTATCATCTTCCTCAATGTGAATGAATATATGAAACACCGCCTCGAGAATATCGAGACAAAGGTCAAGTATGAGATCATGAAGCAGAAGAGTGACATTCTTAAGGAAATGGCGCTGAGCAACGAGCGTCATGAGAATGTAAACGAGATGACCGGCATACTTGTATACGAGTATTATGTGACCGATGATGAATACTATATCTGCCCGATGTTTGACGAGGTGTTCAATATCGACAAAAAGCGCCTTAAGGGAGCCTGGGCTGTGATCGATATGCTTAAGCCCTATGAGGATGAGGCATACGCCTTTAAGGAGTTCATTGAAAAGATCAAGGAAACGGGGAATACCCATAAGCTGACCCTGAGGCTGTATAACAAGAACAATGTTCCGGTCTGGTACACAGTGATCATACAGCCCCTGCATGGGCTTAATAATGCCACGGTACGTTATCTTGCAACCTTCCAGAATGTTGATGCGGAAATGCGGATTAAGGGTGAGATGGAATACCGCGCGGACTATGATTCTTTAACGGATCTTTTGAATTCCGATTCCTTTTACAGAAAAGCCGGGAATTACATGCATCTTAATGATGATAAGAACCTTGCCATCATTGCCGTTGATATCGACAAGTTCAGGCTGATAAACGACCGCTACGGTATCGATTCGGGAAATAAGTGCTTAAAGGCACTCGGAGGTGAGATACGCAGGCTGCTTCCTAGAGAGCTGCCGGCATGCCGTTATCAGGCCGATATGTTCAGTATTCTGTATGAATACGAAAGCGAGCAGGACATCATAGACTTTATGACGGAACTGAGCAAGGCCATCAGAAGTGTTCCCGACATGCCAACGGTCCTGTCACTTGTCTACGGCATTTATAAAGTGGTGGATATCGATATTCCCGTAAGGCTTATGTGCGACAGGGCAAGGGCGGTCAAAAAACAGGTTAAGGGAAGCGCTCTGAGCAATTACGCGGTGTATGATGATGTGATCAGGCTTAAGATGCGCGAACAGGCCGAGATAGAAAATGAAATGGAACAGGCGCTGGCAAACGGAGAGTTTGTAATGTATCTGCAGCCGCAGATCGATATAAAGACCGGAAAGATCCGCGGAGCGGAGGCACTCGTCAGATGGAAACATCCCGCAAAGGGAGTACTGGTTCCCGCCAATTTCCTTTCTCTTTTTGAAGACAACGGTTTTATCACAAGGCTCGACCTGTTCATGTGGGAGGAAGCCTGCAAATATATCACCGATCTTCAGAAGAGGGATATCATGCTTCCGATATCTGTCAATGTATCACGAAGGCATGTGGGTGAAACCGATATAGTAAAGAGCCTTACCGGACTTGTTGAAAAATACGGGTTCCCAAACAGGTATCTTGAGATAGAGATAACGGAAAATCTTTTCCTTGAAGATGTTACCGAGCTGTTTGAAGAGATGGGTGAGCTCAAGGACAGGGGATTCAGGATACTGATGGATGATTTCGGATCGGGTTATTCATCGTTAAATATGCTCAGGAAAGCGCCGATAGATACAATGAAGATCGACAGGTTCTTTTTGGATGAGATAATGTCGACCGAAAGGGGCAAGATCATAGTTGAGTCGTCTGTCAGGATGGCCAAGATGATAGGTCTCGATGTTATTGCCGAGGGTGTGGAGACGAAGGAGCAGCTTGAGTTTTTAAGATCGATAGATTGCGACATGGCACAGGGGTATTATTATTCAAAACCGATTCCGGTTGAGGAATTTGAGGAGTTTTTACTACACTACATGTGACTGCGGGGGAGAAATAAATGAAATTTGTTAAAACCGAGGACTTAAAGGACGGCATGCGTCTTGCCAAGCCTATTTATAACAAGAAGGGCGTCCTGCTTTATGAGAGGGATTCAAAACTGACGGGACAGAGCATTGGCTCGGTCCGCAATTTCGGATTGATGGGCGTATACGTGCTGGAGCCGGCAGAACCGCTCCCGCCGATGTCGCCTGAAGATATCGCGCTTGAGAAGTTTCTAACCGTTTCCGAGTTCAGGTTAATGGATGAGCTTACGGAGATGATCAAGTCGGGGAAGAGTTCAAAGATCCGTAACCTTGCCGATTCATTTGTTTCGGAATGCGGACGTATGAGCCTTCCCGTAAATTTCATTCAGAACTTAAGGGGTGCGGAGGATTACGTTGTCAAGCATTCTTCAAATGTTGCGCTTTTGTGTGCTCTTCTTTCCCGCAGTATGGGACTGAACCTTGACGAGCGGAAGGATGCTATCCTTGCGGGTCTTGTCCATGATGTGGGCAAGCTGAACATTCCGGCATCAATGATGGCGCAGGAGGAATTAAGTGACGAAGACCGTCATGAGATGCGCCGGCATGAACTGCACGGTGCCGAAATCATAGAGGGATGCTTTACCTCGGCTCCCGCGATAAAACGCACCATGCTTCAGGCGTGCAAGCATATCGGGGCTTTTGAGAACGGTGAGGAACAGGACAATGCAAAGATGGTCAAAACCGCCAAGGTGCTGGTTGTTGCAGATATGTTCGATAAGCTTACCGCAATGAGTCTGCAGCACGAGCCGATGAGTTATATAAGTGCACTTAAGTTCCTTATGTCCAAGCCCGATTGGTTTGATAAGGATGTAGTAAAGGCACTCATAAAATGTGTCAGCTTTCTTGGAGAGGGTACAAGCGTTGAACTCTCAAACGGCGAGAAAGCACTGGTACTGGCTACCAATCCGGATAACCTGTTAAAGCCGCTGGTCCTCATTTTTTCCGGGAATACCATTATCGACCTTGCAAGGAGTACGGTGTATGAAGGCCTTGAAGTTGTCGATACGATGAAAACGCTTGATTCCCGTTACGTCATGGATAAGGAAGCTATCGCCAAGTTAAAGAATGACACACTTAACTGACCGAAATAATGTTTTGACTTTCTGAAATAAATGTATTATCATAACTAAGCACAATCATCACAGGGTAACCGTAATGCGGTTATGTCTTTTTTTGTTTTCCTGAAATATTAAATTAAATACGGAGGAGAGATGTTCAGTAGTGTATTGTCTTTTGGCATACGCGGGATTGAGGGCTTCTGCGTCAATGTGGAGGCTGATATTTCCGACGGGATGCCTATGTTTGAACTTGTAGGATATCTGTCCGGTGAAGTTAAGGAGGCAAGGGAAAGGGTCCGTACGGCATTAAAGAATTCAGGCTTTGACTTTCCCGTAAAGCGGATAACCCTTAATCTTTCGCCCGGAAATGTCAGAAAACAGGGGACAGGGTACGATCTGCCTATGGCAGTGGCCATACTCGCAGCCATGGGTGCGATCGATAAAGCGGCTCTGAGTAAAACCCTTATTATAGGAGAACTTAAGCTAAACGGAGATGTAGGCGGGATAAACGGAGTGCTGCCCATGGTCATATGCGGCAGGAAAATGGGTATAAAAAGATGTATAGTCCCTGCGGATAATGCCGCCGAAGGAGCGATGGTAAGAGATGTTGAGATCATTGCGGTATCTGATCTAAAACAGGCCGCCGATCACTTAAACGGAAAAGAGGTTATAGGACCTTATATCCCGGATGAGGGATCCGGGCCAAAACCCGTGGAAAAAGGTGGCGCGGATCTAAAATATGTTAAGGGACAGGCGGCTGCAAGAAGGGGTCTTGAGATAGCGGCCTGCGGCATGCATAACCTATTGATGGTAGGTGCACCGGGGGCGGGCAAGTCTATGCTCGCAAAATGCATACCGGGTATATTGCCGCCCCTTTCGGGAGAGGAAGCATTGGAGGTATCGAGTATTTATTCCGTTGCGGGCCTGTTGGGGGATAACAGAAAGCTTATAACTGAGAGGCCTTTTGTAAGTCCGCATCATACGGTAACGGATGTCGCAATGACGGGAGGAGGTACTTATCCGAGGCCCGGAAATATCTCGCTTTCCCACAGGGGAGTATTATTCCTTGATGAGATGCCCGAGTTTTCAAGGTATACGCTGGAGGTATTAAGACAGCCGCTCGAAGACAGGAAGATCACCGTTTCAAGAAATTACGGAACATATGTCTATCCTGCTGATTTCATGCTCGTCGGGGCCATGAACCCATGTCCCTGCGGCGCCTATCCTGACCTTTCCAAATGCAGCTGCACGGAAACTGCCAGGAAAAGATATATGAGCCGTTTGAGCCGCCCGCTGCTTGACCGTATGGACATTTGTGTCGATGTCATGAAGCTTGGATATGATGATATGCTTAGCGGAAAGATGGCAGAGTCATCCGGGGAGGTAAGAAAGAGAGTGATAAGGACCCAGAAGATCCAGAGTGAGAGGTTTTTGGGAACCGGCATGATGTTTAATTCCCAAATGGGAGCGGATGAGATACTTGAGTATTGTTCGCTAAAACCGGAGGTAAGGGAATGGTTTTCACATGCTCTTAAAAAGCTCGATATTTCGGCCAGGGGTTATTCAAAGATACTGAAGGTTGCCCGTACGATAGCGGATATTGACGAACTTGAGGAGATCGGGCGCGATCACCTTGCAGAAGCCATACAGTTTAATAATTCATACATAATGGGTTAGGAGGAAGCCGATAATATGGAAGAATTAAAATACGAATACTGGTGGGCGGCAATGCCCAGGGCACATCCGGGAAGGGTAAAGGCCGTTGCCGAAGCGGCCGGAAGCACAAGGCGGCTTTATGAGGCGGACAGGGAAGAACTTATAAGTATAGACGGGATAAGCGAAAAATACGCCGATGACATAATAAGGAAGCGGAGCGAGTGGGATATTGACAGGGAATACGATAAGTTTCTGTCCATGGGCATTGACTTCATCCCCTGGTATGATCCGAGGTATCCCGGTAGGTTAAGAGAGGTGTCCGGCCATCCGTTTGCCATATTTACGATCGGAAAGGTGCCGGCTGAAGATAAACCCAGTGTTGCGATAATAGGGGCAAGGAACTGTTCGGAATACGGGCGTATGGTCGCGAAGAATTTCGGCAGTGATCTTGGATCGCAGGGTGTGCAGGTAGTGAGCGGGATGGCTTACGGTATAGACGGTCTGAGCCAGACGGCGGCACTTGACGCCGGAGGAGATTCATTTGCCGTATTGGGATGCGGAGTAAACATATGTTATCCAAGGTCCAACCAAGGGCTGTATGAGAGGCTGAAAGTAAGCGGCGGGATCATATCGGAATACGGGATCTACACTGAACCCAAGGCTAACCTGTTTCCTGCGAGGAACAGGATAATAAGCGCACTTTCCGATGTTGTGATAGTGGTTGAGGCACGCACTGAAAGCGGTACGATGATAACAGTTGACATGGCTCTTGAGCAGGGCAGAGAGGTGGCGGTCGTACCCGGCAGGATAACGGATCCTTTAAGTACCGGATGCATCATGCTGTGGAAACAGGGAGCCCTGCCCGTGACCTGCGCTTCGGATGTATTAAGCCTGCTGGGAGGCGGATATGAGGATAAAAGGTGTGTAAACAGCATTCCCGTCATAAAACTGCCGGCTGATGAGAAGAGGGCTTACTCCGTGCTTGAACCCTATGCAAAGAGCGTAGGTGAGATATCAGATATTACCGGTATGGATTTAAGAACAGCTGTATGCGCGCTGGTTGAATTGTGCATAAAAGGGCTTGCTCATGAAGCTTCGAGCGGATATTACGTAAGGGTAAAGGAATGCAGGGTCGTATGAATTGCCCCTTGAAAATGGAGAATTTTTATGTTAAGGTATGCCTTGTTGTGAGTATAAAGGCGGATAATGCCGCATATTGCTAATACAGTTACGGAGTAAAAATGAGTAAGAATCTTGTTATTGTGGAATCGCCGGCCAAGGTAAAGACTATAAAGAAATTCCTGGGATCCAATTACGAGGTAATGGCCAGTAACGGTCATGTCAGGGATCTTCCAAAGAGCAGCCTTGGTGTCGATACAGAAAACGATTATGAGCCGAAATACATTACGATACGCGGAAAGGGAGACCTTGTAGCGGCGCTTAAAAAAGAGGTTAAAAAGGCCGATAAGATATATCTCGCGACTGACCCGGACCGTGAGGGGGAAGCGATCTCCTGGCATCTTTATTATGCGCTTAAGCTGGATGGAAAAAAGGTGTATCGCATCACGTTTAACGAGATCACAAAGGGCGCAATAAAAGAGTCGATCAAAAATGCAAGGGAGATAGATATGAACCTTGTAAATGCCCAGCAGGCGCGCAGGATCCTTGACCGCATGGTGGGTTACCGTATATCACCTCTTTTGTGGGCCAAAGTAAAGAGGGGACTGAGTGCGGGCAGGGTTCAGTCCGTAGCACTCCGTATCATATGCGAGAGGGAGGATGAGATCAACGCATTCATCCCGAGGGAGTATTGGACGCTGGATGCGCTTCTAAAGTGCGGGAACGATAAGAATACCGTAAAAGCACACTATATGGGCGGCTCGGATGACGGAAATGAGATCCCGTCGGGAGAGGCCCTTGAAAAGGTGCTTAAAGATGTTAAAAATGCGGAATTTAAGGTTACCGACGTGAAAAAGGGCGTCAGGATAAGAAAGCAGCCTCTTCCGTTTACGACATCGACACTTCAGCAGGAGGCAAGCAAGGTACTTAATTTTTCAACCCAGAAAACCATGCGTATCGCCCAGCAGCTGTATGAAGGCGTGGATATTAAGGGAGAGGGTACAGTCGGTGTGATCACCTATCTGCGTACCGATTCCACCCGTGTGGCAGCTGAAGCCAGTGCTTCTGCAAAGAATTATATAGAAGATAATTACGGCAGCGATTATGTGGCCGAAGACAGGTTAGATAAAAAGGAAACCAAGAAGATACAGGATGCTCATGAAGCTATAAGGCCTACGGATATAAACAGGACTCCCGAAGCTATAAAAGCTTCGCTGTCACGTGATCAGCACCGCCTGTACACGCTTATCTGGAAGCGCTTTGCTGCCAGCATGATGAGTCCTGCGCGTTATGAAACCGTCAATGTAAGGATAGATGCCTCGGGCAGCAGGTTCGGTGCTTCCGCATCCAAAATGGTGTTTGACGGATTCATGCGTGTATACAGTACCGATGAAGACAAGGATGACAATATGGGTACGCTTCCCGCAGGTATTAAGGAGGGAACCGTACTTAAGAGTGTTGATTTTGACAGCAGACAGCATTTCACACAGCCGCCTGCGCATTTCACCGAGGCCTCGCTCGTCAAGGCGATGGAGGAGCTTGGCATAGGAAGGCCCAGTACCTATGCGCCTACTATAACGACCATACTTGCAAGGCGCTATATAACAAAAGAGGGCAGGAACCTGTATGTTACAGAACTGGGAGAAGTCGTTAACCAGATGATGGTGGGTGCTTTCCCGGGTATAGTGGATAAGGAATTCACAGCAAATCTCGAGATGCTCCTTGATAATGTTGAGGAAGGCAAGGTCGACTGGAAGACGATAATAAGGAACTTCTATCCGGATCTTGATACCGCCGTAACTGAAGCGGAAAAGGAACTTGAGAAGGTTGATATAGCTGATGAAGTGACGGATGAAGTGTGTGACCTTTGCGGGCGCAACATGGTACTTAAGTACGGTCCTCACGGCAAATTCCTGGCTTGTCCGGGATTTCCGGAGTGCAGGAACACGAAGCCTTATCTTGAGAAGATAGGCATAAAGTGTCCGAAGTGCGGTAAGGATATAGTGGTGCGCAAAACAAAGAAAGGCCGCAGGTTCTATGGATGTGAGAGCGGCGCGGAATGTGAGTTTATGTCATGGCAGAAGCCCGTTGCCACTCCGTGTCCCAAGTGCGGCGGACTTATGGTGGAGAAGGGGCCCAAGCTTATGTGCACCGATCAGGATTGCGGCCATATCATGAATAAGCCGGCGTCAAAGGCTGAAGCATAAAACCGTGCGAAAACAGATGAAATTTATTGACTCTGTCTGAATAGTTTGAAAATTAAGATAAAATTAAAAAATATTCAACAAACAAGCGTAATAATCATTGATTATCACGCTTGTTTGTGCTATGATTTAATTGTTGGAAAATTTGCGTGAACAAATTCAAATTGGCATTTGATGTCCGGAGGTAGCACATGAGCAGTGTTCAATTGCTTGATAAAACTAGGATGATACAGAAGCTGTTACATAACAACAGCTCCAGTAAGGTAGTGTTTAACGATATTTGTGATGTGCTTAAGGATATACTTGAATCCAATGTTCTGGTCATCAGTAAAAAGGGTAAGATACTGGGGACCGGTGCAAGGGAGGACATAGGTGAGATAGAGGGACTGCTCAAGTATGAGGTGGGCGGTATCATAGATCATATGCTAAATGAGAGGCTTTTGGGCGTGCTTTCCACAAAGGAGGACGTTAACCTTGAAACACTCGGCTTTGAAGTTTCGGAGAGCAACAAATACCAGGCGATAGTAACCCCTATCGATATAGCGGGCGAAAGGCTGGGCACTTTATTTATCTATAAGGTTAAGGAACACTACACAATTGACGATATAATATTGTGTGAATATGGATCAACCGTAGTCGGGCTTGAGATGTTAAGGGCGGTCAATGAGGAGAGCGCCGAAGAGAACAGGAAGCTTCAGGTAGTGAAATCGGCCATAGGCACACTGTCGTTTTCCGAGATGGAGGCGATCATACATATTTTCGACGAGCTTGACGGCAATGAGGGCATTCTGGTCGCCAGTAAGATAGCCGACCGTGTGGGCATCACACGTTCTGTCATTGTAAATGCTCTCCGCAAGTTCGAAAGCGCCGGAGTAATTGAGTCGAGGTCTTCGGGAATGAAGGGTACCTATATCAAGGTGCTCAATACCGTGATATTTGACGAGATCGAGGAGCTGAAGAAGAAAAAATAGAGCAACACCTTATAAACGGATTTGTAGGGATACACAAACGGATTTGCACATATGTCGGTCCGTTTGTGTTTTTTTATAAAATTTTACGAAATAAACACAATATATGGTGGAAAAATGCAAAAACAGCTTGTGTTTTCGGCGATTTTATTTATAATAGAGAAAGGGTAGGTGAGTATAATGATTAATACGGGTGTATATAATTACGTCAATGTGCTTGAAAAAGCAGCTGATGCAGCATGGATGCGCAATGATGCCATATCCAATAACATTGCGAACGTTGACACTCCGGGATATAAGAGGGAGGATGTTTCCTTTGAAACGGAGCTGCGTCATGCGCTCAGGTCTACTAAGTATGTCAGCCTTGATAAAAAGGTGGAAGCCTTGAATGAAGGCAGGCTGTCAAGGATCGAACCCCGTAAATATATCGATCATCCGGGCTTCTCATACAGGCTGGACGGTAACAACGTTGACATCGATACGGAAAACGTTGAGCTGGCCTCGAATGAGATCAAATATAATGCCCTGATACAGAGCATAGATCAGGAATTTAAAAACATTAAGTCCGTGATCAAGTAGGAGGTGAGGGTATGAGTATATTCAAATCGTTCGGTGTAAATGCATCAGGTATGACGGCGCAGCGTTACAGGATGGATATCATATCCCAGAACGTGGCCAATGCCAATACTACAAGGACAGAGGACGGAACCCCTTACAAGCGTAAGATAGTTACGTTTACCGAGAAGACAAACGACCCCACTACCTTCGGTACGATATTTGCAAGGAGCAGGGGGATGGATATAGGTGACGGAGTAAAGGTCAGCAGGGTATTTGAGGATAACACTTCGGAGATGAAGAGGGTATACGACCCTTCGCATCCGGATGCGGATGAAGACGGATATGTATGGTATCCGAATGTGGATATCGTTACCGAGATGACAAACATGATCGACTCGACAAGGGCCTATGAAGCCAACGCAACTGCATTCACAGCCAGTAAATCAATGGCGATGAAGGGTCTCAACATAGGTCAGAGCTGATAAGGGGGTGTAACGGTATATGGATATATCATCATTACTTAATGTAAGTTCGCCGGCGATAGCCACCAGGGCGGCACAGGCGTCAACTAAAACCGGCGAAGGGCAGGATCAGAGTTTTGATACTCTTTTTAAGTCGGCGCTGAGCAATATAAGTGAAACAAACTCACTCCTTAATAAGCAGGAAGAGGAGGAGATAAAGTTTGCATTGGGTATCTCGGAGAATACCCACGACTTAAGCATCGCGGCAGCTAAGGCATCAACGGCGTTAAGCTACACGGTTGCACTTCGCGACAAATTCATAGAGGCATATAAGGAGATAATGCAGATTCAGATCTGACGGGCCATGCAGGGGAGTATGGTTCTTGTTTAATGGGGAGATGTTTATATGGTTGACAGGTTAAGGGAGATACCGCAGAGGATCCTGGAGTGGTGGAATAAGTTTACCACCAAGCAAAAGACTATAATAATCAGCGTCGCAGCCGGTGTTGTGGTTGCGCTTGCGATCCTTGCGACCATTTTGACAAGGCCACAGTATGAAGTGCTGATCACATGTGAATCAACCAAACAGGCATCCGAGATCATAGATCTCCTGGACGGCCAGGGCATAACACATAAGGTCACGGATGACGGACTTATAATTTCCGTTCTTAAGGAAAATGTCGCATCCGCGACTCTTCTTTTGGGTGCGAACAGTATCCCTGCCGACAGCTACAGCATAGAAACTGCGCTGGGCGGAGGGTTTTCAGCCACCGAATCCGACAAACAGAAGCGGTACAAGCTTTATCAGGAGGAACACCTTGCCGAGATCATGGAGGCACAGGCTGCGGTAAACAAGGCTTATGTGACTCTCAATATACCTCAGAACGACGGTACGCTCCTTTCAAAGGAGGAAGAGTCATTCGCAAGCGTGATGCTTGACTTGAACGAGGAACTCGGAGCAGGCGTTGCGGAAAACTTTGCCAAGAATATTGCAACAGCCCTCGGAAACAAGACAACGGATAACATTACGATCCTTGATTCCAACGGCAACCTTCTGTTTTCTGGTGCGGACGAAGCCGCTGACGGCTCCGGCACTATAAATACATCAAATCAGATAGCGCTTAAGAACGAAGCGGAACGACTGGTAAAGCAGGAAGTTACGCAGGTTCTTCTCGGCTCCAATCTTTACGAGGATGTCAAGGTAGCGACCAATCTTATTTTTGATTTTTCCACACTTAACGAGACCGAACATACTTATACCCAGGCCGATGAGAACGGGACTAACGTAATATCCCATGAAAATACGTATGAAGCTGAGGGAACGGGCGGAACCGCCGGTGTTCCGGGAACCGACACGAATAATGAAGAAACCACCTACGTAATGGAGAACGGCGGTAATTCCAATTACAGCGTAACCGAGGAAACGAGGGACTATCTTCCCGGAGAAAAGATAACCGACAAGGTTACACCGGGCGGCGTGATCCAGTACGGCAATTCATCCATAGCAATTACGGCATCGCATTATGTGATATATAAGGAGAGCGAACTTAAAAAGCAGGGAGCTCTTGACGGTATATCGTTTGATGAATTCATCGCAGGCAACAGCGACATGGTAAAGAAAGAGGTCGATCCCGAGATGATCGCACTCGTTGCCAATGCAACCGGCATACCTTCGGGCAACATTTCGATAATAGCTTATGATGTCCCGATATTCCAGGCTGACGAGAACGGCGGAATGAGCGCTTCGGACATCGCACAGATAGCGCTTATCGTTATAATACTTGCGCTTCTTGCAGTAGTGGTATTCTCAAGTCTCAGGAGAGAGAAGCCCGCTATCGAGAAAGAAGAAGAACTTTCGGTTGAGGATCTGCTCCAGACCACGCAGGAGCAGCAGCCGATGCTTGATGATATAGAACTTGAGACCAAGTCCGAGGTAAGGCTTGCGGTTGAAAAATTCGTGGATGATAATCCGGATGCCGCAGCAGCACTTTTAAGGAACTGGCTAAACGGAGATTGGGGGTAAATCATGGCGCAGCATAATGATAATACGCTGTCGGGCGTACAAAAGGGCGCGATACTGCTGATAACCCTTGGACCTGAAAGGTCAGCGATGATCTTTCAGCATCTTAAGGAAGAGGAGATTGAGGATCTTACGCTTGAGATAGCAAATACACGAAGCGTTACGCCTCAGGTCAAAGAGCAGGTAATGGAGGAATTCTATCAGGTGTGCCTTGCCCAGCAGTATATTGCGGAAGGCGGTATCGGCTACGCCAAGGAGCTGCTTGAGAAAGCTCTCGGTGAGCAGAAGGCCAATGACGTTATCGGTAAGCTTACAGCTTCTCTCCAGGTTAAGCCGTTTGAATTTATACGTAAGACGGAAGCATCACAGCTTCTTAACTTCATACAGGATGAGCATCCTCAGACGATCGCTCTTATATTGTCCTACCTCAATGCTTCGCAGGCCGCTATGATCGTATCGGCTCTTGCTCCCGACAGGCAGGCCGATGTTGCAAAGCGTATAGCCCTGATGGACCGTACTTCTCCCGATGTTGTCAAGGAGGTGGAGCGTATTTTGGAAACAAAGCTGTCTTCGCTTGTTAACCAGGATTATACAGTCATCGGTGGCGTGGATTCGGTAGTCGAGATCTTAAATACCGTAGACCGGAGCACAGAAAAGCACATTATGGAAACCCTCGAGATCGACGAGCCCGAGCTTGCCGACGAGATCCGCAAGAAGATGTTCGTATTCGAGGATATCCTTCTGCTTGATGACAGGGCGATCCAGCGTGTTCTGCGTGATGTGGATAACGGAGATCTTGCGATCGCGCTTAAGAGTGCGAACGAGGAAGTGCAGAACGCGATATTCAACAACTTGAGTAAACGTCTGGCCGTGATGATAAAGGAAGATATGGAATTTATGGGACCTGTCCGTATGAAGGATGTTGAAGAGGCCCAGCAGAAGATAGTAAATGTCATCAGAAGACTTGAAGATTCGGCAGAGATCGTTATTTCCAGGGGCGGAGGTGATGAGATTATTGTCTAATCTTTTAAAGTCAAGTTACGTCGTAAAAAGAGACGAGAAGAGGGTAATCGATTCTAACGACCTTATCGCGGTAAAGCTCCAGAAACTGAGCACCGAAGCCGAAGAGACTCCCGAAAACGTTGAGGATGTAAGGTTTGAGGAATTCAGTGAGGGCCTTAACGCCGAACAGCTCGAGATGCTCCTTGAGGATAATCCTCAAAGAGAATACGATGAAAACGGCGAAGTGGTAGGGGAAGGTTATGAAGAACCTGAGCCTGAACAGAATGCGATATCCCTTGAAGAAATCAATTCCCAGGCGGAGGAGATCTTAAGGAGCGCCCAGGAAGAGGCTGAGAGGTTGACTGATGAAGCAAGGCAGGAAGCCTCGTCAATAAGGGATGCGGCCGAAAAGGAAGGTTATGATGCCGGTCTTAAGCAGGGACACGAAGAGGCTCAGAAATATATTGAGGAAAAAACCGAGGAACTTGAAGAAAAGGAAGCGGCCA
The DNA here is from genome assembly GCA_024694965.1 of Lachnospiraceae bacterium. Taxonomy (GTDB): domain Bacteria; phylum Bacillota; class Clostridia; order Lachnospirales; family Lachnospiraceae; genus UBA2868. The sequence goes on from JAILJC010000180.1 coordinate 165,391, forward strand.
GAGAACTTGAGTATGATAAAAAGCTTGAAGAGATGGAGCCGCTGCTTGTTGACGCCATAACGGATATATATGAGCATATATTCCACGTATCGCTTTCCGCAAACCGTGAGATCATGTTAAATCTCCTGCATGATACGGTAAGAAACGTAGAGGGCGGAAAGAACTTCATCGTTCATGTCTCAAAGAATGATTTTGAATATATAAACGACAGAAAAGATCAGCTTACGGACGGACTGGGAAGCACGGACACCGTCGAGGTTATAGAGGATCTTACACTGCGGCAGTCAGAATGTTTTGTTGAAGCTGAGGGCGGAATATACGACTGCGGTATCGGAACGGAGCTTGAGCTGCTTAAGAAGGAGCTCATGCTTTTGTCTTATCAGAAGGGTTGACAACCATAAGGAGCAGGCGGGTTGAACATAGATAAATACCATAAGCTTAAGGAGAAAACCTTTTATAAAAGGCTCGGCAAGGTTGTCAATGTTGTCGGCCTTACCATAGAATCCCTGGGCCCGGATGCGAGCCTCAATGACCTGTGCAGGATCAGTATCGATGAAGAAGGGGATAATTATGTCCTCGCCGAGGTTGTGGGCTTCAGGAATAACAGAACGCTTCTTATGCCCTGTGACAGCACCGAAGGTATCGGATTCGGATGCATAGTTGAGAACCTGGGTTATCCACTGTCCGTGAGCGTGGGCGATGAAATGCTCGGACAGTGTCTTGACGGGCTGGGACGTCCCACTGACGGTTCCGTGATCAAAACAGCCATATCATATCCGGTCGAGGCAATGCCCCCGGATCCCATGGACAGGATAATAATCGATACGCCGCTGCCGCTCGGAGTTAAAGCGGTGGATGGTATCATGACGATCGGAAAAGGACAGCGTATAGGTATCTTTGCCGGATCGGGTGTCGGGAAGAGTACACTGCTCGGAATGTTTGCACGAAATACCAAGGCGGACATAAACGTGATCGCACTTATAGGAGAGCGCGGCCGTGAGGTAAGGGAATTTATTGAAAGGGATATGGGCGAGGAAGGTATGCGGCGTTCGATCGTTGTAGTAGCAACTTCGGACAAGCCTGCCCTTATGCGAAAGAAGGCCGCCCTTACCGCGACAGCAATAGCGGAGTATTTCAGGGACCAGGGCAAGGATGTACTTCTTATGATGGACTCCCTGACGCGTTTTTCCATGGCGCAGCGGGAGATAGGACTTGCGAGCGGCGAACCGCCGGTAACAAGAGGTTATCCGCCAAGTGTTTATGCGGAAATGCCCAAGCTCCTCGAACGTGCCGGAAATTCGGATAAGGGCTCGATAACCGGCCTGTATACGGTTCTTGTAGACGGTGATGATTTCAATGAGCCCATTACGGATACGGCGCGCGGAATCCTTGACGGACATATAATGCTCAACAGGAAGCTGGCACATAAGAATCACTATCCCGCCATCGATATCCTGCAGAGTATATCAAGGTGCATGAGCCAGATAGCGACCAAAGAACATAAGGCGCTGGCAGGAAAACTGAAGAATGTACTCGCAACCTACAACGAGGCTGAAGATCTGATAAATATAGGTGCATACAAATCCGGGGCAAACCCGAGTATAGACTATGCCATAGAGAAGATAGACAGCGTTAATGAGTATCTGTGTCAGGATGTGGATGCCAAGTTTTCGTTTGATGATGAGATAAAGATGCTTCAGGAGATATTCTAAGCGGTGACGGATTATGGCTAAATTCTTTTATAAAATGCAGAATATCCTGGATATCAAGATAAAACTTGAAACTCAGGCAAAAAACGAATATGCCGTGGCTAATGCGGAACTTAATGAGGAAGAAGAAAAACTAAGTGTTCTTTTAGACAGGATGCGCGGATATGAAGAAAAGCTGGCCGCGCTTTATAATGATAAACTGGATCTTAAGGAAATAGGCGAGACTGCGGATGCCGTGGAAATAATGAAGTATCATGTGAGCCTGCAGGAGGAAAATGTAAAAAAGGCCCGAAGGAAGGTTGAGGTTGCCCGAGAGAAACTCCAGGAGGCGGTTCAGGAACGTAAGACCCATGAAAAACTCAAGGAAAATGCTTTCGAGGTATTTAAGCTTGAAGTGGCTGCGGCCGAGAGTAAGGAGATAGATGAGCTTGTAAGTTATCGCCACGGATCATAAATATGAAAATGTGAATCGGTAAGGAGCAGGATAATGGCTAAAGAAGATGAAGAGGTAATGGAGGGCGAATCTGCCAAGGAGCGTAAGAAGCGTGAAAAGGCGGAGAAAAAAGAACTTAAGAAGCGCGAGAAAGAAGGCGGTTTTGATGCTGCGGTGACAGATTCCGGAACTCTTTATCTTGATGCCGAGGAGGACGAAGATGAGGGTTCGGTATCAATGGCACTCATTACGCTGTTTATCGTACTTATATGGCTTGCGATTCTGTGTCTGCTCATTAAACTTGATGTGGGAGGATTCGGATCCGGAATAATGGCGCCCATATTCAGAAACGTTCCCGTGATAAACAAAATACTTCCCGATAAGGATGTGTATGTCGAAAATGAAAGAGAGTTTAAGGATCTCAATGAGGCAATGACCGAGATCGAAAGACTGAGGGCAGAGAACGAAGCGCTTAAGAATGAGCTCGAGACCGGAGCGGCGGCAAATACGGAAGCCGAGGTCGAAAGCTTAAAAGAGGAGATAAACCGTCTTAAGACATTTGAAGATTCACAGGTGGAGTTCCAGAAGTTAAAGACCGAATTCTATGAGGAAGTGGTCTTTTCGGACGAAGCCCCGGATATATCGAATTACAAGGCCTACTATGAACAGATAGATCCGGAGAATGCCGAATATCTGTATAAACAGGTGGTGCAGCAGATGGCGGAGGACCAGGAACTTTCGGACTACGTGAAAGCATATACCGAAATGAAGCCGAAGAGTGCCGCAAAGGTATTTGAGGAGATGTCCGGTAACCTTGATCTAGTTGCAAAGATACTCGGAAAGATGGACGCTTCAAGCAGGGCAAAGATTTTAAACGTTATGGATCCCGATATAGCTTCATCGCTCACGAAGATAATGGATCCGGACAGATAAATTTAGGCTAAATTTTTCCGGCACGGGGCCGATATACTTATTGGCAGGTATATTATTGCCAAAAGCAGCCCCGGCTGTTAAGGAAAGGAGGAAAATATGGGAACAGCACCGATCAAAGACGTTATGTCCTATTTCCCTTCGAATATGGGTGTCGACGCAGCGGGCAAGGCTCCGCAGGCAGGCGAGGTTTTTGCAAGGGCGATGAGTGACGCGGCCGCAAAGACAGGCGCGGCAGGCAAGGATGATCTTGCAACCGGTGGAGTTAAACAGGCGGAAGACGCAGGCAGGCGCATAAGAAAAGCCGACAATTCAGGACTTAAAAGGCTTGATCAAAAGGAAGTATCCGGCGAAGACAGCGGCAAAGAAAACAAAACAGCAACCGTTGAAGACGGTCAGAAAGCCGGAAAGGTCATTTCTGAGAAGACGGATAAGATCAGGGAAGCCATCAAGGAAGAGTTTGATATTACCGATGAAGAACTTGAGCTTTTCATGGCGGAACTGGGACTCATCCCTTCAGATCTTCTTGAACCGGACAATATCAAGGCACTTATTCTTGACATATCCGGTGAGCAGGATCCAATGGCTCTTATCACAAACGAGGAGCTTCTCACAAGTATCAACAGCATAACAGAACTTGTCCTGGAATCCGTAGAAGAGATTTCGCAGGAACTTGGGATATCTGCGGAGGAAATAAGCGGTATCATCGATAAGATGCATGAGCAGGCTAATGCCGCAGTGCCCGAACCGGAAGCTGAGGACTTAAGCGATGAAGCGGAAGATGAAGGGACGATGCAGGCAGGCGATGCGGTAAAGGTCGAGATAAACAGGACCGACGGATCAGAAGCGCAGGTAAGGCCCGAGCAGGTTTCCGCAGAGCGGGCATCTATGGAACGTAAGGTTTCTCAGATGATGAACGGGCGGAAGCAGGAAGACGGCATGCAGGATGCAATGCCCGGCCAGCAGTTTACGGGTGATGTATCAAATGTGGATGCGGTTTCCGAAGCACAGGCTCCGATGCCGGTTTCATACACCGATACCGAGGAGATCTTAAGGCAGGTTACAGACCGTATAAAGGTTGATATTGGAGTCGATTCCACATCCATGGAACTTCAGCTTCATCCGGCAAGCCTGGGAACGGTAAATCTCCAGATAGCATCCAGCAACGGGGTGATAACCGCAAACCTGCTGGTACAGAATGAGTCGGTAAAAGCAGCTCTTGAAAGCCAGATGGTAAGGCTTCTCGAAACATTTGAAGAGCAGGGTCAGAAAGTTGAGGCGATCGAAGTATCCGTAGCGGGTTACGACCTTGACAGGAGCTTAAGCGGCGATGGCAGGAACGAAGGAAGTGACAGGCAGGATAAGGATGCGGCCCGCATAGGAAGGGCAACAAGGCGAAGGATCAACCTTAACGAACTTGACGAAGAGGAATTTGAGGACTTAACGGAAGAAGAACAGTTGGCAGCAAAGATCATGGATGCCAACGGAACAAGCGTAGATTTTAAGGCGTAAACAACATCATTAAGAAAGGAGTGATAGAATGAGTTTGGCAGCATCCGTAGTTAACGGAGAATTGGTACAGCAGACTACCTCGGCAAATTCGGCAAACGGTAAGTCACAACAGTCTTCAGGCTCTACGATGGACAAGGAATCCTTCCTTCAGCTGCTGGTAGCGCAGATGAAGTACCAGGATCCGATGGAGCCTACATCGAACACAGAGTATGTTGCACAGTACGCACAGTTTTCGGAACTTGAGGCAATGCAGAACCTGTCTTCGAACATGGACATCCAGAGGGCAACAGGGCTTGTCGGCAAGGAAGTCATAATGAAGACGACAGGTGCATCGGGAGAACCGATCTATGTACAGGGCAAGGTGGATTTCGTATCCATGGAAGGAAGCAAGGCATATCTTACGATCAACGGCAGCAAGTACAGCATTGACGATCTTGATACCGTTGTTGACGAGGATTACATGAATGCCGTTAACCTGGCGAATGATTTTACGAACAGCTTAAACAAGCTTCCGCAGCTGGCACTTCTTACAAGTGAGTATAAGGATGTTATCGAGAATCTCACGAATGTATACAATGATATGACAGCATACCAGAGGAGCTATTTAAGTCAGGATACCGTAAACAAATTCAATCAATACGCTGAGCAGATGAAACAGATCCTGGCGGCACAGGAATCCGCGGCAACCGAATAAAATAAGCAGCGGCTTGGGATGATCGTGTGAAGGAGGAATACCGATGAATATAACGAACGGAACATTCCCTTCCATTGAGCAGGCGGCCGGAAACTATTTAAAACAACCCGCAAAAGCAAAAGAAAACTCAGATAGCGGACGGTCATTTGCAGACGTATTCGAAGAACTTAAGTTTTCGAAGCATGCGTCAACAAGGCTCCAGGACAGGAATATCGAATTGTCCGACAGCCAGATAGACAGGTTGAGTGCAGGGATGCAGAAGGCAAACGAGAAGGGAATCAACGAATCACTGGTACTTATGGATCAGATGGCTTTCATAGTAAATGTTAAGAACAATACGGTGATCACAGCTCTTAATGAGCAGGAGATCAAGGAGAACGTGTTCACGAACATAGACGGAGCCGTCATAGTATAGTAAGCCGGACCTTAGGGAGGCTTGGATATCCCGGAATGACTGAAGGGATACATACAAAGGAGGTCATTGATTATGATGAGATCACTTTTTTCTGGTGTTGCAGGTCTTAGGACACACCAGGGCAAGATGGACGTTATAGGTAACAACATCGCGAACGTTAATACTGTCGCATACAAGTCTCAGAGCGTTACGTTCCAGGAACTTATGTATCAGACAACATCAAATGCTTCGGGCGCCAATCAGGAAACAGGGCGTGCAGGCGTAAATGCCAAGCAGATAGGTCTTGGCGTTACGACAGGTGCAATAAACACAAATATTTCAACACAGGGAGCTTCGCAGTCAACAGGTAATCCGTTCGATATCCAGATATCGGGAAACAGCTTCTTCATCGTTAACGACGGTTCCAATAACTATTTCACCCGTGCCGGTTCATTCTACGTTGACGGCGCAGGTAACCTGGCAATGACCAGTAACGGATACAACGTTATGGGCTGGCAGGAGGATCCCGATGCTCCCGGTACGATAAAGCCCGATACGGTAACTCCGCTTAAGATCATGTCACCCGAGAATATGGTATCTGAACCCGAGCAGACAAGGGAAGCATATATCACGGGTATAATTGATAAAAACTCGACAACCGTATCTTCTACAAGCGGTCAGGTTATGAACATTTCCTTCTACGATAACCTCGGATATTCATATGTTGCGAAGTTTTCGCTGTTCAATTACAAAGAAACAGGAACTCCTCCGGTTAAAGAAGAATATGAAGAGGGCGTGTACAGGCTGAAGCTTTCCGATATTGTTGATGCGACCACGAACGAATCCGTGCTTTCACCATCGGTAACAGCTTCTTTGGATAATGGGACTAATTCGGCACAGGAGATTTTCTTGATGTATAACACTGAAACGGGTGAGTATAAGGGATTCCAATATACCGAGCCCGCAGATAACGCTCCCGGTACCGATCCTGCAATAAAGGCGGATTCGGCAGACTATAAGGTGACCTTAAATGTAGGTTTGGACAGTATGCCGGAAGGAGTTAATATAGCCTTTAACACATCCACGATGTACGATAACAACGGTACTTCCACCGTTTACGGTACCTACGGCGATTACGACGGCAATTACGGCGGACGTAAAGTCGGATCGATGTCAGGTGTGGCGGTACAGCAGGACGGTAAGATTTATGCGACCTACGATAACGGAACAACTAAGCTCTTAGGTCAGATAGCAGTAGCATCGTTCTCGAATCCTTCGGGTCTTGAAAAGGTAGGAGAAAACCTTTATCAGACGACCATGAACTCGGGACAGTTCGACGGTATAGGAAAGGATGTTACCGCGGATGGAGCAGGTGCGTTAAAGACAGGCGTTCTGGAAATGTCGAACGTGGATCTGTCGGCTGAATTTACAGATATGATCACCACGCAGAGGGGCTTCCAGGCAAACAGCCGTATAATAACCGTTTCCGATACCATGCTTGAGGAACTGACGAATCTTAAGAGATAAGCTTAAATGAAAGGTAGTGGCAAGAGGATATCTCTTGCCACTGCTGTTTTATTGTTGTCTGAATTGTAAAAGTTTTCTAAATTTAATAGACAAGAAGTGAAAAATCGGGTAAAATCATTTAAAGGGTTAATTACGCTCATTAGGTAGGTGGGAGTATTGGATATTGCTACACTGATCGGTATAGTAGCCGGTTTTGTATTCATAATCATATCGATCGGACTTGGTAAGGATGGCTTTGCCGGTATCACCTATTTCCTTGATGCACCAAGTGCGATGATAACTTTCGGAGGCGCTATCGCTGCGATATTTGCGAGTTACAGCATAGCGGACTTCCTGGGCGGACTGAAAAGTATAAAGATTGCCTTTAAGGTGCCATCCCTTGACGCGGGTTCTGTCATCCAGAAGATCATAGATCTGTCGAATGTTGCGCGTAAGGAAGGGCTTCTTTCATTGGAAGAAGCCGCAGGAGAGCTTGATGATGCATTCCTTCAGAAGGGAATCATGCTGATAGTCGACGGTACTGACCCCGATCTTGTAAGGGGTATAATGGAAACCGAGCTTGTAAGTATCGATGGCCGCCATCGCAATAATATAGGCTTCTGGGAAAACTTAGGTTCTATGGGTCCCGCCTGGGGTATGATCGGTACCCTTCTGGGACTTGTTATGATGTTGTATCATATGGATGATGTAAGCTCGCTGGGACCGAACATGGCGGTTGCGCTCATTACGACATTTTACGGTTCGGTACTGGCAAACTGGCTTTGTACGCCCATAGCAACAAAGCTAAAGTCAATAAATGACGGTGAGATGCATGTTAAGGAGATCATAGTCGAGGGGCTCCTGTCTATACAGGCAGGTGAGAACCCAAGGGTTATAGAGGAGAAGCTTAAGTCATTCCTTTCGCCTAAGGTTAGGGGGACACTGGGCAAGGGTGAAGAAGGGGGAGAAGAGTAATGGCCAAACGCAAGGCGGAAGAGCCGCCGAAAGGCGCGCCGGCGTGGCAATCCACCTTTGCGGACTTGATGAATCTGCTGCTTTGCTTTTTCGTTATGCTGTTCGCAATGTCGGATGTAGATAAACAGAAGTTTGAACTCATAGCCGCTTCGTTCACACAGAGTTTCAGCGTTTTTTCCGGTGGAGCGCAGGCGATCGGAGACGGCATACTAATATCAAACGGTGTAAGTCAGCTTAATGAGCTTGATGAATATATGACAACAATGGGTAAGGCTGCCGAGTCGGATCCCGAGGAAAAGGATAAGTGGGACGAGATAGAGCAGGAACAGCTTCAGGAATCGGAATCCCTAAGCGAGCTGGTGGAGGAGGCGCTTAACGAACAGAGCCTCGACGGGATGGTGGATGTTGATTTTACCTCCCAGTATGTATCCCTTACACTGAACGGTGCTCTGCTTTTTGATTCCGGCAGCGCCGAGATCAAAACGGATTCCCTGCCCATCCTCGAAAAGCTGGGCGTGATCCTTAGGAAATACGGAAAAAGCATAATTGAGATCGAAGGTCATACGGATAACGTTCCCATACATAACAGCAGGTATGCGGACAATAATGAGCTTTCAAGTGCAAGGGCGCTGTCCGTATTTAATTATCTTGTAGAAAACAGCAATCTTGATCCGGCCATGGTCAAGCATACCGGGCGCGGAGAATATGTTCCCATAGCTGACAATTCCACCGAAACCGGAAGGGCCAAGAACAGGCGGGTTGAGATAAAGATTTATCATACCCTCAGCACTTATTAAAGATTGGAGATATTAAGCAATGAAAAAAAACCTGCTATCGGTGATAATCCTGGCACTTCTGGTAGTGAATGTAGTCCTTACGGGTATAGTGATGATCTCTACGGTAAGCGCGAATAAGAAGACCGTGGCTTTAGTAAACCAGATCGCATCAATACTCAATTTAAGTGCTCAGGCTCCCGAGGAAGAGGAGGAAGCCAAAGAAATCTCGATTTTGGACAGCGAGACATATAATATAGCTGATGAGATGGTAATAACCTTAAAGCACGGTGAAGATGGGGCGGATCATTATGCGATCGCACAGGTTTCAATGTCGATCGATAAGAAGGACGAAAGATACTCGGAACTCCAGCCACTCGTTGCAGAGAATGAAAGCAAGATCAAGAGCGTGATAAACAGTACATTCAGTAATTATACGAAGGAAGAGGCATTGGCCAATCAGCAGGCGATCGCAGATGAGATACTGAACCAGATCCAGGCCATGTTTGATTCCAAATTTATATACGAGGTCTATTTCAGGGATCTTAAGTTCCAATAAAGTGCGAGGCATGACTATAAAAGAGTGAGGTGAGCTTAATGGGTGAGGTACTCTCCCAAAATGAGATAGACAGTCTGCTTCAAGCGTTAAGCTCGGGTGAACTTGATGCCGATGATATCGGCTCCGGAGAAGAACGAAGCACCAAAAATTACGACTTCCGTCGCCCGGCTAAGTTCTCCAAAGAGCATTTAAGGACTCTTGAGATCATTTTCGAGCATTATGGCAGATTGTTATCAACCAACCTGCCGGTGTACCTTAGAAAGAATATTCAGGTTGCGGTCGTTAATTCGGAGGCCTGCACCTTTTCGGAGTTTTCGACAGCCCTGGCTAACCCGGTGCTGCTCGGTATTGTTAATTTTGAGCCGCTTAACGGAAGCATCATGGTCGAACTGGCAGCCAATCTGGGCTTCACCATGGTAGACAGGATGCTTGGCGGTCCCGGAAATCCGCTGGAAAAGAACAGGGATTTCTCCGAGATAGAGCGAACGATCGTCGATAAGATGATGGCTGTGTGTGTGTCGCTCCTCAGGGAACCGTGGAAAAACGTTGTGGATATAAGTCCTATCCTTGAAAGGGTCGAAACGAACCCGCAGTTTGCTCAGATAATCGCACCGAGCGAGATGATAGCGATAGTGACTCTCAATATAAAGATAGGCGATGTGGAAGGCCTCATGAACATCTGTCTCCCGTATTTCACGCTTGAGACTGTAATGGATAAGCTCAATACCAAGTACTGGTTCGCATCCATGAAGGAGAGCAGCGATGAGGATTATGAGGAGTACATCGAAGCTATAATCCGAAAAGTATCGATGCCGATAAGAGCTGTATTGGGGAAGAGCTCAATAACGGTAAGCGATTTTGTTAATTTGCAATGTGGTGATATAATTAAACTGGGGTCTAAGGTTGACAACGAAATGGAAGTATATGTAGGCAACCTTAAAAAGTTCAGGGCATTGCCCGGATCCGCTAAGGATGCGTATGCAGTGCGGGTGACACAAGTACTTAGAGAGGAGGAGTAGCGGATATGGATGGAATGCTGTCGCAGGATGAGATAAATGCCCTGCTGAATGGCATGATGGATGGCGGTGGATCCGATGAAGGCGGAGCCGCACCCGAAGAACCTGCCGCACCTGCGGAGGCTGCACCGGCAGCTTCGGACGGCGGAGGAGCGGGACCGGATGAAAGCCTCCTTACTGATGCGGAGAAAGACGCAATAGGTGAAGTTGCAAATATCAGCATGGGAACTTCTGCAACCACCTTGTATTCGCTGGTTAACCGGAAGGTAAATATCACTACACCGGTTGTCACTCTCGCAACGTGGAGCCAGATAATCGAGGATTACGAGAGACCCTGTGTATTTATTAAGATAAAATACACTGTCGGTCTGGAAGGCACCAATATACTGGTGCTTAAAGAGGACGACGTTAAGATAATCACCGACCTTATGATGGGAGGTGACGGAACAAGTACGGATGGTGAGCTCGGAGAACTGCACTTAAGTGCCATATCCGAGGCCATGAACCAGATGATGGGTTCGGCAGCCACCTCACTGTCATCTATGCTTGGTAAGATGATAGATATAAGTCCCCCGGAGGCCTCCCTCGTGGAACTTGGGACCATTGACCCGGCGGATGAAGTATCGGCATTCCTTCAGGATACTTTTGTAAAGATCACTTTCAGGATGCAGATCGGTGATCTTATCGACAGCAAGATAATGCAGCTGTATCCGGTGGATTTTGCCAAGGATCTGTACAGTTACTTTATTGAGAACAAAGAGCCCGAACCGGCACCGGCTCCGCCACCGGCACCTGAGCCCGCTCCGGCACCGGGACCGGCACCAATGCCGGCAATGCCCACACCTCCTCCGATGGATATGGGAGTCGGAATGCAGGGCGCACCGATGAATATGGGTGCTCCGGCGATGGGAATGGGCATGAACATGGGCATGGGTATGATGCCGGGCATGGGAATGGGCATGCAGCCTCAGATGAACATGCCGAACATCAACATTCAGCCGGCTTCCTTCCAGCCTTTCTCTGCAGATATAAATGCGATGCAGAGTCAGGAAAACATCGAGCTCATTAAAGATGTACCGCTCGAGGTTACGGTGGAACTGGGGCGGACCCAGAAGTCCATAAGCGATATTCTCGATTTTGCTCCGGGTACCATTATCGAACTTGACAGGATCGCCGGTGAACCGGTAGATGTTCTGGTAAACGGCAAGCTTGTCGCAAAGGGCGAAGTAGTGGTAATCGAAGAAAACTTTGGTGTGAGAGTAACAGAAATAATAAATTAAAGTTAGGAGAATGAAAAATGGCAAAGAATATTTTGATCAGTGATGACGCAGCTTTCATGAGAATGATGATCAAGGACATCCTTACCAAGAACGGTTACAACGTTATAGGTGAGGCTGAAAACGGCGCACGTGCGGTTGAGAAGTATAATGAACTCAAGCCGGATCTTGTTCTTATGGACATCACAATGCCTGAAATGGACGGTATACAGGCACTCAAGAAGATCAAAGAAAATGATCCGAGTGCACTTGTTATCATGTGTTCGGCAATGGGCCAGCAGGCGATGGTTATCGAATCCATCCAGGCAGGCGCAAAGGACTTCATTGTTAAGCCGTTCCAGGCAGATCGTGTTATTGAGGCCGTTAAGAAGGTTGTCGGATAAATGCTGCTCTCGGTGATCATATCGGGATCGGTTGAAGGTGCCGCCCAGTTTGCGACTGTTTTCCTGATCTTTCTGGCTGTATTAGCCATTACCTATTTGACGACTCGTTTTGTGGGTAATTATCAGAAAATGCAGGGACAGGGCAGTAACTTCGAGGCTGTCGAGACTTACAGGGTGACCGGTAACAGGTTTCTTCAGATTGTCAGGGTTGGAAAGCGATATTTTCTGATCGCAGTATCCAAGGACGATATAAGCCTTATTTCCGAGCTTTCAGAGGATGACTTTGACAACTGTGGGAACGAGAACGTTGTTAATGACCGTTTTAAGCAGGCACTTAAGTGTGCGAAGGATAAGGTAACAAAACGGGGCGATAAGCAATGAATATATGTTTTATAGGTAGGAGCAGGCCCGGGTGTATCATTGGTTGCCTGCTTCTGTGCATATTTTTGGCGGTGCTTTTTCCAAGGCAGGTATCGGCCGCCAATGTGGATGCACTTGGGATAACCGATGATGAAGGTATAAATGAAAACAGGACTGTTATTAACGATCCGGGTACTGCAGAGGATGCGGGAGATTTAAGGGAGCTTAATGTAGCAAACAATCTTACCGTAACCTATCAGGATGGTGAAGGCAATCTGTCAGGTACGCTGAGGATACTGATCACACTGACACTGATCGCTCTTGCTCCGACTCTCATCATCATGATGACGAGTTTCACACGTATTTTGGTCGTAATGCATTTTGTCAGATCAGCGTTGGGTACCCAATCAGCGCCACCAAATCAGGTTTTGATAGGGTTATCCCTGTTTCTGACTTTTTTTATTATGAATCCCGTTATCACTCAGATAAACGATAATGCGGTTAAGCCGTTTGAGGCGGGAGAATTGTCTCAGGCGGAATTTCTGGATACGGCGGTAAAACCGCTTCGGGAATTCATGTACGGGCAGACTCAGACTAAAGATGTCAGGCTTTTTCTTGATATAGACGGGATCGATACCGTGGAGGACATAGATGATATTCCCACAAGGGTATTGGTACCCGCATTCATGATAAGTGAGCTCAGAACGGCGTTTATTATAGGTTTTCTTATTTATATTCCTTTTATTGTGATAGATATGGTAGTGGCGTCGACGCTTATGTCAATGGGTATGATGATGCTTCCGCCTACAACCATATCAATGCCGTTTAAGATATTGCTCTTCGTACTTGCGGATGGATGGAGCCTGGTAATAGGAAATCTTGTTAAGACGTTTTATTAATTTGGGGGAGATAATATGACTGTCGATAATGTGGTTGAAATAACGAGAACTACCGTTTATACGATAATTCTTACATCTGCGCCGATGCTGCTTATATCGCTTGTTATAGGTCTGGCGGTAAGTATTTTTCAGACAGTCACATCGATACAGGAGCAGACATTAACCTTTGTCCCTAAGCTTATCGGTATATTCGTAATGCTGATGCTGCTGGGTCATTGGATGCTTAATAATATGACTGAGTTCATGACAGAACTTTGGTCGGATTTTTCCTTGTATATCAGGTAAGCTATGATAGATTTAACATTTTCTTATGAGGATCTGGAGTTTTTTCTGATGATATTTGTAAGGATCAGTTGTTTTGTGGTTACTGCTCCCTTTTTCTCGTTAGGAAATGTACCGCGCAGGTATAAAGCGGGTTTTGCGTTCTTTGTTTCGTATATTGTTTTCGGTACGATGCCTATACATGATATTCCGGCATACAACACGGTGTACGGATATGCGGCGCTGGTGCTTAAGGAAGCTATAGCCGGGCTTATCATCGGCTTCGGAGCTAATATATGCAACTCGGTGATCAACCTTGCAGGCAGGCTTGCCGATATGGAGATAGGTATCTCGATGGTTTCGCTCCTTGATCCTACGACCAAGGAACAGAGCGGCTTCACCGGAGTTTTGTATCAATACTCGATAATGCTTGTGATGTTGGTCACAAACCTGCATCATTATTTCATAAGGGCCATAGTTGAGACGTTCAGCCTTATACCCATTGGAAGGCCGGTATTTGCTTCGGATAAGATAATGACTGTCATTATGCAGTACTTAAATGATTATGTTTCGATCGCCTTCAGGATATGCCTGCCTATCGTGGCAACAATAATGCTTACTAACGCAGTACTGGGTATACTTGTAAAAACGGCACCGCAGATAAATATGTTTTCGGTCGGAATACAGATAAAGCTGTTTGCCGGTCTGGCCGTGCTGATGATCACGATTGGGGTGCTGCCCAGTGCGTCCGAATATATTTTTAAAGAGATGCGGGTTATGATGACCGCCATGATAAGGAGCATGACATAGGCTATCGTTAAGGACAGGTTACGGATATGTTGTTTGAACTAAACCTGCAGTATTTTGCCAAGGAAGGTCCGGGCGGTGAGAAGACCGAACCGGCGACCCCCAAGAAAAGATCAGATGCCAGGAAAGAAGGCCAGGTTGCCAAGAGTAAGGAATTAAACGGTGCCATTTCCCTTTTCTGTATGTTTCTGGTAATGAAGATATTTATTGGCACTATGGGAACGTCGTTTCTGGAGGTATTTTCGATTGCCTACAGGCTTATCCCGGAAATGACAGTCATATTTGACGGAAGGATCATCGCCAGGGATTTTGCGGCGATGATGAATATGATTATTTTAAAGATACTCACAATGCTGCTTCCGTTTTTGGCTGTTGCCTTTTTAGTTGCGTTCATTGTTGACCTTGTTCAGGTAAAATGGAAGCCCACAACTAAGCCGCTAAAGCCTAAGTTTAATAAGCTTAATCCCATAAATGGGGTAAAGAAGCTATTTAGCAAGGATAAACTTGTTGAGCTGCTTAAGTCGGTGCTGAAGCTGTTAATTATCGGTTATATGGCTTATTCCACCCTTAAGGATGAGGCGGGGCAGCTGTTCCTTTTGTACGATATGGAGCTGATCGGCGCTCTTAAGCTTTTCGGTGACATAGTCATAAATATGGCACTTAAGATTTGCGCCGTATATCTGATAATCGGTATCGTTGATTATGTATATCAGCGCCGCAAGTTCAACGAAGACTTAAAGATGACCAAGCAGGAAGTCAAGGATGAGTGGAAGAATGCCGAGGGAGATCCGCAGATAAAGGGTAAGCAGCGTCAGAGGATGCAGGAAGCATCAAGAAGACGAATGATGCAGAGTATACCGCAGGCTGATGTTGTCATCACAAATCCTACGCATTTTGCGGTGGCACTTAAATATGATCCTCAGGTTGCACCTGCACCTTACGTGCTGGCCAAGGGTGAGGACTTTCTGGCAGCAAGGATAAGAGAGGAAGCTGAGAAGCTTGATATCGATATCGTAGAAAACAAGCCGCTTGCAAGGATGCTGTATTACAATGTGGATCTGGGGGCGCAGATACCACCGGAACTGTACAGCACTGTTGCGGAGATACTGGCGGTTATCTATAACAAGCGGGAATCCGCTTGACATTTTGGGGGAAACAATAAAGAGGGGAGGTGAACGGTTTGAAGATAGGAAGAGCTGATCTTGGCGTGGCATTGTATCTTTTGTGCGCCTTTGTTTTCCTTATCATACCGATTCCCTCTACGCTTCTTGACATATGTCTTGCCCTGAATATGTCGGTTGCCTTTGCGATCATGTTCAATTCGATGTTCGCAAAGGAAGTCCTGGATATGTCATTCTATCCTACCATGCTTCTGTTCACGACTCTTTTCCGTATTTCGCTGAACGTATCGTCGACAAGGCTCATACTTACCACAGGGTCTCCCGGTAATGTCGTTGAGACTTTCGGAAGTTTCGTCGGCGGCGGTGACCTGGTAATGGGAAGCATAGTCTTCATAATCCTGATCATCGTCCAGTTCATGGTTATCAACAAGGGTTCCGAGCGAGTTGCCGAAGTTACGGCAAGGTTTACGCTGGACGCGATGCCCGGTAAGCAGATGGCCATAGATGCCGACCTTAACACCGGAGCAATAACCGACGAGGAAGCAAAAAAACGAAGGGATAAGATACAGGAAGAATCAAGCTTCTTCGGTTCCATGGATGGTGCGGTCAAGTATGTAAAGGGAGACGCAACAGCCGGCCTTATTATAACGGCCGTAAATATCGTCGGCGGCATAATAATGGGTATGACAAGGGGCGGCCTGCCTTTTCAGGAAGCTCTTCAGAAATATGCGATCCTTACGATAGGTGACGGCCTCGTATCGCAGATACCTTCACTTGT
>JAILJC010000049.1 GCA_024694965.1 Lachnospiraceae bacterium
AGGTAAAACTGCGGGACCTGCCGAAAAGTTGTAAACTCTCTTCATAATATCCTCCTTAAAAATAGATTGTTAATAATATAACACACAGGGTGTGCCAACTTCAACTATATCATACAACTGGGCAGCCATATTTTTCGGAATGTTGATGCAGCCGTGTGAACCGTCGGTTTTATAGATCTCTCCTCCGAACTTGCTCCTCCATGTCGCATCATGAATCCCGATATGGCCCGTTACTGCCATCCAGTAATAAACAAATGTCGCGTAATTTGCGCCGTGCAGTGTCCGGTTTTTCTGTTTGAAATATACATAGCACAACTTTTCGGGAGTACCGTTTCCACGTCTTATATTGCCTGTCACGACATCAGTCTTTAACTTCAGGGCACAGTTCACATAGTAGTAAAGCTTCTGTGAACCCATATCGACCTCAATGTAGGTCTTGCCTACCACATCCCTTCCCCTTCCAGGTCCGGTCTGCGCATATACCGGCGGTCTCTTCATCACACCGCCGCGAAGCAGGCTCTCCTTGATCCTTGAAGCCTCGGCTTCCTGGTCCACCATGTACCCCTGCATCTGATTGTTAAGAGTCACCGTATCACCGTTCTGTTTCTTCCATTCTATTACGCCGCCGGATGTATCAAACACCTGTGCAAGCTTCTCGGTACACTGTACGACTTTTGCCTCGTCAAACACCAGATTGTTATTCTCATCAAGGATCGGAAGCCCGTCATTACCTGTTACAAGCCAGCTTAGACATTTGCTCCCGTCGATCTCATAACTTAAAGGAGAGTCCGTATATTTGATCTTCGAAGAAGCAACCTTATCTATCTTCTCATAAAGCTCTAAGGTATCATTGAATTTTTCGGGAATCGGATGCGGAATATAGCAGTCGGTAAAGTCCACGACAATATCACGACTGGTTTTCCCGTTTAATATTTCCACAGCCCGCTCGTATATGGCTTCTTCATCCGGGGTGTCGGCTATGTTGTTAAAAAGCGTGTAACCGCTTCCTTCCTTTCTTATCTCGACAAGGTCGTTTTTTTCCTTCTTTGCCTCTTTTACACACTCAAACCCTTCTATCGTGCTGCGCAGCATATCTTCATCAAACGTAAAGCGCGGCGATGACTGATAACCTACCGGATAAAGATAATTAACCGGCCATTCATACGGTTTCTGGGACTGCATGAGCTCGTCAAGATAGGCATTCATATCTGCCTTTAAGCCGATCGTCTCCGGTTTTACAGACTCTGAATATCCGTCACGGCCCTTGAAATTCAGAGTAAGATCCGACAGGTCCACTCCTTCTCCGTAAGTATCGGTAAGATACTCGGAAGCACGCGCGACGTTCATTCCGCTTATATCCTTTCCGTTTACATATGTACCGCAAAGGAATACACCGGAATAAAAACCGCATATAGCTCCGTAACCTGCACCTATGACTAAGATCATGCCGATCAGTACGATTATTGTTATTTTGATGACTTTCTTAAGCATATCGGATTACCGCTTTACCTGCCTGTCTTTTCCTTAAGATCGTCCTCATCGAAGACTTCCTCTATAGGTGCTCCCGCGGGAACCATCGGGAATACCTTATCATCGGGATCTATCACGCATTCAAGAAGGACCGGTTTCTTAAGATTTAATGCCTTCTTTACGGCTTCCGGAACCTCCTCCTTTTTGGTGATCTTTATCGCCTCACAGCCAAGGCCCCTTGCGACCATCTGATAATCAACCTTATCAGTAAGGACTGTATTTGAATACCTTTTGTCATAGAAAAGGGTCTGCCACTGGCGTACCATTCCAAGTACTTCATTGTTTATGAGAACCTGGATGATCGGTATATCGTAACGGCTTGCCGTGGCAAGCTCATTCATGTTCATACGAAAGCACCCGTCTCCCGCGATGTTTATGACCGTCTTATCCGGACATCCGACCTTGGCACCTATGCAGGCACCGAGTCCGTAACCCATTGTACCGAGTCCTCCCGAAGAAATGAAGGTACGCGGCTTTGAATACTTATAGTACTGGGCGGCCCACATCTGATGCTGCCCGACATCCGTTGTTATGATCGCTTCACCCCTTGTCTGTCTGTACAGTTCTTCAAGTACATAAGGACAGGTAAGCTTATCGCTTTCGTATTTTAAGGGATATTTTTCCTTGAGCGCATTAATATTTACCAGCCATTCGCCGTTATTCTTCTTGCTCACTTTTGAATTGAGTATCCTGAGCACTTCCTTTACATCGCCCACAATGCTTGCATCGGTTTTGATATTTTTGTTTATCTCGGCAGGATCTATATCTATATGCAGGATTTTTGCCTTTGAGGCGAATTTGCTGACTTTTCCTGTAACCCTGTCGGAAAACCTTGCCCCTACCGCTATAAGCAGGTCGCACTGGCTGACGCCGAGATTTGCGGCCTTTGTACCGTGCATGCCGATCATTCCGGTATAAAGTTCATCGGTACCGTCAAAACCTCCCTTACCCATGAGAGTATCGCATACCGGCGCTTCTATCTTATGCGCAAACTCGGAAAGTTCCTTACTGGCTCCGGAAATAACTGTTCCGCCTCCGGTATAAATAAACGGCTTCTTTGATTTTTCAATAAGCTTGACCGCTTTTTCGATATCTTCGTCCGTATACCTTAAGGGCAATTCAAGTTCGTAGGGCTTTGCTTTTTTATATTCAGCCTTATTTGCCGTAACATCCTTTGTAATATCCACAAGGACGGGTCCCGGCCTTCCGGACCTTGCTATGGCAAATGCCTTTCTTATCGTATCTGCAAGGACATTTACATCCTTTACAATGTATCCGTGTTTTGTTATCGGCATGGATACACCGGCAATATCAACCTCCTGGAACGTATCCTTCCCCAAAAGCGGAAGGTTGACGTTTGCGGTAATTGCGACAAGGGGAACCGAATCCATAAAAGCTGTCGCTATTCCCGTCACGAGATTTGTTGCGCCCGGACCGGACGTTGCCATACATACACCGACTCTTCCGGTGGCACGTGCGTAACCGTCGGCTGCATGCGCCGCACCCTGCTCATGGCTGGTAAGTATATGTTTTATCTCGGGATGCTTATAAAGTGCATCATAGATATTTAAGATAGTACCGCCCGGATAACCGAAAACGGTATCCACGCCCTGCTCCTTCAAACATTCAATTACTATTTCCGATCCTGATAACTGCATATCTTCCTCACATTCTGAAATCTATTATCA
>JAILJC010000056.1 GCA_024694965.1 Lachnospiraceae bacterium
GACAGCTGACGGTTTATCTCGGCCTCGGACTGCTCAAACTCCTCGAAAGAATCAAACGGATCGATACCGTACCACTGACGGAACGCATTGTTTATCATCCTTATGACCGTTCCTTCGGCCGAGCTTCCCGAAAACCAGTAAAGCGTTTCGTCCTCAAGGTCGAAATGCTTAAAAGGATTCTCTTCGCTTATGTCCTTGGTCTTAAGGTCAAGGCTTATCGACACGTTGGTACCGAACACGATGAGCTTATCCTTGTCGAGCAGATACCTGGTGCACGGATTGATCAGCGGTTCCATTGCCTTTACCGTCCGGTACATGCGGATATCCAGTTGTCTGAAGAGTTCAAAAAAGATCATCAGTCACCCTCGTTAAGCACTATCTGATGAGTAAGCCTGAAATGCTTATCCTTAAGTTCTTCTACCAGCAGGTCCATGTTGTAACTTGACGCTCCGATCTCGTTAAGAGTACTATCCATATAGCCTCCAACGTATTCCTCGGTGCTGTAGCTTGCATAAACCTGTTTGACAAGTTCCTCGGTTGCTATGACATTCTCAAACGAGTACTCGCCGATGCCGTGTTCAACAATCTGATCGTGGCAGTTATTGTAGTAGTCCTCCAGCGTTGTGATCATGGAATCCTCGGATATCCCGAGTTCCTCGATCGAACGCATCTTTTGATTAGCGCCTCCAACTGCATTTACAGACAGTTCGTCGTAATCTTCATACGCTTCATCTGAGCTTACCTTAGCTACTCCAATGGTCTTACCCCTAAATACAAGGCCCTGCAGCTTCGCAGTAAGGTTCGGATTATATGCACATACGATAATGAGTACGGTCAGCAGTACCAAAAGACATGCAATGACGTATAATATCGCCCTGATAACTTTCATTTCATCCACCTGCCAAAACACAAGTATTTGTATTAAAACGCCCAAAATGGAGGGCAAATACACAACATTTATATTGTAATATAATAATAGCCGTTTGTCATTGATTTTGCATTATTATTCGTTATAATTTATTTATAGACAAAGTGAAAAGGGGAAAAATATGGTAAAACGAGTATTCGCCGTGATCATCGCGGTTTTGCTTATAGGAATGTATGTGTTAACCCTTATTTTCGGGCTTATGCAGGACCCGCGGACCAAGAGGTGGCTGCTTGCGAGCATCGCAGCCACCATTATAGTCCCGGTCTTCCTTTATGTTTATCAGCGGATATATAACCTTTTTCAGGATAAATAATGCAGGAAATAAGGACAGGGGTGATATCCCTGTCCTTATTTTAAAAAGTGCAGGAAAAGAGACTTGAACTCTCATGGTATTGCTACCACACGGACCTGAACCGTGCGCGTCTGCCAATTCCGCCATTCCTGCATATGTGATCCTTTGCTGCGCTCCAAATTGCATTTGAAGCAAATACAAAACTGATGCACATACAAAATATATGAGCGCCCGTAACGGACGCTCATATATATTACCCAATTTGTGCACCCTTGTCAAGAAGCCGTATCGAAAATGCTTCCCGAAGTATCCACAGTGCCCGCACTGCCCGATGGGCTGTAACCCGCAAAGGTCTTAGCCGCTTCGGAGATCGTGGATGCAAGCTCGGCGTAGCTGTCGGATGAAGCCTTGGATTCGGTTTTATCCGCAGACGCATCCGATGTCTGTTTCGCATAATATGTCTTCGCAAGCTTAAAGTAACTTCCGTTCTTAAGGCTTGCATAATCGGAATAAAAGTTGCTGCTCAAAGAGTTATTGCTTTTACCCGAAATGTCAAACATATTAAACGAGCCCGATGAACCTGATTTGTTCAGCGAACTGAACAGGGTACTGTAGTTATTCGTCTGACTTCTTAAGTATGCACTGTCAAGTGCTGATAATCCTGCCATAACATCACTCCTTTGATCGTCAAACCCGACAGTTCCTTCTGTCACATTTACCTAGTCACCTAACATTATATTAGCACACTAAAAACCGTTTTGCAACGGCTGTTTTTCTGTTTTTGTATTATTTTCTTGACATCAACCGATTATTGATATAATATAAACTTCGTTGCAGCAGTAGCTGTAAGCGGGGTGTGGCTCAGTTTGGTTAGAGCGCCATCTTAGGGAGGTGGAGGCCGCTGGTTCGAATCCAGTCACTCCGATCGGGACTCAGGTAGTGCTTACCTGAGTCTTTTTCGTACATATGAGGTATTTCCATGAGCGATGCAGCTAAAACAAGGTTACCCGGACTCGATATCGTACGCTCTGTAGCGGCTCTTTTCGTAGTGTCCGTACACTACTTCTTCAACTGCGGTTATTACAGTACACCGATGTCAGGCCGCGTGATGTTCATAATGACACTTGAACGGTGGCTGTTCCTTTGCTGTGTTCCCCTCTACATGATGCTCACCGGCTTTTTCAAATGCAATAAAGAACTTAACAAAGCACATTTTAAAAGTTTCATCCCTGTAGGTATAGCATATATAATTCTTTCCGTAATAAAGATCTTCACGGGCAACCACTACTACGGAAAGGTGTACGGTATTAAGGAGTCCTTACAGTCCCTGGGTACTTACACGATGGCATGGTATGTCGGTTTCTATTTTTCCCTCATGCTCATCGCTCCTTTTTTAAACAGGCTGTGGCACGCACTATCCAAAAAGGAAAAGCATCTTCTGCTCATCTTCCTTACTGTCGTTGCCACGATGTACCCTCTCGTATCGCTTCCTTCAACATCGGAAGTGACTGTTATCTCCTGCATAGGATCCCTGTTTACCTTCTTTGCCCCCAACTACTGGCAGATGCTGTACCCGCTGCTTTATTATTTCCTCGGATGCTATTTCAAGGAGTACAAACCGAAATTAAACAAACTCCTTCTCATAGCCGTTATCATAATAACGGTATCAGCGAATTCCCTGATCTCCTACCACTACGCCATGGGCGGTAACTTCGTATGGGGAATACTCGGAACTGTCGACTGCGGATACAACTGCATAACGGTAGTGCTCTGCTCGGCTTCCATCTTTCTGCTGTTTTATGATATTGATCTTAAGGGCCGCGTACCCAAAAAGATCTTTTATCTCATCTCCTCGGTATCACTTGAGATATACCTTATTTCCGCAATATTCGATATCATCATCTTCGACTATGCAAAGCAAAAGTTCTTTGATATGAAGGATTTCATATGGCTGTTCTTCATAATTACGCCGATAAACTTTATCGGTTCCGTCGTATGTTCCCTTATTTATAAAAAAATGTACGACACCGTATCCGGATTGTTAGCAAAAAAGAACAGGGAGCCCGAAGCTCCCTGCTAGTATTCATCACCGTCTATGTTTTTAAGTCCGAAGCTCTTCCACTTCCAGTTTGAATAATGCCCCTGTCTGTTGAGTATCCGTATCACTCCGTCATCAAGCAGAGTCATATCCACGGCGTCCATGCCTATATCCGATGCCATCCAGCTTGGCTTAAATACCTTTTCATCCGCATAATAATCGTAGATATAAATGTGCTGGAACCACTTGCTGTGGTCATCCTCAACAAAGAACGGTTTTGGGCCGTTGTGGCGTCCTTTCCTGAAATTAAGGATCACAAGCTCGCCGCGGCCG
This sequence comes from Lachnospiraceae bacterium, assembly GCA_024694965.1. Lineage (GTDB taxonomy): Bacteria > Bacillota > Clostridia > Lachnospirales > Lachnospiraceae > UBA2868. The sequence goes on from JAILJC010000056.1 coordinate 3,592, forward strand.
TCATCGTCAATATCCGAATATAGCATCTCCTGTACAAGGCAGTCATCCGGTGACTCATATACGATATCACCGTCCTTGTAAGCCGTGACTCTCCGCTCCTTAAGCTCAATAAGGTCCGGATCCTCATCCGTAAGAGGAGCTTCATTTGTTACCGTAACTTCACTCCACTGCGCCCATGCCGGCAGAAACGAAACAGAGCCGCACATGGCCGCCGCAAGAGCGATCCTAATCAAAATCCCTGACATAACGGTATCTGTAAGAATCAGTCCATTCTGGCTGCTTTAAGTTGGGATCTCCGTTGTAATCAAACTTGGATCCCGGCCATATACCGAGCATCTCTCTCCACTCGGAATCGGTAAGCCTGCTTGCGGATGAAAATGCATAGAACTTAAATACGGGACCCTTGCATACCCTTAAAGTTCCTTCTACAGGGCATATCACATATGCGATGTCAGCACCACCTGTACCCACTTCGAGGATGGCTCCGTTAGGATCGGTTGCGATATCGGCTACGATCGGACACGGATGCTCATATGTTGTAAGATATTCATCATCCCTTTCTTTAGTCGCATCTACCCAAAGGTGCTCAAGGTCACCTCCGATATCCCTTATAAGTTCATATTCGTCTTCCGTGACCGTACCGCCCGAAAGCTCCTTGTCGGCGATCGCCGCAAGCTTCTTTGAAAGTTCGAATATAATATCTAAGTTTTCACTGTCGGCCTCATCGAGCATTCTGTAGCCCTTAAGGCCCTCTTTTGTACTTAAGGCGAGTACGGCAAGCCTTGCGAACACGGCCGGCTCGGGCTCGACATAACCCCTGTCGTCATAGACCTCATCCCAGCCGCCGTCACCCATCTCGGCCATTATCTGTTTCGAGTAAAGGATCGTGTCATGCTTAAGCTCCGTATAGCTGCCAAGGAACCCCTCAACGGACTTCTTGCCCCAGTTGTTTGACAGCATGAAGGACGGATAGCCCTCCCCCTTCTTTGTAAGGACCGGTTTAAGCGTGTAGAGCCACTGCGAATACAGGCTCGCGTTCCACAGCTCCGGGTTGTTTTCGGGATCCATCTCCTCCCTCATCTTTTCCATATTGGTATCATAATTTTTATATCCGGTATCGCCCTGCTCCTTAAGGATGCCGTAAGCATCTTCGGATCCGAGCGCCGCCGGGATATCAAGCGGATCAGGCAGCATGCGTCTGTCACCTGCAGCGTTTTCCTCAACAAACCGATACACCAGGTTCTGGAAGATATTCGCGTCGATCGAGAAACGCTGGCCCATGAACCTGAAGTTTGAGATCAGGATTTCGTCACCCTCGTAAACAGGTATGGAATTGATCTTCGGAGGCTCCATTTTCTTTGTATATGCACAAAATTCCCTGTATGCCGAATCATTTCCTATAAGGCTGCTCACATCACCGATGTCGCCGTATGCCGCTTCGACAATAGGCTTAAACTCATAATACGTAACGTCATCACTTACACCTGCGAAGAAGGAAGTAACTGTATATATCCCCTCCCACAGTTTAAATACGTCATCATCCATGGCTTCGACCATGAGCAGCGCGCTGCGCATCTGATCATCATCACTCTGCATAAAGCCGCGCCTTCCGTACCACATCATACCCCTGAAGTACTTCTCAAGCGTCTCATCGCCTTCATAATATCCCCTCGGCTTATACTGTGAATAATCCTCCACTCCGCCAAATAAAGGAGAATCGCTCATGGATTCCGATGACACCAGACCAACCTCTGAATTTACCACATCACGGACTTCTCCCGGCACATCGATATTAAGGCCTAAGAGCTTACCCGCAACGGCGAAGAATGCAACATTCCGAAGTGACGCTTCCTCCCATTCGCTGCCCTTCAGCTTTTCATACTGGGCAAGCGAATTATCAAGCATTTTTTCTGTTATCTCGCAGACATCGTCATACAGCTGATTCTTTTCTATCTTCTTAAGGAGATGCGCAAAATACAGATGATAGGTATGCATCATCGAATCGACCGTAACGAAATTGGGAGTCATGTTATACCTGTTGCCCTCATACAGCTCGAAGAATTCATCATAACCGCCGTCACAGACGACGAACAGATCCTGTGCAAGCTTCTGTTTTGCCTCATCGCTTACGTATTCAATATCCCTCTGGTTAAAGATGTCCGACAGATCGGACTTTACGCTGTAAGCCTCAACCTTGGGTACGATGGATGCATCATAGTAATCGTTGGGATCACCCGATATCATGCTGCTCCTCTCAAGAAGCTTTACCTCACCAAGTTCACTGTCGGATGCTGCCGCGGCTTCCTCATTCTCAACGTTTGTCTCAGTGCCGCCTTCATCCTTTCCGGGTTTGCCGGCCGTATCCTCTGTTTTTACATCGGCGCGGTTTTCCTCCCGCACCCTTAATGCCAGTACGACAAACACGGCGATCGCTGCGACAATAGCAATTGAAAGCAGGGTTAT